>VGRJ01000070.1 GCA_016875405.1 Deltaproteobacteria bacterium | reverse complement strand
TCGCGTAGCTGACGAGCGCGGCGCGGTCATCGCCCCGTGACGCCGGAGGCGCCGAGCGCCCCGCCGTCGCGGAGTGGTCGAGAACCACGTAGTAGCTCCCCGCCGGCAGCGGGAACGCGCGCCGCCACGGCGGTGGGGTCACCGGAGGTGCACCCGGGGTGGTCGCGGCGTACGCCGCAACGGCGGGGACGGTGTCGTCGTAGAGCGTCGGCCCTGGCGCGGGGCCCGTCTCCGCGTACCGCTCGTATTGGGCGAGCCAGGTCTCTCCGGTCGCGCTCGCGACCACGAGGACGTCGACCGAAGGCGCGCCCTCGACGACGGCGGTGACGACGAGCGCGCGCCCGTCGCCGTCGAGCGTGAACGGCCCGAGGTAGTCACGCTGCCCGGCGTGGAGCTCGGTGCGATCGTTGGCGACGACCGGATGGCGCGCGTTCCGCGTGTCGAAGGGTACCGGGGGGCGCTCGCCCTTCTTCATGAGGCCCATCGAGAACGACACGGCGCCGTCGCCGTCACGGACCACCGTGAAGCCGCGCGCGAGCTGCCCCTCGAGGATTCGCTGCCCTCCCTGAGTGACCACCCCGCCAGGGTCCCGACCGAGGAGCTCGAGCGCGCCCCCTGCGACCCCGCCGTCGCGCCGCTCCAAGAGGACGGGCTTCCACGAGCTGGCGGTCGTCTTCGCCTCGCGGAAGTAGACCACCATCGACGAGCCCTCGACGAGGAAGTCATGCGCGTACTCGACCGACGCCGACGCCTCGAACCCAACGCGGCCCGTGACGTTCGTCCAAGCGTAGCCGTGCCCGACGAACTGGACGTAGAGGTTCTCGTTCGGCAGCTCGTTCACCGCGCACGCGCTCGGGAAGAAGCGCCCGGTGCTCGGTTCACCCTCGTTCATCCGCAGGGGCAAGCTCCGAGAGCGCGTCTCGCCGCAGATGCGGTCGACGGCGAAGCCGAAGATCGCACGCCGCAGCGAGCGGTTCGCGGGGTTGTTGATGATGCCGGGCATCAGCGTGACGGCGCGTTGACCGCACGACGCGCCTAGCGACGCGACGGCACAGGCGAAGACGAGCGCGTGCCCGAGGAGACGTCGTGTCAGCATCGCGAAGAAGACCTACTCCGTTCGCTTCGCTCTGCGCAACTCGGTGTTAGCCTCATGACCATGGAGACCACGGTCCTCGGCGCGGGCGCGTTCGGCACCGCACTCGCGATCCAGCTCCTGCGACAGGGTCACTCGACCACCATCTGGTCGCGCGGCGCGAACGAAGCTCTGGCGCTCGAGTCGACGCGTGAGAACGCGCGCTACCTCGCAGGTGTGCGATTCCCCGATGACCTCCACGTGACGAGCGACCTCGCGTCCGCGCTGTCCGGCGCCGAGCTCGTCGTGCTCGCGGTACCGAGTCAGGCGACGCGCGCGACGCTCGAGCTCGCGCGACCGCACCTCGACCGTGCCGTCCTCTGCTGCGCGAGCAAGGGCATCGAGCGCGGCACGTTGATGTTGATGAGCGAAGTCGTGCTCGACGTCCTCGGGCAAGGCGCCGCATCACGGCTCACGTGCCTCTCGGGGCCGAGCTTCGCGAGGGAGCTCGCCGAGCGCATCCCGACCGCGGTCACCATCGCCGGCGAGGACGCGTCGAGCACGAGCGTCGTGCAGCGGGCCTTCTCGGGCGGAGCCCTGCGCGTCTACGCGACCGAGGATGTCGTGGGCGTCGAGGTCGGCGGCGCGCTGAAGAACGTGATCGCGATCGCTGCCGGGATCGTCGACGGCCTCGGCTTCGGCCAGAACTGTCGCGCGGCGCTTATCACGCGCGGCCTCGCCGAGATCGGACGCCTCGCCGCAAAGAAGGGCGGGCACCCGCTCACCCTCGCCGGCCTCGCCGGGGTCGGAGATCTCGTCCTCACCTGCACCGGCAGCCTGTCGCGCAATCGCACCGTCGGCGTCGAGCTCGGTAAGGGCCGCAAGCTCGGTGAAATCCTCGAGGGCCTCGGGCACGTCGCCGAGGGTGTCGAGACGACGAAGAGTGCCTATGAGCTCGGCCGCCGGCTCGGCGTCGAGCTGCCGATCACCGAGGAGGTGTACCGAGTCCTCTACGAGGACAAGCCCGCGCGGCAGGCGCTGATGGAGCTCATGGGGCGCCCGCTCAAGCACGAGCAGGGTTAGCCCCGCCCGCGCACACGCCCGAGGAACGTCGCGACCCCGACCTCGAGCTCCGGCGACGCGAGCGACACCTCGCCTCGCCTAAACTCGTTCGCGAGCGCGCTCGGCAAGTCGAGACCGACCTGCTCGTAGGTCGAGAGGCGGTCCTGTCGGAGGCAGGTCTGCGGGTGGCGCGCGATCTGCGAGGCGAGCTCGATCGCCGCGAGGAGCGCGCCGCCCGGGGCGACGACGCGGTTCACGAGGCCCATCGCGTGTGCCTCGCGCGCCGAGACGTCGCGGCCGGTCAGGATCAGGTCGAGCGCGTGGCTCAACCCGATGAGGCGCGGCAAACGCACCGTGCCGCCGTCGATGAGCGGGACCCCGAAGCGACGACACGCGACCCCGAAGACGGCGTCTTCGGCCGCGACGCGAAGATCGCACAGCGCCGCGAGCTCGAGGCCGCCCGCGAGGCAATGGCCCTCGATCGCGGCGATCAGCGGCTTCGAGAGGAGCATCCGACTCGGTCCCATCGGCCCGTCTCCCTCGGGGTCGAGCCGATTTCCGCGCCCCTCGGCGAAGGCCTTGAGATCGGCGCCTGCGCAGAAGGTGCCCCCCTCCCCTGCGAGCACGGCGACGGCGAGCGCGTCGTCCGCCTCGAAGCGTTGCAGCGCCTCGGCGAGCGCGTCGGCCGTCGCGCGATCGACGGCGTTCTTCACCTCGGGGCGTGCGAGCGACACCACCGCGACGGAGCCCTCGACGCGCCAGGTGACGGTCGGCGCGCGTGGCTCGTCCGTCATGCGCGTACGACGGCGCCGTGCCGCTCCTTGACCGCGTCGACCAGGGTGCGGGTGCAGGCATCGACCTCTGCGTCGGTCAGCGTCTTCGCGTGCTCGGGATCGCTCGCGGCGCGCGGATCGCGGAACACGATGCGATACGCGAGGCTCTTGTGGTCGTCGGGGAGCCCCTTGCCGCGGTACAGATCGAAGAGCTCGACCGACTCGCACAGAGCGCCCACGAGCTCACGAATCGACGCCGCGAGCGCGCCGGCCGTGACGTCCTCGTGCACCACGAGTGCGAGATCGCGCGTCACAGCCGGGAGCTGCGGGATCGCGCGGAACCGCGGCGACGTGACGCCAACCTCGGCCAGCGCGTCGAGATCGAGCTCGAGCACCACCGCGTCACCGTCGAGATCGAGCCGCTCGACGACGTCGGGATGGAGCGGCCCGAGGCGGCCGACGATGCGCTCGTCGACGAGGATGGCGCCCGCGCCGCGCGGGTGCAGGTGTGCCGCCGGCGCGCTCACCACCGACACCGCCCTGTGCAGGGCGCGCTCGACGAGCTCGACCGCGAGGCCCTTGGCGTCATAGACGTCGACGGCCTCTGCCTTCCCCATCGCGGTCGGCCGCGTGCCCGCGAGCACCGCCGCGAAGCCGCGCGCCTCGCGAGGCAGTGAGGAGCCTTGTGCCCCCGCGAAGAACGCGCTCCCGACCGCGAACATGCGCACATCACGAACGCCGTGGCGCCGCGCGCGTCGAAGCGCCTCGAGCAAGCCGGGCAAGAGGCTCGTGCGCATCACCGCGCGGTCCTCGGTCAGCGGGTTCTTCAGCGTGACCGCCGGCGAGGGAGCCTCGAGCGCTGCGAGCGCCGCGTGGGACGTGAAGCCGAACGTCAGCGCTTCGGAGAGCCCCATGCCCGCAGCCTCGCGGCGGAGCCGCTCGACGAGCGAGGGCGTCGAGCGCCCCGCACGGGTCACGAGCGCGCGCGGCGCGGCCGGGACGTGATCGATGCCGTGCACGCGCATCACCTCTTCAACGAGGTCCTCCTCGCGGCCCAGGTCAGGCCGATGGCTCGGCGTCGTCACCGAGAGCTCGTCGCCTCCGACGCGCACCACCTCGCAGCCGAGCCGAGTGAGGATCGCCGACGCCCTCTCGAGCGACACCTCGAACCCGAGGATCCCGGTCGCGCGCGCGTGGCGGTAGCGGACGGTGGGCCGCGGGCTCGGCGAGATCCCCGCGAGGATGCTGCCTGGCACCGCGGACGCGCCCGCGAGCCGCGTCATCAAAGCGGCGGCGTGCGCGAGCACCTCGGGCACCCCTTCGGGATCGATGCCGCGCTCGAAGCGGTGGCTCGCCTCGGTGTGGAGGCCGTGGCGCCGCGACGCTCGACGGATCCCACGCGGCGAGAAGTACGCGCACTCGAGCAACACGCGCCGCGTCTCGCTCCCGATCTCGCTGTCAGCGCCGCCCATCACGCCAGCGAGCGCGAGCGGCCGCTCACCGTCGGTGATGACGAGGTCATCCGAGCTCAGCGTGCGCGAGACGCCGTCGAGCGTGACGAGCACCTCCGCTTCGCGTGCGCGACGCACCACGACGCGCCCGCCGGGGAGCTTGTCGAGGTCGAACGCATGCATCGGGTGCGAGTACTCGAGGAGCACGAGGTTCGTAACGTCGACGACATTTGAGATCGACCTCACGCCGAGGCTCTCGAGTCGGTATCGGAGCCAAGCCGGCGACGGCCCTACCTTGACATTTATCAAGACGGCGGCCCCGTAATGCGGGCAGCGCTCTGTGTCCTCCACGACCACGCTCGCGAGCCGGTCGACCCGCTGCCCGTCGGCGATGCGCGCCGGCGCGTCGGACGGCGGCGGAGAGAAGGCGAGTTCGTAGAGGGCGGCGAGCTCACGCGCGAGACCGACGTGCCCGAGCGCGTCCGGCCGATTCGGCGTCACGCCGATCTCGAAGACGAAGTCGTGCGTCGCAGGGATCGCCGTCGCGAGCGGCGTACCGGCAGGCGCCTCGAAGCCCTCGGGCAGGACGAGGATCCCCTCGCCCTTCCCTCCGCCCGCGACGAGGCCGAGCTCGTTCTCGGAACACAGCATGCCCTCGCTCACCACGCCGCCGACCGGACGCGAGGTGATGGTCATGCCGACCGCGGGAAGGTGCGTGCCGAGCGGCGCGAGCACGACCTTACGCCCTGGCGCCGGCACGTTCGGGGCGCCGCACACCACGGTCTGCTCGGCCCCACCGCGATCGACCGTCACGAGCGAGAGCTTGTCGTGCTTCGGGTGACGCTCGACTCGCCGCACGATGGCGACGACGACGCTCGGGCTCGCGGCGCCGTACTCGGTCGTGTCCTCGACCTCGAGACCGGCACGGGTCAGCCGCTCGGCCACCTCACGCGGAGAAGCATCGAGTCCGGGGACGAGGGAACGCAGCCAGTGGTAGCTCGCACGCATGGCGGCTGCGGCATGACACCGCCGTGCAGCGGCGACAAGGGACGGAGGACCTCCAAGAATCGAGAGGGCTCTGCCGTGCGAGACGAGCCCACGAAGCCGCGCGAGGGGCGTCGACGGTCGACCACACGCGCCGAGCGTCGAGGGTGAGCGTCACTCGCCGCCGAGGTCGGGCATCTCCGGCAGGTCGGCGTCGCCCTTAGCGTCGTCCTTCTTGCCGTCCTTCTTCTCGTCGGTCTTCGAGAACTTCTCGACGTCGGCGACCGCCCAGCCCGCGCTGTAGCTCGAGATGACGTAGACGGTGCCGTCTCCGCCTTCCCTCACGAGGTAGCGATTGTCTCCGTCCTGCTTCTTGCCGACCTTCAGCGCGAGGTCGCCGTTTCCATCCTTGAACTTGATGGTGACGAGGCCGCCCTCGACGGTCGCCGTCTCGAGACCCGTGTCGGCGCCCTCTTTGGCAAAATCGGAGGCCTTCAAGTTCTTGAGCGCGGTCAGGAGCTCCTTCACCTTGGCCTCCTCGAAGCGCTCCCACTTCGCGGCCTTCTCGGCGATGGTGCCCTTCTTCGCGTCACGCGGGTACACCGCACCGGCCCACTTGTCGGCGTTCTTCGTGAAGCTGAAGCGGCCGGTCTTGTTCTCGATCTCGACCGAGACGGCGTTCGCGTCCTCGAACTTGAGGATGTCGGTGTCGCGCCAGCTCTTCAGCTCCTTGGCGTACAGGTAGCTCGCGTACCCTTGCGCCCCGAAGATCGACGGCTGCCCGTCGACGCGCGCGAGCTGCCCCCGAGAGCCACTCTTGCCGAAGTACGCGTCGATGAGCTTCTCGTCGCCGGCGAACGCCTGCACGTGCGTCGCCTGCTTCTCGTCGAGCTCGTACCTCTCGAAGGCCTTGTCGTCGGCGGTCGCGCTGATGGTCGTCGTGAGCTCGAGCTTCTCGAGGTTCTTCAAGACGCTGTCGACGCTGCTCGCGCTCGCGGGAGCCTCAATCGGCTTCGTGACTCGCCAGGCGTCACCCTTCTTCTCGAGGACCACTTCGCCGTGGTCCTTGCTCTTGACGACGAGCCGCGTGACCTTCTCGGCCTTCTCCTTCGCGACGCCGATCTTGGGCAGATCCTTCGCGGCTTGGGTCGAGTGCGCCTTGTCGTCCTGCTCTTTGTTTTTACGCGTGACGACGTAGCCGCCGACGAGGGCGACGAGCGCAACGCCCGCGACAGTGAGCTTCTGCTCGGTCTTCATCTGTCGGTTCTCCTCAGGAGGCGAGCTTGATGTTGGCGCGGTTCGCTTCGCGTCGGCGCCAGCGCAGGATGCCGAAGGCCATGAACACCACCGGCGGCAATAGGGTCAGGGTGAGGCTAATCTGGCTTTGCAGCGCACGCCGCTCCTCGCGCCACTCCTCGTTGCGCTTCTGGATGGTCTTCTCGTCGTCGGTCGGCGCGAACTTGGGCTTCGCGACGTCGCCGTAGGTGAGCTGCGGATCGCTCGTGAGCTTGGCGCTCGTCGCGATGAGGTCGGTGTCGTTCGAGATCCAGTCGAGGAGGTTCTTGAACGCGAGGATCGCGTTGGTGACGTAAGTCGCCTGCGCGTAGACCTGCGCGATCGACTGCAGGTTTCGGTCCCCGCCCATCGGGCCCATCATGGCCATCTGCGGCGGCATCGGCGGCGGGTTGCCGGCGCGCGCGAACGGGTTCGCGAGGAACTGACCTGCCGCGATGACGAGCACGCGGCACGGCGCCTTCGACTCGGCCGGCAGGTCGCCGTCGAAACCCTCTGGCTTCTTGTCGGCGAACGCGCTCTTCAGCACGCCCGAGACCTCGATCGCGATGTCGCGCTGAGCGCGGTCGCCCTTGCCCTCCTGAGGCCACTGGATCTTCATGCCGAAGTCGACCGGGCTCGAGGCGTCGACCGACGCGTTCTCGGTCGTGCGCATCACGGTGCGGACCTTCGCCTGCGGCTGCTTCTCGGGGTGTCCGACGAGCGGCGACGGGAAGCCGATTCCGAGCTGCTCCATGCGGAAGAAGCCGGTGAACGAGGAGTCGATCGGCTGGTTCTTCTCGTCGAACTCAGGGGTGTTCGTGAGCGTGAGGACGCCCGGGAACACGATCCACTGCTGACGGCCCGAGCCCGCGTCCTGAACGGGCAGGCGCACGCTCTGGCCCCACTCGAAGATCGCCTCGTTCTTCATCTCGACGCCGTAGGCGCTGACGAGCTTGTCGAGGTTCCGCAGGTTCAGCTCGGCCTTCATCGACGCGTCGGCGGCCTTGATGTTGACGGCGCCCGACATCACGAGGAGCGCCTTGTCGCCGCGCATCAGGAACTGGTCGATGCGCGCGAGCTCGGCGTCGGTCCAGTCCTTGTCGGCCTGCATGAGGAGGACGCCGTTCAGCTTCTCGTCGATGGCCTTCTTGCCGCCTTCCAGATCGACGTCCTCGAACTTGTAGAAGGGGAAGTGCTGCGAGAGGATCCCCTTCATGTTCGGGCCGGGTCCGCGACCGCTCGGCACGAGGTTCTCGTCGTTGATCGAGATGCCCTCCTTCTTGACGAGGCCGATCTTCGGGTAGCTGTCGTCGACCTTGTCGCGGAGATTGCGGATCTTGTTGGTGATCCAGAACTCGAGGCCCTGCGTGTTCTCGGGCGAGAGGACGGGGATGGTGTCCTCCTCGGCGCCGTACTCGAACACGATGCCCATGTAGCCCTGGGTGATCGTCGCCTGGTCGGCCTGCTCGCTACCTTCGCCGAACGGCACCATCTGAAGGGGCTGGCACCCACCGCTCGAGCAGTGCTTCTTCGCCTCTTCCTTCTGCTCGTCGGTCTTCGGCTCGATCACCTGGTAGGTGAGCTTGCCGCCCGAGGCGCGCTCGTACTCGCCCATCAGGTTGGTGAGGTCATCGACGAAGAGGTCGAGGGTCGGAAGGCCCTTCGTCACGTAGAGCTTGATGCTCAGGGTCTCTTTAAGGCCCTTCGAGACGAGGTTCGCCGAGCCCTTCGAGAGGGTGAAGCGCTCGTTCTTCGTGACGTCGATGCGCTTGTTGAGGTTCCAGGCGATGACGTTGACGAGCGCGATCGCGATCGCGACGACGGCGAGATAGACGCCCGAGAGACTGGCTGCACGTTGCTTGCGTTCCATCGCGAGTTCCTCAGTTCCACTTGCGGCGCTCGAGCGCCCAGAAGGCGCCGATGAGGGAGCCGAAGGTGATCGACAGGAAGTAAACGACGTCCCGGGTATTCACGAGGCCGCGCATGAACGAGGCGAGCCGGGAGTCGAAGCTGATGAAGGTGAGGACGTACTCGGCGCGCTGCGGCAACATCGAGAGCACCGCGCCGGCGCCGAGGACGTGCAGGAAGAACAGCACGACGAACGTCACGAAGAAGGCGATGATCTGGCTCTCGGTCAGCGCCGAGATGAACAGCCCGATCGCGACCGCCGCGGCGCTGTAGAGCGCGAGGCCGAGGTAGCCCGCCGCGACCGGACCCGAGTCGAGCGCGCCGAGATTCCAGGGCGCACCGAACATCAACGCCGGGTAGACGATGGTCGCGCCGAGCAGCACGAGCACGAGGCCCCACGCCCCAAGGAACTTCCCGAGGATGACCTCCGAGTCCTTCACCGGGAGCGTGATCAGCATCTCGAGCGTGCCCGAGCGCTTCTCCTCCGCGATGAGGCGCATCGTGACCACGGGGATCACGATCCACGACAGGGCGCGAGGGATCTGAACGAAGAGCTGCTCGAGGCTGGCGCGGTTCGCCTGCCAGAAGCCGCCGTTGTAGTTGAAGAACACGCCTCCAAGGCCAAACAGGCTGAGGCAGATGACCACGTAGGCCACCGGCGAGTCGAAGTAGGAGCGAAACTCGCGCTTCGCGATGTTCAGAGTGGTGCTCATGGCTCAGTCCTCGTCCTTCGAGTCGGCCTTGTCGTCGCTCGCGTCATCGTCGTCGCTCGCGTCCTCGCCGGCCTCGTCCTCGACGTCATCATCCTCGTCCTCATCGGCAGGCTCGTCGTCCTCGTCGGCCGGCGCGGCCGTCCGGAGGCGGTCGGCGGCCTCATCGCCCTTCGTCAGCGACTTGAACACGTCCTCGAGCTTCTGGATGTCGCGGCGCATCTCGAGCAAGAGCCAGCCCTTCTCGACGCAGAGCTTGAAGATCTCGCCACGGAGATCGGTGCTCTTGTTGCCGAGCAGCGTGAAGCCGTGGGCTCGGTCGTCGGTCGGGAGCTCCTTCACCGATAGGACCCCGGCGATGGCGCCGAGCGCGGCCGAGACCTCCTCGTTCGAGGGCGCCGTGCCGCGAAGGGCGGCCTTCTCGTCGACCAGCAGCTGGTAGCGGACGCGCCCGCCGCGCGCGCGGACCTCGTCGATGGCGCCGTCGGCGACGACCCGTCCCTTCGAGATGATGATCGCGCGAGCGCACGACTCCTCGACCTCGCCGAGGTTGTGGGTCGACAGGATGACGGTGCGGTCCTTGCCGATCTCCTTGATGTACTCGAGGACCTCGGCCTTCTCGTTCGGGTCGAGGTCGCTCGTGGGCTCGTCGAGGATGAGGATCGGCGGGTTGTGGATGAGCGCCTGGCCAAGCCCGACGCGCTGGCGATAGCCGTGCGACAGCTGCCGGATGTCCTTGCCGAGCACGGTCCCGAGGCCGCACACCTCGACGATGTTGCGCATCCGCTTGTTGAAGGACGCGTCGTCGATGCCGCGGACGTCGGCGACGAAGCGGAGGTATTCCTTCACGCTCATCTCGCCGTACATTTGGGCGCGCTGCGGCAGGTAGCCGATCTTCTCGCGCACCGCGAGCGGCTCGTCGAACACGTCGTAGCCGTGCACCTTCGCGCTGCCGCCCGAGGCGGAGTTGTAGCAGGTGAGGATGCGCATCGTGGTCGACTTGCCCGCGCCGTTCGGCCCGAGGAACCCGACGACCTCACCCTTGCGGACTTCGAAGCTGACGCGATCGAGCGCGCGGTACGCGCCGTAGACCTTCGTCAGGCCGGTGGCTTCAATCATCACATCGGTGGACAAGACACACTCTCCATCGGGCCGGACCGCTGTCCGAAGCCTCGTGCGAACCCGGGGCGAAAGATGATCCACCCCTCCGGACCGCGCAATCTAGTTAGGTTCCGATCGGTGTCAATGGAATCGCGACTCGAGCGTCGGCTGGCAATCTGGAGCGAGCGTCCGAGGAGCGCTCGCGCTTTGAACAGCCGGGAGACAGCCTTATTCCCGCAGGGCCGAGGGGCGCCACATGCCCAGGGGCCGGGAGAGCCGCCCGGCGGACGAGGCGCGGAGCCGCCGCCGCTTGCCGCGCTCGACCGTAGGCTCGTGCCGTAGCAGAAACAGCGCGCGAGACGCGCATGACCGAACCGCTGACACCGCTGCGCTGGGCCGGCAGGGCCATCGGGACGGCCGTCGTCATGCTCGCCGCCGGCGCGGTGGTCGGCGGGGTGCTCGGCGTGCTGCACCCGATGGTCGGGATGGCCGGCGGCGGGCTCGTGCTGTTCCTGGGCGGCGGCGCATGGGCCGCGCAGAGGCTCTCGGCGTTCGCGTGGTTCGGCGCGGTGATGCTCGGGGTCGCCGCGGCGGTCGGCAGCGCGATCGAGGGCCGCAAGGCGTGGGTCGCGACGATGAGCCCGGTCGCCGAACATGCCTTGATCGTCGACTGGTCTCCCGAGTCGAGCGAGCGCCTCGTGCACACGAGGCCCCTCGCCTACCTCACCGAAACCACCGCGACGGTGTCGGGTCGTTACGTGTCCGGCGTGAGCAAGCGCGGCGTCAAGCGACACGGTCGCTAAGAAAAGTCCGCGACGGCGCTCGTCGAGTCGGACCGGGGTCCGGTCGTGGCCTTCGATTGTTACCATCCGCACGAGTCCCGCGGCGACGGTGGTGGTTGGGTCGTGTCGATCCGCGCGCGCGAGCTCGTCTTCGACGAGGAGTGCGCCGCGGCGCTCGAGGCCGTGCGCGCTCGGCTCGACGAGGCGAAGCACCCCGTCGCGCCGGGCGCCGAGCGCCGCCTCATTCGTGCCGACGAGACGGAGCGCGAGCTGCGAGAGGCGCACGAGCTGACGAAAGCCATCGAGGTGCCTTCGAAGTTTTTTGTGCTGTACGCGGGCCTGGCCCTGCTGCTTTGCAAGCGAGGGGCGGCGCCGGATCCGCCTTCGGAGCCGAAGCGCTCGTCGCGCCGCTGATCGGCCGCCGGTAGGCGCTTGCAGCGACGCCGAGAGGTGGGCGAAGATCGCAGCATGAGGACGAAGGCGGCGAAGCTGCGAGACCGCCGCGCATGAGCGAGGCGGCCTCCTTTCGACTATCGTTTCCGCGAGGCCCCTTGGTGCGTCGACGTTGCCTCCCCCCAAAGCTCTCGCTCGCCATCGCGATCGGCCTCGCGACGTGCGCGTTCCTCGAGCGAGAGTCAGCTGCGTTCGAGAAGCAGTGGCATGTCGGGCTCGACGGCGGCTACGCGCTCGCGTCTTTTCCCGAGACGGTCTTGAACAAAGTGCCCGTTTCGGCAGCGGCGGTCAGTGGATTCGATGTCGGTGTCCACGGGACCTACGGCCTCACGGACGCGGTCAACCTTCGCATGCACGCAGACCTCTCGGCGTTCGACCTCCCCGAGCCACGCTCGAGCGCGATGCTCGTCACGTCAGGCCTCGGGGCCGAGTACGTGTTCGACGTGCTTCGGTGGGTGCCCTCGATCGGCGTGACTGCGGGCCCGAGCGTGATGGTCGTGCAGAACGACAAAACCGTGGTCCACCTAGGAATCGACGTACCGCTTGGCCTCGGTTACCAGCTCACGCGCAACTGGGTCATCGGGGCCGAGCTCCGCTATCGCCTGTTGCTCTTCGGGGACGAGACACGGTCACCGATGAACGGCTTCCTCGGGCTCGCGCGTGCCGAGTTCGCGTGGGGTTCGTAAGCCGCCGTCGGACGACGCCATCGAGACTCACCCGTCAGAGGCCGGCCACCCGCCAGAGCTCGGCGCGCGCGGGATCGAAGGCGAGGTTCGCAAGCAAGTCGAAGCGTTTGCGCCAGCGCTCGGCCGCGAGGGAGTCGCCGCGCGCACGGGCGACGACATAGCGCCACCAGACCTCTTCGGTGACGGGCAGGCGCACGGCGTCGAGCGCGAAGAAGGCGTCGAGCCAGCGCTCCTCACGCCCCGCCGGAGCCAGCTTCGCCCCGAGGAGCAGGTGCGCCACGAGCGACTCGTGCGGCGCATGACCGCGAGCCTCGAGCGCGCGGTAGCGGAGCGCGCGCCGTCGCGCCTCGTGAGACTCGAGCCATGCCCGCCACACGCCGAGCGCGCGGCTCGTCTTTCCGGCGCGGACATCCGGCGACACCCCGGCGAGCGCACCGATGGTCGGGAGCGCATCCGCGTCGGCCGGAGCAAGGACCGACGCGTCGAAGACGCCGAGCGCGGCGAGGAACCACCTGCACCGGTCCGCGAGCACGGGGTCGTTCACGGCGTCGACGCGCGCGAGCGTGAGCTCTGCCTTGGACGCCTCGACATCGGGCAAGAGCAACAGCGCTCGCTGGAAGCGCACCGCCGCGCGATCGCGAGGCGTTCCGACGGTCGTGGGCTCGAGCACCGCGACGGCGCGGGCCAGGTCCCCGAGCAACCAGGCGAGACTCGAGCGCGCGAGCTGGGCCTGCCCCTTCATCGGTGCGAGCTCGACGAGCGCCCCCTCGAGCGCCTCGCTCGCCCGAGCCGCATCGCCCGTGAAGGCGAACCCTCGAGCCGCGTGCATCCGCATGACGCCCGCGAGCGTCGCGACCGCCTTGTCCGGGTCGCCCGCGAGCGCCATCTCGGTGAGCCTCGAGGCGGCTGCGGCGTAGGCCCTCGGCATGACGAAGGGCGCCGCGGGGTCATGTCGGTCGAGCCACTCGTCGATCGACCAAGGGATGCGGTCGGTGGCGCTCCGCTCGGCGGGACGAGGGCGCGCCAGCCTCGTGAGCGGCGAGGCCTCGTCGAACCACGGAGCCACGAGCGCGACGAGCTCGAGGCGATACGCGAGCGGGTCCGGGCTCGCGAGCCGCTCCAGCACCGCTTGAACCCGCGCGCGATTCCGCTCGCTCCCCCGGCATGGCTCCATCGCGCGCGGAGTGCTCGGGGTCACGTGCGCCGGATCGCACTCATCTGGCCAACGCCGCAACGCGAGCGCGGCACGCTGCTCGAAGCGATCGAGCGAGCCTGCGGTTTGCTCGGTCGGCGGAGGGATCGCGGGGGTGCCACGAAGCCTCGAGCAGGCGTCGAGCACGACGCGCACCTCGCCAAAATCGCGCGCAAAATTGGCGGTTTTCTTCGCGGCTCGCCCCCCCTCGACCTCGACGACGAGGTCATTCGGACGCGGCTCCTTCGACATGCAGTCGAGGGCCCCGACGAGCACACGCAGATCGGTGTTCGGACGACCCTGGTAGTGCTCGGCGAGCCGGATGGCGCGCTCGGGCAGCCCCTCGACGAGCACCGCGCGGATCGCGTGCTTTTCGACGTCGTGATGAACGAACGCGAAGGCGTGCTCATCGAGCGCTCGGCGGTCGCCGAGCTGAAACGCGAGCCGCCCGTCGTTCGGGAGCGGGAGCGGCCGGCCGAGGTCATCGAACCGAAGGCGCGCCGTCCCCGCGAGCAGCGCCTCGCGCGCCTCGTCGATGGGCTTCCACGCCCCCGCGAGCGCCTCGTCGTCGACGCGGCCGACAGCGGCATCGACGTAACGAGCGACCGCCCAGCGAGCGTCGAGCTCCTCCTCCGCGAGCGTCGCGCGCCGCGCCGTCCAGGGGATACGCGCCGCGACCGAGAGCCAACGACGCGCCGATGCGCGGCAGCTCTCCTCGGGAGCGCTCTCCGCGCGCTCGAACGCTTCGAAGCACACCGACGCGACGTCGACGCCGCGGTTCAGGGCAAGCTCGGGCAGGGCGACGACGCCCGTGGCCGCGCTCGCGAGCACAGCCGTGACGACGAGACCTCGGCGCACCTCGGTCGCGACGCTCGGTCTCATGACGTCGCGCGCGCCGTGACGGCCCTCAAGATGCGCCGCTGCGCCAACGCGAACAGGGCCAGCACCGGCAGGCTGAGGAGGACGTTCCCAGCCATCACGATGTGCCAGCGGACGCCCGTGCCCTGCTCGCGGAGCAGCGCGACGGCGAGTGGCAACGTCCGGACCCGGTCATCGGTCGTCATCATCAAGGGCCAGAAATAATCGCTGTAGTGATACACGAAGCTGAAAAGGAACATCGCCGCCAGCGTCGGGCGAACGAGCGGCGCGAGGACCCGAAACACGATCGTGGCCTCGCCCGCACCATCGAGCCGGGCCGCTTCCACGAGCTCGTCTGGCACGGCGAGCATGGCTTGACGAACGAGGAAGGTGCCCATGGCGCTCACGGCGGAGGAAGGTGCCCATGGCGCTCACGGCGAATGGCACGACCAGCGCGGCCATCGTGTTCACGAGCCCGAGGGGTCCGAGCATGGTGAAGACCGGAACGAAGGTCACCTGCGGCGGCACGATCAAACAGGCCATCACCAGCAAGAACGCTCTGCGTCGCCCGCGAAATCGCAGCTTGGCGAGCGCGTAGCCGGCCGGGAGCGCGAGCGCGATCTGGAGGAGACCGATCAACGTCGCCATCACGAAGGTGTGGAGGCCGTAGCGCCACACCGGAATCGTCTCCATCACTTCGCGGTAAGCGTCGAGCCGCAGCGTCGACGGGAACGGCCACGCAGGGGCCCGCACCAGCTCATCGAGGGACTTAAAGGAGGTCGCGATCATCCACGCGTACGGGCCGATCCAGACCAGCGCGACCACCACGAGCGCCACGCGAAGGAGGGCCTCCCTGGCACGCGCCTTCACGTCTCCACCCTCCCGTTCGAGCGCTTCTGCCAAACGCGGAGCTGGAGCGCGGTGAGGCCCACGAGCATCACGAAGAAGACCACGGTGAGCGCGCTCGCGCGACCGACCCGCAAGTTGACGAAGACTTGCTCGTAGATCGCGTAGACGAAGATCGTGCTCGCCCGGACCGGTCCGCCCTGAGTCATCACGCGCACCACATCGAACGCCTGGAACGAGAGGATGAGGCTCGTCGTCCCGACGAACGCCGCGGTGGGGCGCAACAGCGGCCACACGATGCGACGGAATCGCAGCCACGGCGTCGCGCCGTCGAGCGCGGCCGCCTCGAGCACCGAGCGCGGGATGTCCTGAAGCCCGGCGAGGAAGCACACCATCGCGTACCCCGTGATCTTCCACACCGTCACACCGGCCAGAGTGAAGAGTACGAGGTCGGGATCGCCGAGCCAGTCGACCCCAGGAAGGCCGACGCCGCGAGCCGCCCGCGCGACGAGGCCAGACTGCGGGTCGAGGAGCCAGAGCCACAGGAGCGCGACGGCGACCCAGGACACGACGTACGCGCTGAAGACGGCTCCGCGCACGAACGCATAGAGCCGCCCCTCACGGTCGAGGAGCAGCGCTAGGCCGAGGCCGAACGACAGCGAAAACGAGACGACGAGCACGCCGTACCCGAGCGTGCGAGCCGCGATCTCGACGAGCTCGCCGGACGCCCAGAGCGCCCGATAATTCGCGAGCCCGACGGGGCGCGGCGGCGTCAGGAGATCCCAAGCGTGAAAGCTCTGATGGAAGGCGAGCGCGAGCGGCAACAGGAAGAAGAGCCCGAGGACGATGACCGTCGGAGCGAGCATCGCGTAGGGATGCCAGGCGCGCGTCGGGCGCAAGCTCACGGCGCCTCCGACGCGGCCCTCGCGGCGGCGAGCACCGCGCGAGCATCCTCTTTTCGTGCCACGGCGGCCTCGAGCCGAGGCTGCACGGCCTCGCGCTGAGTTCGGAACAGCGACGCCGACCACGGCCAGCGCTGCGCGACCTCGAGCTGATCGACGGCGACGCGAAAGTTCGGGTGTTCGCGGAAGAAGCCGCTCGCCTCGAGCTCGCCGCGCGCCCGCGTCGTCACCGGCATGTAGCCGGTCCTGCGCGCCCACTCGCTCGCCTGCGCCGGCGCCATCATCCAGCGAAGGAAGGCCCGCCCTGCCTCGCGCTCCGCGGGAGGCAGGCCTCGCGGCATGACGAAGAACGTGCCTCCCGTCGGCACCGCCCGGCGCACGTCGCCCGGCAACGGCGCGGCCCCGACGGCGAAGGACGCGTTGTCCTCGAGGTAGCGAACGAACGCGGTCGACGTCCAAATCATCGCGGCGCGGCCCGCGAGAAAATCTCCATTCGAGGCCTCCCACGCATTGAAATCGCGGCCCGGCGGAGGACGCATGGTCCGATCCTCGTGGACCATCCGCTGCCACAGCTCGAGCGCGCGCACGCCAGCCTCGCCTCCGAGGGTCAGCGCGCCGCGCTCCACGAGTCCGCCCCCGGCCTGCCCGACGAGCGCCGTCCAGAACCACCAGTCGACCGGGCACTCGAAGCCCCAGCGCGCACGATCGCCCTCGACTCGCGCGCGATCTGCCACGTCGCGGAGCTCTGCCCAGGTCCGGGGTGGCGAGAGCCCGAGCGAGTCGAACAACGGACGGTTGAAGAACGCGATCGGGGTCGATCGATTGAAGGGCAAGGCCCACAGGGGGTGAGGCGCAGCCCCGTCGAACGTCCCGCGCTGCGAAAGCGAGGGCTCGAGGTCCGCGACGACGTCGTCCCCGATCTCGTCGAGCGGCTCGAGCACGCCCGCCTCGGCGAGGTAGGGGAGGACCTCGCCGACGACGTGAGTCACCGTGGGCACCGCGGCCACGAAGAGCCCGGTGCGCAGCTTCACGAGCCCCTCGAAGTAGTCCCCCTGAAAGGTGGGAAGCACGCGCACCGCCGACTGCTCGCGATTGAAGCGCGCAACGAGCTCGAGGAGGACCTTGCGGTTGTTGCCGCCGTAGCTGAACCAGAACGCCACCTCGCCCGGGGCCCGACGCGGCGTGTCGCATGCGGACGCGAAGAGCCCGGCGAGTCCCGCCGCGAGCTCACGCCTCGAGAGCGATCGCCGGGTGATCACCCACGCTCCTCCACGCGCCGCCCCTCCTCGTCGAACCAGTGCAGGTGCTGCCGCTCGACGATCCCGCCGACGCGCGCCCCAAGGTTCGGCCCCCCGAAGCCTTCGACGCGCGCGCGCACCACCGAGTCGGCGACGCGGACGTGTACGAAGCTCTCGGCGCCGAGCGGCTCGACGAGGCACACGTCTCCAGTGAAGTGAACGCCTTCCGCGGCGGCGCTCGAACCCGCGAGCCCATTCAATCGAACGTGCTCGGGGCGGAACCCGACGACGACCGCCGAGGGACGCGACACGACGAGGGCCTCGGACGGCGCACCGTGCTCGATCAGGTTCATCGCGGGGACGCCGACGAAGCCCGCCACGAAGCGATTCCTCGGACGTTGGTACACGTCCCTCGGACTGTCGAGCTGCGCGAGGCGCCCCCCTTCGAGGACCGCGATGCGATCGCCCATCGTCATCGCCTCGGCCTGATCGTGCGTGACGTAGAGCGCGGTCGCGCCGAGCCGTCGGACGAGCTCGCCGAGCTCCACGCGGAGCTCGGCGCGGAGCTTGGCATCGAGGTTCGAGAGTGGCTCGTCGAAGAGAAAGAGCCGGGGCCTACGGACGATCGCGCGCGCCATCGCAACGCGCTGCCGCTCGCCGCCCGAGAGCTCGGACGGCAGCCGATCGAGCTTGTCGGTGAGGCCTACGATCCCGGCGGCCTCGCGCACGCGCGCCTCGCGCTCCGCCTTCGGCACCCGCCGCATCTCGAGCGGAAACGCCATGTTCTCCGCGGCCGTGAGGTGCGGGTAGAGCGCGTACCCCTGAAACACCATCGCGACGTCACGCTCACCAGGCGCCACCTCCACGAGATCGCGCCCGTCGAGAAGGACGCGCCCCGCGGTCGGCTGCTCGAGCCCCGCGATGAGCCGCAGCGCAGTCGACTTGCCGCAGCCGCTCGGGCCGACGAGCACGAGGAGCTCACCGTCCTGCACCTCGAGATCGAGCCCGGCGAGCGCCGCCGCCGGACCCGCGCGTCCATCGAAGCGCTTCGTCAGCCCCTCGAGGACCAAGCGGGCCGTCACGTGACCTCCAGCTCGAAGACGCCATCGAACCCGGCGAGCGCCTCGAGCAGCCCGGGGCGCGGCGCGACCATGACGGGATAGGCCGCGCGCTCGAGCATCGCGGCGTCCCAGGTGTTGTCGCCAAACGCCGCGAGCAGGGGCGAATCGCCGAGCTCGTCCGTGAGCCGTTCGACCTTGCCGCGGCCGTACGTCGGCACCGCGGCGAGCTCCGGGAGAACCACTCCGTCGCGGGTGGCCGCGCGCATCGCAACGACTTGATGACCATCAATCCCCAGCGCGCGCCCCGACCGCGCCACGATCGGCTCGGGCGACGCCGACACCAAGAAAAACGGGACGTCGCGCTCGCGGCACCACGCGACGACGCGCCGCATCTCGGGCCTCACCGCCGCCTCGAAGCCGAAGGCCTCGAGCACCTCGGAGCACTTGCGCGCGAGGTCGTCCTCGCGCCACCCCGCGTAACTCCAGGCCTGCAGCGCGAAGTAGCGGTCGCCGCCGAGCCGTCCGGCCAGAAACTCGTGGCGCAGCGCCCGCGCGAGCGCATTCGCGTCGCCCTTCGCCTCGAGCCCGAGCGCCCCGAGTTCGCGAGCGAGCGCCTCACGGACGTCCTCGCGGAGCCCGTCTTCTTCGACCACCGCGTCGAAGAGCGCGTCCCCGAGGTCGCCCGTCCAGAGGGTTCCGTCACCGTCGCTCGCGACCGCGCCGAGGGCGCCCGCGCGGAGCGAGTCATCGAGCCGCTTGCACAGCGCCTCGACCTTCACGCGCACCACGGCGGAATCGTCATGCATCGAGCCTGGGGGCGTAGCGGACGCGCGCCGCGGGCGCCAGCGCGATCCCAGCCCGCCACACAACCGTGGTATCCGTCCACGATGCTGCACCTGCACGGAGTCGGCCACTTCCACCCTCCGAACGTGCTCGACAACGCGTTCCTCGAGGCGCTCGACATCGGCACGACCGAAGAGTGGATCCTCTCGCGGGTGGGCATCCGGTCGCGCCGCACCGTGCTGCCGCTCGACTACATCCGCACCACGAAGAACCGCGATCTCCGGGGCGCGGTCGAGGCCGCCGAGTTCTCGAACGCCAAGACCGGAGCGCTCGCGGCCGAGGCGGCGATGGCGCGCGCAGGCGTCACGGCGAGCCAGATCGGCATGGTCGTCGCGGGCGGCTGCTCGCCCGACTGGTGCATCCCCGCCGAGGCAGCGGCGGTCGCTCGCGAGCTCGGTATCGATGCCCCGGCGTTCGACCTGCAATCGGCCTGCTCCACGTTTGGCGCGCAGCTGCATTTCCTCGCCAACCTCGGGGCCGCACTGCCCGACTTCGTGCTCTGCGTCGTCCCCGAGAACACGAGCCGCATCGTCGACTACGCCGACCGTTCGAGCGCCATCCTCTTCGGCGACGCCACGGCCGCGGCGGTGGTGTCGCCGCGGATCCCGGGGCGTGCGCGGCTCCTCCACAGCACCTTCGGCGGCGCCCCCGAGGGCGCGCTCGACGTCACGATCCCTCGCACCGGGCACTTCGCCCAGAACGGCGCGAAGGTTCAAAAGTTCGCGATCAAGCGCATGACCGACCTCTTCCTCGCGAGCCGTGCGCGCCTGCCGCAGGAGGCCGCCGAGCGCCTCGTGTACGTGGGTCACCAGGCGAACCTGACGATGCTGCAGAGCGTCGCGAAGCGTTGCGAGCTCGGCGAGGATCGACACTGGTTCAACATCGACGCGTTCGGAAACCAGGCCGCCGCCGGCGCGCCGACGGTCTTGTCCGAGCACTGGGACGCCATCGGCGCTGGGGAGCACGTCGCCGTGATCGTGGTCGGCTCGGGCCTCTCCTGGTCGAGCCTCCTACTCTCCTTCGCATGAGCCGCCCTTCGCTCCGCTCGATGAATTCCGGCCTTCGGAGTCTCGGGGAACTCGACGCTTGACTTGTTTGACCAGGCGACTATTGTCCGCGTCCCCAATCTTGCGGGTGCGATTTGCCCGCGATCCACAGCCGTCAAAGCAATGCCGACCATCAGTCAGCTCATCCGCCAGGGGCGTCACGACAAGGTCTACAAGACCGCGTCGCCGGCGCTGAAGTCGTGCCCGCAGCGCCGTGGCGTCTGCGTTCGCGTGTACACCACCACGCCGAAGAAGCCGAACTCGGCCCTTCGTAAGGTCTGCCGCGTGCGACTCACCAACGGAATCGAGGTGACGAGCTACATCCCCGGCGAGGGCCACAACCTCCAGGAGCACTCGGTCGTCCTCATTCGTGGCGGCCGCGTGAAGGACCTGCCGGGCGTGCGCTACCACGTGGTGCGCGGCACGCTCGACGCCTCGGGCGCGATCGGACCGAGCTCGACGAACAAGAAGGAGCGCAACCGCAAGCGCTCCAAGTACGGCGTCAAGCGCCCCAAGAAGTGACCCTAGGACTCTGAGGAGCCACCATGCCTCGTCGACGTGAAGTAGCCAAGCGCCTGATCCTTCCCGACCCCAAGTACAAGGACAAGCTGGTCGCGAAGTTCATCAACACCATCATGGAGGGCGGCAAGAAGTCGACCGCCGAGCGCATCATGTACGGTGCGTTCGACATCATCCAGGATCGCTTCAAGTCCGACCCGCTAGAGACCTTCCGCAAGGCGCTCGACAACGTGAAGCCGAAGCTCGAGGTGAAGAGCCGCCGCGTCGGCGGTGCCACCTACCAGGTCCCCGTCGAGGTTCGCCCCGAGCGTCGCGTCGCGCTGGCGATGCGCTGGCTCGTCAATTACTCGCGCGACCGTGGTGAGAAGACGATGCGCGAGCGCCTCGCGAGCGAGTTCGTCGACGCCTCGAACAATCGCGGCAACGCGGTGAAGAAGCGCGAAGACACGCACAAGATGGCCGACGCCAACCGCGCGTTCGCTCACTATCGCTGGTGACGCGACCGCACGAACCCCACGAATCTGACCTCGTACAGGACTCTATCGAGAGATGACGACGACGACATAAGGACCGGGTAGCACCTCCTTCGTAGCTCTGCTCCCCGGACCCCCTTCGGGCCACCGAACACGGCTCGCCAAACGGCGGCGAGACCTCGGCCCGGAGGGGGTTTCGTGCGTCTCGACCTCGGTACGACACTCCGCCCCGTCAGCCATGCTGCACCCTCAACGATTCCTCGCTGCCCTCAGCAGCCTCCCCGAAGAGGGGCGGCGCAGCCAAGGTGCGTGCGAGGACCGACGTGCGGCGTCCTCATGGGTACGCGACCCTCGGACCGCAGCACGGAGCGATGGCCTCGCCGTCACGCCTTCGGGGAGGCCCTGATGGCGCGCGACTACGCGATCGAGCGCACCCGCAACATCGGGATCATGGCGCACATCGATGCGGGCAAGACCACGTGCACGGAGCGCATCCTCTTCTACACCGGCGTGAACCACGCGCTCGGCGAGGTGCATGAGGGCGCGGCCACGATGGACTGGATGGTTCAGGAGCAGGAGCGCGGCATCACCATCACGTCCGCCGCGACCAACGTCTTCTGGAAGCCGAACCGCGGCCCGTTCGTCGGCATCGACCACCGCATCAACATCATCGACACGCCCGGCCACGTCGACTTCACGATCGAGGTCGAGCGCTCGCTGCGCGTGCTCGACGGCGCCGTGGCGGTGTTCGACGGCGGCAACGGCGTCGAGCCGCAGAGCGAGACGGTGTGGCGCCAAGCGGACCGTTACCGCGTGCCGCGCATCGCGTTCATCAACAAGATGGACAAGGTCGGGGCGGACTTCGAGATGTGCCTCGAGTCGATGAAGGAGCGCCTCGGTGCTCGCCCCGTCGCGGTGACGTGGCCGATCGGCTCTGAGGACAAGTTCGAAGGCGTTGTCGACCTCGTGAGCATGCGCGCCGCGCGTCACTTCGATCCACAGTCTCACGGGACCAAGTTCGAGTGGACCGACGTGCCGGCCGACCTCGTCGAGATCTGCGAGCAGAAGCGGCTCGAGCTCATCGAAGCGTGCGCCGATGTGAGCGACGCGGTGATGGAGAAGTTCCTCGCCGAAGAGGTCGCCTCGATCTCCGAGGACGAGCTGCACCTCGCCCTTCGAAAGGGCTCGCTGGCGTTCACGTTCGTGCCCGTGCTGTGCGGCTCGGCGTTCAAGAACAAGGCGGTTCAGCAGCTGCTCGACGCGATCGTGATGTACCTGCCGGCGCCGTCCGACGTGCCGCCGGTGCGCGGGCTGGATCCGGAGCGCGCCGCGAAGTCGAAGAAGGGCGAAGACGAGGACGCGAAGACGCTGACCCGCAAGCCGAGCGATGACGAGCCGTTCTGCGCGCTAGCCTTCAAGATCGCGAACGACTCCTACGTCGGCAACCTCACCTACTTCCGCGTCTACTCGGGCAAGCTCGACGCGGGCGCGGTGGTCCTGAACCCGCGCGTCGGCAAGCGCGAGCGCATCGGGCGCATCCTCCGGATGCACGCCAACAAGCGCGAGGAGATCGAGACCTGCTACGCGGGGAACATCTACGCCGCGGTCGGCTTGAAGGAGGCCCGCACCGGCGACAGCCTGTGCGATCAGAAGCACCCGATCGCGCTCGAGTCGATGACCTTCCCCGAGCCGGTCATCTCGATCGCCATCGAGCCGAAGACGAAGGCCGACCTCGACAAGCTCGGCGATACGCTGCAAAAGCTCGCCTACGAAGACCCGTCGTTCCGCTTCTACACGGACAGTGAGACGTCCCAGACCGTCATCGCCGGCATGGGTGAGCTGCACCTCGACATCATCGTCGACCGCCTGAAGCGCGAGTTCAAGGTCAACTGCAACGTCGGCAAGCGGCAGGTCGCCTACCGCGAGCGCCTTCGCCAGAAGGTCACCGGCGTGCAGGGCAAGTTCGTCCGTCAGTCGGGCGGCCACGGCCAGTACGGCGACGTGTGGATCGACGCCGCGCCAGGTGAGCCGGGCACGGGCCTCACGTTCGTCAACGACGTGAAGGGCGGCGTCATCCCGGCGGAGTTCATCCCGTTCGTCGAGAAGGGCGTGAAGGGCGCGATGGAGCGCGGCGTCCTCGCCAGCTACCCCGTCGTCGATGTGGTCGTGCGGCTCTTCGACGGCAGCTTCCACGACGTTGACTCGTCTGGGCCGGCCTTCGAGGTCGCCGGCTCGTTCGCCTTCCAGGAGGCCGCAAACCGCGCCGGGATGCAGCTCCTCGAGCCGATCATGGCCGTCGAGATCGTGACCCCAGACGACTACCTCGGCGAGATCATCGGATCATCGGTGACGTGAACGCCCGCCGAGGCCGCATCACCGAGATGGGCCAGCGAGGAAATCTTCGAGTCATCAAGGCAGAGATTCCCCTCGCGGGCATGTTCGGCTACGCCACCGACCTCCGTAGCAAGTCGCAGGGCCGGGCCGACCACACCATGCAGTTTCTACGGTACGAGGTCGTGCCGCAGGCAGTCCAAGAGGACATCATCGCGAAGCAACAAGGCTTCACCAGCTGGTGAACACGATCAGCCGAAGATCCGAGTAACGCGAACCGTTTGAACCCAACCGAGTGAGAAAGAGATGGCCAAGGAGAAATTCGTCCGTACCAAGCCCCACGTCAACGTCGGCACCATCGGTCACATCGACCATGGCAAGACGACGCTGACCGCTTCGCTGCTCGCCGTGCAGGCGCGCGACAAGATGGCTCAGGTCAAGAGCTACTCGGACATCGCCAAGGGCGGCACGGTTCGCGACGACTCGAAGACCGTCACGATCGCCGTCTCGCACGTCGAGTACGAGACCGAGAAGCGCCACTACGCGCACATCGATTGCCCCGGTCACGCCGACTACATCAAGAACATGATCACCGGCGCGGCGCAGATGGATGGCGCCATCCTGACGGTGAGCTCGCTCGACTCGGTCATGCCGCAGACGCGCGAGCACGTGCTCTTGGCGCGCCAGGTCGGTCTGAACTACCTCGTCGTGTTCTTGAACAAGTGCGACGCGGTCGAGGACCCGGAGATGCTCGACCTGGTCGAGATGGAGGTGCGTGAGCTCCTCAACAAGTACAAGTTCGACGGCGACAACGCGCCGGTCGTCCGTGGCGCGGCGCTGCCGGCGCTGCAGGGCGACGCGCAGTGGTCGCTGAAGATCAAGGAGCTGCTCGCGGCGCTCGACAGCTACATCCCGGACCCGGTCCGCGCGGTGGACAAGCCGTTCCTGATGGCGATCGAGGACGTGTTCTCGATCAAGGGCCGCGGCACCGTGGCGACGGGCCGCATCGAGCGTGGCCAGGTCAAGACGGGCGAGGAGGTCGAGATCATCGGCTTCGGCGACACGCGCAAGACGACCGTGACCGGCGTCGAGATGTTCCGTAAGGAGATGGACTTCGGTCAAGCGGGCGACAACGTCGGCTGCCTCCTGCGCGGCATCGAGAAGGACGACATCGAGCGTGGCCAGGTCCTGGCGAAGCCGGGCAGCATCTCGCCGCACACCAAGTTCGAGGGCGAGGTCTACGTCCTCAAGAAGGAGGAGGGCGGTCGTCACACGCCGTTCTTCGACAACTACCGCCCGCAGTTCTACCTCCGCACGACGGACGTCACCGGCTCGGTCAAGCTGCCCGAGGGCGTCAAGATGGTCATGCCGGGTGACAACGTCACCATGAACATCGAGCTCATCGCCCCCGTCGCGCTCGAGGAGCAGATGCGCTTCGCCATCCGCGAGGGCGGCAAGACCGTCGGCGCGGGCGTCGTCACCAAGATCATCCAGTGAG
>VGRJ01000069.1 GCA_016875405.1 Deltaproteobacteria bacterium | reverse complement strand
CGCTACCACCGCACGAGCGTCCCCAACTCAGCGAAGCACGCACGCGAGTTCCTGACGTACTCGTCGATGAGCCAGGTCTGCCGCTATGCAAACCGGGTGAGCTATGAGGTCCTCGCGCAGTCCTCGCCGCGTCTCACGCGCGCGCTCCCGGAGCGCGAAGACGGCCTCGACGACGAGGCCTACTGGGCTCACTAAGGCGCCCGACGAGAGGGAATCCGAGGGTTTTCACGAACATCGCTCTTCCGTGAGAATCGCAGCCGAAGAGTGACCCATCTCAATGGGTTGCCGGAATGCTCCCGTTGATAGAGTCCGGAGGCAGGAGGTCTTCAATCACGCTGGGTCGCGGTCGGCCGCGATCCGGACTGGCGGGACGTGGTGCGCTGCGTGGGGAGCCACGGCGACCCGCTCGAGGAGGTGACCGACCTGGCGGCGTGCCCTGCGACGCTCGACGATCCGGGGCTCAGGCTACTCGTGGACGCGCGGCGCTCGGACCGCTACGTGACGGCGCTGCGGCAACAGGCCGCGCGCGATCGCTTCCTCGCCGAGGTGGGCGCGGTCCTCGGCACATCGCCCCCCCGACAGGCTGACCCGCGCGCTTGCCGGGCTCGCGAGCCGGCACCTCGCCGAGGTCGCGTTCGTGACGACGGCCGACGGGCGAGGCCTGCCGATCGCGTCGGGGGTCATCGAGGCGCTCGGCGGGACGCGCCGCGTCCAGAGCGAGCTCGGGCGCGGCGCGAGCTTCTCGTTCGCGCTCTCCGCGACGACCCACCTCTTGCAGAACTCGTGAGGTCTCGCCGCGCTGGGCCTCGCCTTGACGGTTTGGCGTGCGGCGCGGAGGGCGATGTGATCTCCTCCGCCTGAAGGAGCACACGCCGATGGCCCCTCCCCTCGAGCCCCCTCCCGCCCCGTCCTCCGAGGCCCGCCCGCGCGTCGGGCTCCTCCTCGGGAGCGCCTCGGATCACCCGACGATGGCGGGCGCCGAGGAGGTGCTTCGTGACCTCGCGATCCCGTACGAGCTCGCGGTCGTGAGCGCTCACCGAACGCCCGAGCGCATGGTCGAGTACGCAAAGACCGCCGAGGGCCGTGGGCTCGAGGTCCTCGTCGCCGCAGCCGGCGGTGCCGCGCACCTGCCTGGGATGGTGAGCGCTCTCACGACCTTGCCCGTCCTCGGGGTGCCCGTCGCGTCGAAGGCGCTCTCGGGGATCGATAGCCTGCTCTCGATCGTGCAGATGCCCGCGGGCGTCCCGACGGCGACCTTCGCCATCGGCCCTGCGGGCGCGACCAACGCGGCGCTGTTCGCCGCGCAGATCCTCGCGCTCTCGGACCCCGCGCTCCGGGCTCACTTGAAGGCAAGGCGCGAGGCGCTCGCGCGCGCCGCCCTCGAGGGGCACGCCGAGGTCGCCGCGTCGCTCGCGCTGCGACGAGGGGCCACGTGAGCGACGCTCGACGCCGCGTCGCGATCCTCGGCGGCGGACAGCTCGGCACGATGCTCGCCGAGGCCCTGTTCGACCTCGACGCCGACGTGTCCCTCTACGATCCGCACGCCGACGCGCCCGCGCGGCGCCGAGTCCCAGACGTCGTCACCGGCCGCTGGGACGACCGGGCCGCCCTCGGGCGCTTTCTCGCGCGGGCAGACGTCGTCACGTACGAGTTCGAGCACATCGAGACGCGCTGGCTGCGTGACGTGCTGGCGGCGCTGCCCTCTCCCCCGCCGGTGTGGCCCTCGCTCGACGTGCTCGACACCCTGCGCTGCCGACTCGCCGAGAAGACCTTCCTCCGCGACGCGGGCCTCCCGCACGTCGCCTTCGCTCACGCCCGCGGACGCGCCGAGCTCGACGCCGTCGCGCACGCCTTCGGGTACCCCTTCCTCATGAAGACCTCGCGAGGCGGCTACGACGGAAAGGGACAGTTCTTGATCCGCGGCGACGAAGCGCTCGAGGTCGCGTGCGGCACCCTCGAGACGAGCATCGGCCCCGACTTCGAGGTGGTGCTCGAAGATCCCCTTCCGCTCGAAGCCGAGGCAAGCGCGATCGTGATCCGCGACCCCAGCGGCGCGACGACACACTTTCCTGTTTTCGAAAACACGCACGCAGCCGGTGTGCTCGACGTGACGCTGGTTCCCGCGCGGCTCCCCGAAGAGGTCAATCGCGTGATCGCGAGCCTCGCCGAGGAGACGGCGCGGCGGCTCGACGTCGTCGGCCTGCTGTCGGTCGAGTTCTTCGTCACGCGCACCCCTGGGTCCCGCCGTGGCGGCCACGTCGTCTCGACCATAAACGGCGGGCGTCACGTCTACGTGAACGAGCTCGCACCGCGCCCTCACAACAGCGGGCACGTCACGAGGCGTGCGTGCTCGGTGAGCCAGTTCGACGCGCTCGCGCGCGTGCTCGTCGGCCTCCCAGCGCCGACGCCGCGGCTCCTCGGGACGGACGCCTACTGCATGGCGAACCTTCTCGGCGACGTGTGGCTCGCGCAGGGTCGGTCCGCGCTGGACCTGCGCGCTCTCGACGCCCACCCCGAGCTCCTCGAGGTCGTCCTCTACGGGAAGGAAGGCGCGAAGGCCCGACGCAAGATGGGCCACCTCGTCACGCTTGGGGCGTCCCCCGAGGCCGCGCGTGATGCGGCGCTCGCCGCGCGCAGGAGCCTCGCCCGCCCCTTCGGCGGCTGAGGCCCAGCGCCGCGCTGCGCTCTCGGGGCCAAGCTCAGGAGCAGCGCGCCACCACTGGAACGAGCGCGCGGACGGCGCTATACGACGTGGCCATGGACCTCCTCGAACAACTCCGCTGGCGCTACGCGACGAAGAAGATGAACCCCGCGCGCGCCGTCCCCGACGAAGCGGTCGAGCGCGTGGTCGAGGCGGTGCGGCTCGCGCCGTCCTCGAGCGGCCTGCAGCCCTACGAGCTCGTGCTGGTGTCGAACCCAGAGGTCAGGGCGCGCCTGAAGACGGCGGCGAACGGCCAGGCTCAGGTGGCCGACGCGTCGCACGTCCTCGTCTTTGCCGCGTGGGACACGTACACCGCCGAGCGGATCGATCGCGCGTTCGACCTGGTCAACGAGGTCCGCGGGACCCGCAGCGAGGGCTGGGAGAACTACCGCAAGTTTCTCCTGGCGAGCTACCCGGCGCGCCCTGTCGAGACCAACTTTCACCACGCGGCCAAGCAGGCCTACCTCGCGCTCGGCGTGGCGCTCGCGGCGTGCGCGGCCGAAGGCATCGACAGCACGCCGATGGAAGGCTTCGAGCCAGACGCGGTCGACGAGGTCCTCGGCCTCCGCGCACGCGGCCTCCGCAGCGTGGCGCTCTTGCCGCTCGGCTACCGCGACCCCGAGGGAGACTGGCTCGCCGCGCTCCCGAAGGTCCGCAAGCCGCGGAGCGCGCTCGTCACCGACGTGCGCTGAGAGGGAGCCGGGACGCCGATGCACGCGCTCGCCTACCGTCGCTACGGTGAGGTCGACGCGCTCGAGCACCTCGACGTCCCGGCGCCCACCCCGAAACGCGGCCAGCTCCTCGTCGAGGTGCACCGGGCCGCGCTGAACCCGAAGGACGCGCTCGTTCGCAAGGGGAAGTTCGCGTGGCTGTCGGGCCGCCGCTTCCCGAAGATCGTGGGGCTCGACTACGCGGGGGTCGTGCGGGCGAGCCGCGTCACGGGCTTCGCGGAGGGCGACCGCGTCTTCGGGATGTTGAACGAGCGGACCTCGTGCCGCGGGACCGCAGCCGAGCTCGTGTGCGTCGACGGGGACGAGGCCGCCCACCTCCCGAGCAACGCGCCGTTCGACGACGGCGCAGCGATCGCTCTCGCGGGTCTCACGGCGCTGCAGGCGCTCCGAGACGTGGCGCGTGTCGTCGCAGGAACGCGCATCTGGATCCACGGAGCCGCTGGCGGGGTCGGCACGCTCGCGGTGCAGCTCGCCCGCCTGCTCGGCGCGCGGGTCACGACGACCACGAGCGACGCGAGCCGACCGCTCGCCGAGGAGCTCGGCGCCCACCAGGCGCTCGACCGTACGAAGCCGTATGTGGAAGCGCTCGCGGGCGCGATCGACGTCGTCTTCGACGTGTTCGGAAACCTTCGGCTCGACGATGTGGCCCGCGTCTTTCCGCGAGGTCGCGGGAGCTACGTCAACACCATCCCGACCCTCGGGCGCGCCGCGCGCGACCTCCTGACACGTGGCCGAAGGCTCGAGGAGCGGCTCGTCATCGTCCGCTCGCGACGGCGCGATCTCGACGTCCTCGCCGACGCCCTCGCGCGAGGCCGTCTCCGCGCGATTGTGGACGCGCGTCACTCGCTCAACGACGCCCACGCGGCCTTCCGACGACTCGAGTCGAAGCAAGCGCGCGGCAAGCTCGTCCTCACCGTACGCGACCCGTGACCGCCCCGCGGCGACGCCCGCGTGCCCCCGTGCTACCCGACCGAGCATGACGTTCGACCTCGAGCGCGTGCGGGCCGAAGCACCGAGCGTCCTTCCGCACGCCTACCTCAACGCCGGCACCTTCGGTCCCCTGCCTTCGGTCGCGCGGGACGCCATGCACGCGCACCTCGCGCGCTCGTTCGAGCACGGTCGCATCGGCCACGCCGGGATCATGGGGTGGCTCGGGCAGCTCGACGAGGCGCGCCGAGCCTTCGCCGCCACGCTCGCCTGCTCGCCGGACGAGGTCGCGCTGAACCACGCGACGACCGACGGCTGCAACACGATTGTGTGGGGGCTCGGGCTCGCCGAGGGCGACGAGGTCGTGCTCACCCGCGAGGAGCATCCGGGGCTCACGGCGCCGCTCGAGGAGCTCGCGCGCGTCCGCGGCGTCATCCTCCGCACCGTGCCGGCGGACGAGGCGGCGCTCGTCGCGGCCGTTGGCCCGCGCACACGGCTCGTCGCCGTGTCGCACGTCCTCTGGACGAGCGGCCACGTGCTCGACGTCGCGACGGTCGCCTCCGAGGTTCGGGCCCGCGTCGGTGACCAGGCCTTCCTCCTCGTCGACGGCGCCCAGTCGGTCGGCGCGCTCGACGTCGCGCCGGCCACGCTCGGGGTCGACGCCTACACCGTGAGCGGCCAGAAATGGCTGTGCGGACCCTCGGGTACCGGCGCGCTGTGGGTGCGGCCCGACGCGCTCGAGAGGCTCGGGACGCCGTGGCCCTGGTACCTGTCGCGCGATCGCAGTCCCCACGGAGTGCGCGACTGGCCCACCGCCCGGAGGCTCGACGCGACCACGCTCGGCATGACCTCGCTCGCGGGCGCGATCGCCGCGCTCGCCTGGCAGCGAGAGGCCTACACGACCGGCGGTCGCGAGCACGCCCGGTCGCTCGCGGACGAGGTCCGTCGCCACCTCGCGGCGAGCCCGCGCGTGAGCCTCGTCCCCGCCCCGCGACCCTCGCAGCTCGTCTCGTTTCGCGTCGCAGACGAGCCCGCGTCGGCGGTCGCGCGCAGACTCGAGTCACACGGCGTCCTCGTCCGCTCGATCCCCGGCGTCGACTGCGTGCGCGCCGCGGTCGGCTTCTGGAACGACGCCGGCGACCTCGACGCGCTCGTCCGCGCCCTCGACGTGCATCACCGGACCTAGTCCTCGAGCACGGGCCCCCGCCCACCACGCTGGGCCACGGCGCGACGTCGAAGGGTTTGCGCCGACGCGCCGCGGGTGTTGACTCCCTCCATGAGCGACCTGCCTGCCTGCCATCGCGCGACTCCCTCGGGCCTCCTCCGGGCGCGCGCGCTCGGCGTCCCATTCCGCGGCACCCCGGGGAGCCTCAACGCGCTGACGGACGTCGCGGGGCTCGAGGTCGGGCACCGCACGCTCATCCACGGCGACGGCGCGCTCTCGGTCGGACACGGACCGGTGCGAACGGGCGTGACGGTGATCCACCCGCGCGGCCGTAGCGCCCCGGGGAGGCCTGTTTTTGCTGGGGTTCACAGCATGAACGGCAACGGCGAGATGACCGGCTTCGTGTGGATCGAGGAGGCGGGCCGCACCGAGCTCCCGATCGTGCTCACCAACACGCACAGCGTCGGCCTCGCGCGCGACGCGGTCGTGCGCTGGATGGTGCGGACGGGCGCGAAGCGCATGTCGCCCTGGATGCTCCCGGTCGCCGCGGAGACCTACGACGGTCACTTGAACGACATCGACGGCTTCCACATCACCGACGCGGACGTGTTCGCGGCGCTCGACGACGCACGCACGGGCCCTCTCGAGGAGGGCAGCGTCGGCGGCGGCACGGGCATGGTCTGCTACGAGTGGAAGGGCGGCATCGGGACCGCCTCACGCGCCGTCACGATCGGCTCGACCCCGGGCATCGTCGGCGCGCTGGTGCAGGCGAATTTCGGTCGGCGCGCGCAGTTCCACGTCGCGGGCATGCCGGTGGGGCGCTGGCTGCTCGAGGGTGCGCCCGGTCTCCCCGAGCAGGGCTCGATCATCGTCGTCGTCGCGACCGACCTCCCGCTCATGCCACACCAGCTACGGCGTGTGGCAAAGCGCGCGACCCTCGGCGTCGGGCGCAGCGGAGCCATCGCGGGGCACGGCTCGGGCGACATTTTTCTCGCATTTTCGACAGCAAACGCGGATTTCTTCGACGAAGGCGCGGACCCGAGGAGCTGCCTCGCGCTCCCCGACGACGCGCTGAACCCCATCTTCGAGGCCGTGATCCAGAGCGTCGACGAGGCCATCCTCAACGCGCTCGTCGCCAACACGACGATGGTCGGCCGCGACGGCCACCGGATCGAGTCCATGCCCCACGAGCCGATCCAGCGCTGGTGCCGTGCGCTCTCGCGCGGCGAGCTTCAGGGCGACGTTGGCGGATAGGCGCGATGGCGCGCGAGTCGATGCTCGCGGGGGGCGGTCGTTCGGCGTAGCGTCGATGCGTCATGGCGCGAATGTTCTCTCGACCAAGCCGTCTCTCGGCGCTCGCGGGCTTGGTCCTTGCGGCGAGCACGCTCGCTCTCGCTGGTTGCTCCGGCGCACCCTCTGACGATGGGCCGCCATGCGCCTCCACGACCGGGACGCTCACCGGGACGCTGCGGATCGGGAACGAGCCGCGCGGAGGAGCCATCGCGATCCTCTCGCAAGTCGGAGAGATCCCGCTGCAGGTGATGGCAAACGGCGAGGGCGTGTACTCGGTCGAGCTCGAAGCCGGCTCGTGGTCGGTGACCGGCGAGGAGGGCGCCTACTGCACGACGACCGCGCCGATCAGCACCGTCGTCTCGGCGTGTGAGACGACGGTCGTCGACCTCACGCTCGAGTGCGTCCTCTGAGCCGGCGCGCCCCTCCCTGCACCACGAACGTCGGCGTCGCGAGCGCTGTGGCCTTACGTCCGACGGTGCTAGGGATCGTGTCATGCGACGTGCGTCATGGTGGCTCGGGCTTGCGACTCTCACGGCGATCGGTGCGAATTGCGGGGAGGACGGCTCGAGCGCGACCACGACGACCGGCGGAGGCGGCGAAGGCGGCGAAGGCGGCGGCACCGGGCTGGTCTGCGACGCCCCGTTCGTGACGAAGGGCCCCTGGGCGCTCCGCGTCGATGGGGTGAGCGCGCGGGTACGCTGGGAGGCCTGCGACGAGGCCTCCATGGGTGGCATCATGGTCACGCCGGAGGACGGCGGGGCCGCGCGAACGGTCGCGTCGAAGGCGACGCCGTCGACGCTCGCGAGCACCTACGGCGCGCCGCTCAACCCGTCCGCGCCCATCGATTACGCCGGCACTTACTACCTGCACGAGGCGGCGGTCGACGGCCTCACGCCCGGCACCTGCTACCGCTACGCGCTCGCGGCGGACGCCTCGCGCAAGGGCCGCTTCTGCACCGCGCGTCCCACGGGGACCGCCTTCACCTTCGCCGCGATCGGCGACACGAACCCCGCCCTCGGCACGACCGACGACACCATCGCCGCGCTCCTGCCGCACGCGCCGGACTTCACCGTACACCTCGGTGATCTTCAGTATTACGACTCGCTCCTCGAGACGTGGGCCTCATGGTTCCCGGTGATGCAACCGCTGCTCGCGGCCGGCGCGTTCCTCCCGGTCATCGGCAACCACGAGTACGAGAAGCCCGACGAGCTCGACGCCTACGCGCTGCGCTTCTTCGGGGACGCCGGGTTCGACGGCACGCGGAGCTACCATCGCTTCGAGTCTGGGGGCGTGTGGTTCTTCGGCATCAACTCCGAGGAGCCGTTCGGTCCGAGCGATCCGCAAGGGGCATGGCTCGTGGCCCAGCTCGCCGAGGCCAAGGCGCGACCGGGGTTCCGCTTCTCGATCGTGAGCCTCCACCGCCCAATGCTCACGTGCGGCGACTCGGGTGATTTGCCCGACGCCTTCGCCGCCTTTCACCCGATCTTCGAGAAGGAGCGAGTCCTCTTCGTGCTGGCCGGGCACATGCACGGCTACGAGCGCTTCGAGCTCGGCGACGGACCGGTCTACCTCACCACGGCGGGAGGCGGCGGAGTCATCAACGACCCGAGCGAGAACCTCGCGCGGCCTTACTGCGACAAGCGCGTCGCGTCGGGCGACTACTACCACTCGGTCGTGTTCGAGGTCGGCGCCGAGGCGGTCATCGGCAAGGTGGTCGACCAGGCAGGCGCCATTCGCGACACGTTCACGACCGCGATCCCGGCGCCGCCGTGAAGCCGCGTTGGTTTTGAAGCGCGGTCCACGGAGAGCCAGGCGGGCTACCTACCGCCGCGCCGAGGAAGTCGAGGAACCGCGCCGGAGACTCGGCTCGCCCGCGAGCCAGCTCGGCAGCGCGTCGCGAGCCCAGCCGAGCGTCGCCCGTACGGAGCGCAGGCCGTCACCGCAGAGCAGGCCCTCGACCTCGCCAAAGCCCGCCTGACTCGCGAGCGGGATGGCGTCCTGCAGGTAAGCGACCGACACGAGCACCCGGTCCCCGCCCGCATCTTGCCGCGACGAGGCCCAAGCCCCTCGAAGGGGCCCCACCGGTCACTTCGGTACCTGGCCGCAGCCGACGTTCTTATAGAGGGCGCCGTTGTTCTTTTCGTGGCACTCCTCGGTCAGCGAGTCGGGGTCGACGAACACGAACACGTCGAGGATTTTGTCGCCGATCGTGGCGTTGCACCCGACCACCATGCACTCGGCCGCCTGCAACGCGAACGGGATCGTCGCGCGACAGAGCTCGGGGCCATTCTGGGCGCCCTCATAGAAGCCGACCTCGGTCCCCGACACCATCGGCAAGGTCCCACGGTTGCACACGCGGGCCTCGACGTACGCCGAGCCCGTGCTGCAATCGACAACGCCGACCTCGCCGCCGGCCGTCAGGTCGGGGATGCCGAGCGCCGTGAGTCCGCCCTGCACGTTCTGGCGGAAGTTGTTGAGGGCGGCGTCCTTCCAGTTGAGCTTCACGCTGCTCGACTTCGGCGACTCGCCCGCGTCGCCGACGTGCGTGACCGCGTAGGCGTGTTGGTTCCACACCGGGCGCGACGCGGCCCAGTGGTCCTTGCCGTCGCGCAACACGACGATTCCGCGATTCTGCTCGTATTTTGAGGACGGGAACAGCGGATCCGTACCTGGACATCCGAGTGACCCTGCATAGTCGTTCACGGCCGAGACGATCTCGGTGCGGTAGTCGCCGTCGACGTCGACGATCACTGGGTTCTCGTAGGTCGTGCCGCTCGAGCGCGCCGCGCTGTAGATGACCTTGCCGGTCGCGCCCTCGTAGATCCGGAGGAAGCACTCATCGGCGTAGACAGCCTCGGCTGCGCCGTTCGCGTCGAAATCGAACACGGACGACCCCGTCACGTTCGAGCTCTGGTCCTTCGAGGGCTGCGACCAGAGGACGCCGGTCGTCTTGTTCGCCGCGCCGCACTTCGCGGGGTCACCGCCCGCCACGCAGTCGAGGTCGAACACCACGTACCGGCTTCCACCCGCCGTCGCGAACTCGCGTCGACCGTCGCCATCGAAGTCGGCCACGGTCGGGGGCCCCGAGGTCCCCCCGCCTGGCACCGCGAACGGACCGAACACCACCGTCCCCTCGAGCGTCTGCACGCGCACCTGGCCGCTCGCGACCACCACGATCTCGGGGCGGTCCTGGTTCCCGAAGGACGCGAGCGGGTAGTTGCCCAGGTCGGCCACGGCGACCTGCCCAGCGGCGAGGCCACCGCCCTTGAAGTACGCCTCCGCGACCCAGTCGCCCGCCTTCCACTCGTGGATCGAGTTGCCCGCGACGAGCTCCATCACGCCGTCCTCGTCGACGTCGGCGAGCATGGGAACGAGCCCCTTGCTGTACACCGGGAAGCCGAGCTTGTTCGACAAGAGGCACCCGTCGCTGCCGTACACCGTGGCGCCGTAGACAATCTCGGGCTTGCCGTCGTCGTCGAGGTCGTGAATCGAAGGCCCGCTCCACTTGTCGGTCCCTCCGGTCGTGTCGGTCGACACGATCATGCCGTTCTGACAGGTGCCCGAACGCCAGCGACGCGCGAAGGCCTTCGTCGCGGGGTCAAACGCGAACGCGAGGAGCCCGCCCGAGTGTGCAGGCGCGACGATCTCGGCACGGCCGTCACCGTCGAGGTCCCCGACGGCGACCGACGACGGCGACATGGTCGCGTCTCCAGGCATCGAGAAGGTGAACTGCTGCGCGCAGTCCTTTCCACTCACGACGCGCAAGACGCCCGGGCTCGTGTAGCTGCCGGCCGTCGGAAACGACGTGAACACGATCGAGGGCGACAGCGTCTTCGGGTCGGAGTCGAAATCGAAGTCGACGACGACCGGCGTGCTCATCACGTGCACGTGGTTGGGCGACGGGTCTCCGGGAGGCGGCCCCGTCCAGCGGCACTGCACGTCGGGGAGGATCGCGTCGACGCTGACCTCGAGCTCGCACGTCTCGTCACGATCCTTCGTCGGCGGGAGGCCGTAGGGGATGCACTTGCCTCCGTCGCAGTAGCTGTCGAACCAGCAGTCGTCGTTCGACGCGCACGCGGCCTGCTCCACGGCACAGCTCTCGCCGAGCGCGCAGAACTTCCCCTCCTCGCAGCACACGTCCTTGCACTGACGCTCCGCGGGGCACGGCGCCGCACCGCCGCTGCCGAGCGAGATCGTCGAGCCGCCACCGCCGCCGACGCCGCTGCCGCCGTCTCCGCACGAGCCGGTCGAGCAAGGGAACGGGGGCACCGAGTCCGTACTCGAGCAGGCGTAACCGAGCGATGCGAGCGCAAGACCCAGGGCACCCAAGGCGACTCGAGTGCTCGCCGACGCGAGCGAGGAACGAACCCCAGCGAGTAGAGAGCTCGGTTGCATGCGTGAAGCTTAGCGTACCTTCGGCGCGGTCGTGCTCCTCCGTTGCGCCAGGGCGCGGGCGCGGGCTCGCACGCACGGACGCGTCATCGCCGAGGCCTTCGAGCGACCGCACGCCACACGCGAGCCTGCCGGAGCGAGCGCGACCACGGAAACCTTCTTGACCGCTCCGAGGGTGAACCACACCCTGCTGCGATGAAGACGCGACGACACCACCCGTTCGGCCTGCAGGGCCTCCTCGGCGCCACGCTCCTTGCGACGCTCGGCTGCGGCTCGAGCGGCGGACCGGCCGCCGGGCTCTGCCCCGCCCTCGACCCCATCACGAGCTGGAACTCGGGCACGCTGCACACCGGCGCGGTCGATGCTCCCGAGACCTGGACCGCGGCCGCAAGCCCCCACAAGATCGTCGGGACCCTCGACGTCAACGCCGCCATCACGGTCGAGCCGTGCGGCATCGTGCTCTTCGCCCCGACCGACGGCGGCGGCGAGACCATCCTCGACCTTCATGCGAAAGGTCAATTCCTGGCCCAAGGAAGCGCCGACAAGCCGATCCTCATGAAGGGCCTGCGGCGCGACGACGGGTCGGCGGAGGAGAACGGCATCGCCGCGATCGAGGCCACCGGCGAGGTCGTGCGATTCGCGCACGTCACGTTCGAGGGGAGCGCCAAGTCCTCCGACTTGAGCGGCAGTTATTTCGTGCGCCTCGTCGGGCTCGGCGAGCGAGGGAGCCAGCAGCTCCACGTCGAGCACGTCACGCTTCGCGACGGGTACGGCGGCGGGATTTTTCTCTCCAAAGCGGCGGTCTTCACCAAGGAGTCCACCGACCTTACGGTGACGGGCATGCGGGCCCTCGAGGGCCTCCGCGAAGACACCAACATGCCGCTCACGGCGCCCGTTCACTTCGACGACGCGCAGGGCGTCTCGACGCTCCCGAGCGGTTCCTACGCAGGGAACGTGACGGACCACGTCGCGGTCGGGATCTTCGGTAGCGGCGACACGCACATCGACGACGGCGCGCACGTCTGGCGTGACACGGGCGTCCCCTACTACATGCTCTCCAAGCTCTTCATCGCGGGCACCGGCGGCCCGACGCTGACGCTCGAAGCCGGCGTCACGCTCCAATGGACGACCGGAGAGAGCGACTCGAATCGCGGAGGGATCGACGTCGGCTATGCTGACGAGGAGGGCACCCTGCTCGTCCAAGGGTCGGCGGACCGTAAGGTAACCATGGAGGGCGTGACGGACGACCCCGGCGCCTGGGAAGGGATCGAGTTCTTCCCGAAGGGCGCCGGAAGTCGCCTCGACCATCTCATCCTGCGGCACACGGGAAACGGGAGCAACACGAGCATCGCCCATTGCACGGACCCCAGCATGCAGTGGGCGCGCTTCGCGGTGGGCATCAATTTCAACGACGAGCCCGGCATGGTGCCCGAGGCCACGATGATCCAAAACGTCACCATCGAGAATGCGCTCGCCGAGACGGCCGGCATCGCGCGCGGGTGGATCGCCAAGATCGATAACTGCGACTCGGTCGACTTTCTCTCTGGGCAGGGCAACGAGGTCGTCGGGCTGTCGACGCCACAGACCGCGTACACGATCGAGCCGATGAGCGCGCCGTCGCTGTGTTGCCCCTGAGGGCCGAGACGCCGCGCGCGATGACGCGCGACCTCGACCCGAATTCGGCCTAGGCGACCGATTCTCGACCCCTGCGGTTGCTTCGCGTGCGCCCAGGAGTCAAATCTCTGGTGACGTGTCCCGCGAGCTCGAGCCCACCGGTACGACCAGCATGAACGCCCCCAAACGACTCGATCCCCACCATCGCGTGCGTCTCCACTCCTGCGATGCCCCCCCGGAGGCCCACCACGGCGCCGCCGCAGCCCACCGCGTCCCCGTGGAGCCGCGGAGCGAGACCGCAGAGGCGTATGTCCAGCGCCTCACCGCCGAAGCCCTGCGGCACCGCGCCGTCCGGCACCCCTACCTCGCGGCGCTCGCGGAGGGCACCTTGCCCGACACTCGCTGGGCGCTCACCGACTTCGCGCGTCAGTACTATGGGTATTCGCTCCACTTTCCACGCTACTTGATGACTGTCATTTCTCGACTCGAGCGGCGAGAGCACCGTCACGCGCTCCTTGACAACCTCAGCGAGGAGTCCGGCATCTACGACGACGAGGAGCTCTCCGCGCTCGCGGCGGTCGGCGTCGAGCGCGAGTGGATCGAGGGGCTCCCTCACCCGGTTCTCTTCCGACGCTTCGCGGAAGCGCTCGGAGTCCGATACGTCGAGGGGGTCGAACACGACCAGGTCGTCGCCTGGCGCGAGCTCTTCTTGCACGTGCTCGGCACCTCGGCTGCGGAGGGCCTCGGCGCGCTCGGCCTCGGGACCGAGAACATCGTCCGAACGCTCTACGGCCCTTTCGTGAAGGCGGTCGCTCGACTCGGAGAGCTCTCGCCCCGCGACACGGTGTTCTTCCCGCTGCACACGGCCGTCGACGACCACCACCAAGCGACGCTCCAGGCGCTCTCCGTGGATCACGCCCACACCGCCGAAGGGCGCACCGCGCTCCGCCGGGGGATGCTGAAGGCGCTGCAGCTCCGCGCGGCCTTCTGGGACTGGATGCTCGCGCGCGCGCTTGTTCCAGCCGACGCCGACACGGTGGTGTGACAGGCGGCGAGGGGATTGTCAGCGGAGGACGGAATGAAGGACGAGCTACCCAGCGAGCTTGAAGGTGTGATTGAGAGGGCTCGGTCGCGCGAGCCCCTCGGCGCCGATCCCGAGGCGGGCCCGTGGGTGCGTCCCGGCCTCGCCCGCGGGGCGACGATGTATCGCAACGTGAACGAGCGGCTCGGCATCGACTTCGAGGTCGATCGGCTCGCATTTCCGGACGTTCAGGTCATGGACCCGCGCGTCGTGCGGATCGCGCCGGGCAAGCGCAACGAGCTGCACAGGCACGCACACGAGTCGCTCTTCGTAGTCCTCGAGGGCGAAGGCGAGGTCCGGGTGGGCGAGCGTCTCCTCGCGGTGAAGACCGGCGACGTCGCGTTCGTCCCTCGATGGATCTTTCATCAAACGCGAAACACGTCGACCGAGCATGAGCTCGTCGTGCTCGCGGTGACGGACTTCGGCTTCACGTCCGCGCTGCTCGGCGACTACGATCGACGCACGCGACAATCCGAGGCCGGCCCAGACACCCGCGAGGACTAGCGAGGCCCGCGCGAAGCCGCGCCTCGGTTGCCGCGAATGCCCGGCCGGCCGTGAGACGAGCGCAGAAACGACGCTCGCCGATGCGCGTGCTGCGCCCTCCTCGACGCGCATCATTCGCCCACGCAGCACGCTCACCGTGGGCCCGAGCTGCGCACGCTCGGCTCGTCACGCCTCACCCTCGCACCGTTGGAGTCGCGTACTCACGCGAAGCGAGCCTCGGTCGTGAACGCGCGAGCCCCGCGGTGCAACTCTACCGTGAGCGACCTCACGCTTGTCCCCCGTCGAGACTTCCACTTCGGACCTTCGTTCTCCGCCTCGCCTCGAGCCGCCCAGCCCCGCGACATCGGACGACGACACGTCAGACCCTAGGAACCCCATCGTGGAACCACCCCCGATTCGCACCGCTGGCGCCGGCTCGACGGTTCGCTCCTCGTTCGTCGACCGATACCTCGGCGGCTCGCTCCGCTTTGGGGGCTTCCTCGCGCTCATGGGAGCCCTGAATTTCGGCTGCCTCTACCTCGCCGAAGCCAACGTTCTACCGAGTCGCCTGCTGCTCGCTTCAGGGCTCCTTTGGCTGAGCTCGATCCCACTGTTCCTGTACCTCCAGCGCCCGAACCGCGAGGTGCCGATCTTCCCGCTGCTGAACCTCCTCTACTTCATGTACTTCGGCTTTCCGGTCTTCAATGACACGGTCTCGGTCCGCAGCCACCCTTTCGATGCAAGCGAGGTCACGGATGCTGTCGCCCTCACGTTGGCGGGCGTCGCGTGCATGCAGATCACCTTTTACTCTCCGCTCGGGAAGGCGATCGAACTCCTCCCGACGCTGCGCATAAAGGCCGACCTCGAGCGCATCGCCTGGTACTCGACCCTGATGGCGCTCCTCGGCGTCGCGGCGTCAGCGGCCGTGCTTTCAGCGGCCAAGGAGATCGCGCCCACGTTCAAGGCGCTCGCGAACGTCGTCTTACGGCTCCCCCTCGCGCTCATCGGGGGGCTCTACGTCCTTCACCTCCGAGGCCGCCTATCCGCGCCGCTCCGGGTTATCGCGCTTGCGGCCTACGTGCTGTACGTCGCGATGTGTCTCGGCAGCGGCTACCTCTCCAACGTCGTCTTCGCCCTGGTCCCGATCTTCTTCGTCTACATCGCCGAGCGTGGCCGAATCCCGGTCGCCGCTGGCCTGCTGTGCCTGTTGCTCCTCGCCCCCTTCGCGCGGAGCAAAATGGACTTTCGGCGCGCCCTGAGAGAGCAAAATCTAGGGGCATTCGAGCGGGTCACGCTCTTTCTCGAGATGACGGCCAAGAAGGCTCTCGACGACCGAGGCTCCTTTGCCTCGGAGGCCACACGGACGACGTCCGAGCGAACGAGCTACCTCGGGACGTTCGCGCTGGTGGTGAACCAAACGCCACGACGCGTCCCCTTCACCGAGGGTGAGACCTACCGAGTCATGCTGTGGGCCTTCGTCCCCCGAATTCTTGCGCCAAGTCGCCCTGACCAGTCCCTCGGCCAGGACTTCGGCCACCGTTACCGGCTGCTCGACTACAGCGACCACCAAACGTCCTTCAATTGCGCCCAAATCGTTGAGATGTACATGAACTTCGGGCGCATCGGAGTGCTGGCCGGAATGGCGCTCGTAGGGCTCTACTATCGGTTTCTCTACCGGCTGTTCAATCATGGGGTGGGCGGCGACGGGATGATGCTCGTCTCAGCGACGGCGATGTCCGGGCTGCTCAACATCGAGTCCGACGCGTCGAATGTTCTCGTCGGTGCGCTCACGTCTGCGTTCGCGAGCTACGGCATGCTCTGGTTCGGAACGTTCGCGGCGACGAGACTCGTGCTCCTCGGCGGGAGCCAGCCTCGTGATTGATCGCGCGCCGCGCCAGCTCGCAGCGACTCGAATCAGATCGCGACCCCTGCGACAGCGTAAGCCCGCGACGCCCGTACTCGCGCGCGAAAGAACTCCAAGTCATTGACGAAGATCGTGTTTCCGTGGGCCGCCCGACCAGCGCGTCGGGGGAGCAGGCTGCGCGCAAACGGCTCGTACTCGACCGGGCCGTAGCCGGAGGCCACGAGCGTCCGGATGAGCTCATCGTCTTCGCGGCCGTAGCGCCGTCCGCTCTCGTTCGTCTCGAGGATGACGGCACGGGGACCTGGCGTCGCGAGCGTTTTCATGGCGCCGGCAAGCACCTCGGCCTCGAGGCCCTCGACGTCGATCTTGAGGACACGCGCGTCACGACTCGCCATCACGTTGTCCAAGGTCTCGACCGGGATCTCGAGGGTCTCGCCGGCCTCCTCGCCGGGCGCGAGCGCGTGGTTGACGGTGTCGCAGTCCGCCACGAAGCGAAGAACCCCAGGCGCGCCTGCGAGCCCAATCGGATGGCACTCGACACGCCCCTCGAGGCGGTTCAAGGCGACGTTCTTGCGGAGCCTCGCGAAGGTCGCCGGGATGGGCTCGATGCTGATTCCGGCGGCGCCGGCCCCCGCGCAAGCGAGCAGCGTGTACGAGCCCGCGTTGGCGCCCACGTCGACGAAGAGGTCTCCAGGTCGCAGCGCATGGAGCACGAAGCCCATGTCCTCGAACTCGTGAAGGCCCGTATAGAGGTTGCCGGTGAGCCCCGTCTCGCCCGAGCGCACGACGAACTCGACCTCGTCGAACCAGCGGACCACCTGCTCGAAGCGCGAGAGTCGGCTGACGACCTGCCACTCGGCGAAGCGCGCGAGCGTGTTGACGGGATGGCGGCGACCCATCGGGTGCCGAAGGAGGAAGCGCAAGGTCGAGCGCAGCGACATCGAAGGGCCTCGTGCGCCGCGGGCATCATCCTCTGCCCGGCGCGCCCCCCGCTTCTACGTCAACGCGGCCGTCGCCGCAAAGACCTGACTCGGGCCGCGCGACCAGGCGCCCCTCACTCCACGACGACGATTTCGCCCTTCCCCTCCGTCACCCGCACCCGTCGATTCGGCGCGACGTCGACGAAGGTCTCCACGGTGCTCGCCGCGTCGAGCCAGCGGACCTCGAGTTTGTCGATCGCGCAGGCGTCACCAAGGCCGAAGGTGAGGACGAGCTCGTTCTGCGTGCCCGAAGCCGAGTGCCCGCCCTGGATCTCCTGCTGCTGGGTCACGCCGTTCGCGGTCACCCTCACGAGCGCGCCGATCGCCGAGCGGTTCGTCCTCCCGAGGCCGGCACCCTCGAGCACGACCTGGAGCCAGTTCCGGTCCTGCCCTGCGAGGTTCTCGTAGACGAACAAGGTCGAGTGGCCCCCGACGCGCGCCGTGGAGGTGCCGATGGCGACGTCGAGATCGCCGTCCCGGTCGAAGTCGAAGAAGGTGATGCCGCGGCTCTGCTTCTGACCAATCCCCGAGACCTCCGTCACGTCCTCGAAGGTGTGATCCGGCTTCTGGTGATAGACCCATCCGTGGTTGTCGGGGTAGTCGGACGAGCAGAGGTAGATGTCCTTCAAGCCGTCGTTGTCGAGGTCGACGATCGTGGCGGTCAGGTCTCCGGTATTCCAGCCGATCCCCTGCTCGTAGAAGCTGCGATCGATGCCGGTCGCCTTCGCGCCAGGGCGGCGGAACTTGCCGAGCGGGCCGCCGGGCGCCGCGTCGTTCAGGCAGAGCTCCGAAGGATCCGACGTGCTGCCCACGTCACCGTGCCGGATGGTGCCGGTCATGATGTCCATGTCGCCGTCGTTGTCGATGTCGCCGCAGGCGAGCGAATAGTTGTTCCCGCCGAGGTGCCAGGGCTGGTCCGAGTAGCCAGGAATCCACCCGCGACCGTCGCCGAAGCACTGGTCATCCGACGTGCAGCTCACGCTCGTGTCGAACATGCATTTTCCGCCCTGACAGAGCTTGAAGCCAAACCCCTCGCAGATCGCGGGGTGCGGCTCGGGCGGCTGCGGATCGCACACGCCGGGGCGATTCTTGCAAAAGCAGCGGTACGACTCATCGTCCGAAAAATCCTGCCGATCGTCGTACGCGAGCCCGGTCTCGAGGCCGATCTCGGTGAAGACCCCGCCGTCGTTTCGCCAGATCTGATTCGGCTCGCGACCGTACGAGGCGAAGAGGATGTCTTGATCCCCGTCCATGTCGAGATCGCACGCCGAGAGGCCGTACATCGGCGAGCATGGCGGCGCGCCGTCCGACGTCACCGTGCACGCCTTCGGGAAGCCGAGCGACGGGGCGAGGTTCGCGAAGCCGCCGTCGCCCGTCCCACGAAGGAGGATCGGGCGCTTCTTGTTTGGCGGCGGGAAGGTGAAGGTGCCCGGGAGAAAATCGAGGGCGCCGTCCTTGTCGTAATCGAGGAGCGCGGCGGTCGACGACGCGAAGCCCAAGACCTTGTCGAGCGCGGTGCCAGCCGGACCAAGGCTGAAGTGCCCCTTGCCGTCGTTCAACATCACGGCTGCGGGATCGTCGGAGGGGCGTGCCCCTTGACCGGGATCACTCGGCCCGACGGCGACATCGAGATCGCCGTCGTTGTCGACGTCGCCGAGGCTCGCGACGCCGAACGCGTACCCGCCCTCGCCATCGCGCGTCGCGAGCAGGTTCGACTCCTCGGTCGCGTCGACGAACACGCGCTTCTTGCCGGTCGGATCCTTGGGATCGGGCCGGTTCATGAACACGTTGCGCGTGCGGCTGCCCAGCGTGTCGCGTCGCCCCCCGGTGGCGGTCTCGGGGCGCGTCGGGAAGCCCTCCCCGCCCGTCGCCACGAGGTCCGGGTATCCATCGCCATCGAGATCGCCTGCGCGGAGCGAGGTCGCGGTCGGAGCCTTGTCGGGGTCACCGCCGCTCGGGAGCACCTCGGCGGTGATGTCGCGGAACCACGCCGGAGGAGGCGCGCCAGGCTTCTTGCAGACCGGACTTGCCCCGCCGGAGCCCGCGCTCGCGCCGCCGCCTCCGGTCGTGGCCTGAGGCTTGGAGTCACACCCGCCGGCGAGCGCCGCGAGGGCGAGGGCGAGCGAGGACATGAGGGTGAAGCGAGCGACGTTCGGCATGGCGACTCCTCCGCGGCAGTGGGACGGCTCCACGCGGGACAGTACGCTCAACGGCGTCGCGACGGCCATCCCTTGCATGGTAAGTCCTCTTCTGGGAGACCCGAGACGCGATCGTGAACGAGCAGCTGATGTCCCTCCTCGCGCTGACCCTCGGCGTGGCGGTGTTGTTTGGCGGGCTCGCGATCTTCACGGTGCGTCGCGAGCACGCGAGAAAGAGCGCCCTTCGTGACCTCGCCGAGCGGCTCGGCTGGACGCTCGACGACTCGACGCCCGACCTCGCATGGCGCCTGACGCGAACGCTTCGGGGCCGCACCGCGAGCATCGTCGCGAGCGCCCCGGTCTCTCAGCATTGGATGCACCATGCGCCTCCTCGCTACACCCGCTGCGAGCTCGACGTCGGACTCGAAGGGGCCCTGCTGCTCCAAGCGCGGCAGCCGCTCATGGACGCCCTCGGTGCGTTGAACCCCCTGCGGCACATGGTCGGGCCCGCGTACGAAGCGCTTGCAAGGCTGCCCGAAATCAAGGAGCCGTCCAAGCTCGCGTCGTCGCTCTCGCTCCGCGCCGACCGCGAGGACCGCATCCGCTCCGCCCTCGCCGCGGAGGGGCTCGACCTCCTCGCATCGTGGAAGCCGAGCGCCGACCTGCCGACGCCGATGGTGTCGCTCCACGAGGGGAACCTGCGCGTGACTCTCCCGGGCGCCGTCCTCTGGTCGCCCGAAGACGTCGAGCAGCTCGTGCGGCTGTTCGAGGCGCTCCTCCCACCCGACGCGACCTGAGGCGCACCGCGCGAGGGGCACGAATTCGACGCCCCCCGACACGGCAGTTCGATGGAACCGAAGTCCACCGCGCCCTGTCGATGTTCGTCATGCGCACCTCGCAGCTCGTGACGCTCGTCTCCCTCCTCACCCTCGGGTGCCACACCTCGCCCCTGGGCCTCGCGCCATCGACCGAGGCGCCGCTCGACGGTGCCACCGAGTCGCTGCCCGACGCAGGTCTCGAGCCTGCCGGCCCCGAGGGCAGGGCCATGGATGCGCTCCCGCCGGTCGCGTCGAAGCCGCGCGCGCGCGCGGAGGCCGCGCCGATCTCGCTCGTCACCCCCGACGGGATCGCGCTCGAGCTGCGGCGGCTCCACGCAGAGACCGTGGTCGAGGGGCCGCTCGCGCACACCGAGCTACGCCTCGCGTTTCGCAACCCGCAGCCTCGCACCGTGGAGGGCCGATTCCGCATCGCCCTGCCCGCTCGCTCGTCGATCGCCCGGCTCGCGATGAACGTGAACGGAACCTGGCAAGAGGGCGAAGTGCTGCCTCGCAAAGTCGCGACGCTGGCGTACGAGGAGTCGCTGCATCGAAAGGTGGACCCGGCGCTGCTCGAGCAAGGCGCCGGCAACACCTTCGCGGCACGCGTCTTTCCGATCGGTGCGGGCGAAGAGAAGCAGCTCGTCATCGGCTACTCGCAGGTGCTCACCGACGCGACGCAGGTGGTCGTCCCGCTGCGTGGGCTCGGGCCCATCGCCGATGCGCGGGCCGTGGTGTGGCGCTCGGGGGTCGCGCGTGAGACGCTCCTCACCGGAGCGCCCCAGGATCTCGCCGCGGGCGCCCTCGCGACGGAGCCGGCAGCGGAGGCCGTCCGAAGCGGAGATGTCGTCGCGATGCGCGTTCGGCCGGTCGCCGCCCAGACGAGCGAGCCGCTGTCGTCGCTCGTCGTCCTCGTCGATACGAGCGCGTCTCGCGCCCTCGATTTGGCGACCGAGCTCGAGCTGGTGCGCGACCTCGCCGCGGCGCTCGCCCAGCGGAGAGGCGCACGCCTCGCCGTGGTCGCGTTCGACCAGACTCAAGAGGTCGTGTTCGACGGCACGGCGCGGGACTTCGGCGCTGGACACCTCGAGCGCATCGCACGCCGGGGAGCCTTGGGTGCGAGCGATCTCGGCGCGGCGCTCGCGGTCACGGGCAGGCTCGCCAAGGCGAGCGGGTACACGCGCGCGCTCGTGATCGGCGACGGCGTCGTCACCGCGGGCGCTCGCGCAGACGACCTCGTCGCCTCGGTCCGCGCGCTCGGCGAGGCCGGGCTCGAGCGCCTCGACGCCTTCGCGCTCGGGGGCATTCGTGACGAGGCGACGCTGCGCGCCCTCGTGACCGCGGGCCTCGCACGCTCGGGCGTCGTGGCCGACGCGGCGCGCGGGCTCCCCGCTGTCTGGGCTCGGCTCGAGGAGACGATCCGCGAAGAGGTGACGCTCGACGTCGACGGCGCCTCGTGGGTCTACCCGCGCAAGGCCCGAGGCGTCGCGGCCGGCGAGGAGCTCGTGGTGTTCGCGCGCGTCCCCGAAGGTCGCGCGCTCGAGCTGCGGGTCGACGGCCAACGGGTCACGGCACCGGAGCCCAAGCCCGGATCTCCCGAGCTCCTCGAGCGCGCGGCCGCGAGTGCTCAGCTCGACGACTGGCTCGACGTCGAGCGACGCCAGGGCAGCACGCCCGACCTACGAGGCAAGATCGAAGAGCTGTCGGTCCGCGCCCGCGTCATCTCGCCCTACACCGCCCTCCTCGTCCTCGAGAGCGAGGCCGACTATCAGCGCCTCGGGCTCGCGCGCGGCTCGCTGGCCCCGATCGTGACGGTCGCGAAGGGCCAGCTCGCGCAGGCTCACCGTCAGCCGCCCGCGAGCGGCTCGGGCTCACCTCCGGTCGCGCTCTCGCCTTCGCGCGCGCAAGGCGACGCTGCAGACGACACCGGCAACGCTTGGGGCGCCGACCTCGGCCTCTCGGGGCTCGGCGCGGGAGGCGGTGGCTCCGGCGCTCGCTTTGGCGTTGGCTTCGGCAGCGGTCATGGGCGGCTCGGCGGCTCGCACCGCGGCAAGCCGAGCGTCGCCGTTCGTCTCGAGACTCCCAGCGCCTCGGAGGGCCTTCCCGCGCCGGTGGTTCATCGGCTCCTCCGCCAGCAGTTTGGGCGCTTTCGGCTCGCCTACGAACAAGAGCTCCGGCGTGAGCCCTCATTCGCGGCGACGCTGACGCTCGCCTTCACGGTCGCCCCGAGCGGCGCGGTCGAGTCGGTGAGCGTCACGGGGCCCGGTCCGACGACGCTCCATACCGCGGTCGGCCGTGCCATCTGGTCGATGAGCTTCCCGCGCACCGAAGGCGAAGCCGCGAACGTGCGCGTGGCCCTCCGCCTCGGCGCGGGCGGCGCGCGGGGCGAAGCGACCACGACCTCGGTGCCGCGTCCCCCGAATGCGGCGCCGTCACCCCCCGCGGAGGAGGCGGTGCCGCCGGCTGCGCCGAGCGCGGCCTCCCCCTACCAAGGGAGACTCGACGAGGTGATGGCGCTCCTTGCGAACGATCAATTGACGGATGCCGTGTCGCTCGCCACGACGTGGCACGCGGACGAGCCCGGCGACGCGCTCGCGGCGCTCGGTCTCGGCGAGGCCCTCGAGCGATCCGGCAGGAGCGAGCTCGCCGCGCGCGCCTACGGCTCGCTCCTCGACCTGTTCCCCGAGCGAGTCGACGTGGCACGCTACGCAGCGTCGCGCCTTGCCCACTTGAAGCATCGCGGCGCCTCCGCACTGTCGCTCGACGCCCTCGCCAGGGCTCGCAAGGAGCGCGCGGACCACCCGACGAGCCACCGGCTCTACGCCTACGCCGTGCTCGCCGAGCGCCGACATGCCGAGGCCTTCTCGGCGCTGCGTGCCGGCTACGTGCGCGACTACCCGGATGGTAGGTTCAGGGGCGTAAAGGAGGTGCTGGCCGCGGACCTGCGCCTCGTCGGCAGCGCGTGGCTCGCCGCGACACCGAGCGATTCACCGCGGATCCTGCGCGAGCTCGAGGAGCTCGACCTCGCCCCCGACCGCGAGCCGAGCCGGCGGTTCGTGCTCTCGTGGGAGTCCGACGCGAACGACCTCGACCTGCACGTCTACGACGATCGGGGCGGGCACTCCTGGTTCTCGTCACCGTCGCTCCCGAGCGGAGGGCACCTCCTCGCCGACGTCACGACCGGCTTCGGTCCCGAGATGTTCGTCGTCACCGGAGCGGGCGCCCTGACACAGTCATATCGCCTGGCCGCTCACTACTACAGCCATGGACCGATGGGCTTCGGCATGGGGCGGGTTCAGGTCATCGACCACGACGGGAAGGGTCACCTCACCTTCGAGGAACGTCCCTTCGTCGTGATGCGCGAGCAGGGCCTCGTGCCGCTAGGAGACGTCGCCGCACGCCGCTGAGCCCGCGGCGCCCCTAGAGCGCCGCCCTCGCGCCGCCGCCGACGGGTTTGAATTTCACGTCGCTGCCACCGAACACGATCACCTCGGTGCCCGTCCACACGCCTGCGGCGCCCGAGCGCGCGGAGAGCACCGGATCGGCCTTGACGGGGGTCCACCCATCGGTCGCCGTGTAGCGCCCACCGTCCGCGAGCAGCGTGTTGCACGAGTCTCCGGTGCAGCCTCCCCACACGAAGAGCTCGTCTCCGGTCCACACCGTCACGTGACCGCTACGCCCCGTTGGCGCGGGCTTGCTCATCGCCTGCCAGCTGTTCGTGGCGGGATCGTAGAGGGCGCCGTCGTCAAGGTAGTCCCCGCCGTTCCACCCGCCCCACACGAGCAGTCGGTCGCTCGCCCAGATCCCCGACGCGGACTCGCGCAGGCTCGGTGCGCCGCCCGAGGAGAGCCCGTTCCAAGTGTTCGCGCCGAGCGCGACGCGCTTCCCGTCGGCGAACCAATCGAAGGTGTCGGTGCCGCCCCACACGAGGAGCTCGCTGCCCGACCACGCCGCGACGTGCGACGCGCGCGCCTTGGGCCCCGAGCCCGGGAGCTTCGACCAGCTCTTCGACGCGAGCGAGTAGCGCGCCCCGTCTCCGAGCGGCGAGCTCGCGAGCCCTCCCCACACGACGAGCTCCTTTCCGGTCCACACCGTGCCGTGCCGGGTGCGGCCGCTCAACGGCGCGTCCGGGATGGCGGACCAAGTGTCCGTCGCAGGGTCGTAGGCGCCGCCGTTCTTCGCGTAGCCGCCCTTCTGGTAGCCGCCCCACAAGAGCATCACGCTTCCCGTCCAGACGGCTTGATGCGAGTGGCGAGCCGACGGCGCGCCCTTCGTCGACAGGGGCCGCCAGGTGTCGGTCGCAGGGTCGTACGCGGCGCCATCGCCCGTCACGTTGGCCGCGCCGTCGATGATGCCGCCCCACACGACGAGCTCTTTCCCAGTCCACACGGCGCTGTGGAGCTGGCGCGCCGACGGGGCCCCCTCGGTCGCGAGCGCGACCCACGGGACAGCGTCGCTACGCGGATGGCAAGCGGTGACGCATGGGCAGCCCGTGCCAAAGCAGCCCTCGATCGGTCCCGACGAAGACGAGCCGCCACCGCCCGCTCCATCACCTCCGGCACCGGAGGCCGACGACGACGCGGAGGTGCCAAAGTCTGGGTACTTCTTCGGCTCATCGTCCCCACACGCGGTGGCGACCAGAGACAGTGCAACGAGGAGTGAGGCTCGGGGGTACGCCGCTGTCGTCATCGAGGCGACGAGAGTGACACGACTCGGCACGATCGTCGACCTCCGGGACGCGTGCCAGCGGCAGCCCCTCCTACGCCCTCATTGGCTCGTCTGCTCGGGACCCACCGACTCGAACAGGCAATCCGCCAGCGTTCCGAACGACAACGAGTAGAGAAACCCGCGCGGCAGCATGGCGTCGGACACGGGCTCGCCGTCGAGGTCGAGATCCCAGAGCTCGCTCTCCCAGGCCGCGTACACCGCGTCGTTTGCGCTGGCGGCCTTCGACATCGCCTGGAACCACTGCTTCGGGTCGTCGCTCACCGCTGCGCCCTTGGGCAAGAGCTGACCGAGGATCCGGCGGCGCTGGGCCCGCACCCAGCTCGGCTCGAGCACCACCGCGTTCATCTCGGCCTCGTAGACCATGCCGCGGTTGTTCTTGTTCGCGGAGCCGACGCTCATGAACCGATCATCGACGATCAGCATCTTCGAGTGGACGCTCATGTCCTGAAAGCGTGCGTCCGTCTCGTCCCAGACGAACGCG
>VGRJ01000068.1 GCA_016875405.1 Deltaproteobacteria bacterium | reverse complement strand
CGGCGCGTGGAGCGGCGACGCGAGGCTCGAAGGCGGCTCGCTCGCGGGAGAGGGGCCGTCAGCGCAGGCGGCGAACAGCGGCAGGAGAAACGCACCGAGGACGGACAACGCTCGCATCGCGCCGAAGCATAAGCGAGCAGCGAACGAAACACCCGCGCGACGCGCCGGCTCTGCCATGACTCCAACGCCTCGAGGCGGTAGGATTCACCCCACCTACATGGACGCGCCGAGGAGCCTCAACGCCGGGACCACGCCCACCGGGCCGCGGCTCGCCGACGCTTGGTATGTGCTCGCGCTCGGTCGCGAGCTTCGGGCTCGGCCGCTCGCGCGGATGCTCCACGGTCAGCCGGTTGTGCTCTTTCGCGACCGCGACGGCCGCCCCGCGGCGCTCCTCGATCGGTGCGCGCATCGCAACGTGCCGCTCTCGCTGGGGCGCCTCGAGGGCGGCGAGCTCGAGTGCGCTTACCACGGCTGGCGCTTCGACTCGCGCGGGTGCGCGACCCGCATCCCGAGCCTGTGCGCCGCACACCCCGAGCGCTCGCTCGTGCCGAGCTTGGCGACCCGCGAGCGGGACGGCCTCGTGTGGGTCTACGCGACCCCTGGTGCGGAGCCGACGCACGAGCCGCACGCGCTCGCCAAGCTCGGCTCCGAGTACGGGGAGGTGACGCGCGTCGTCGAGGCCGAGGGGTCGCTCCAGGCCGCGCTCGAGAACGCGCTCGACGTGCCGCACACGGCCTTCCTCCATCGGGGGCTCTTCCGCGGCGCCGGCCGCACGAACCGGATCCGCGCCGTCGTCACGCGCGCGGCCGACCGCGTCGTCACCGAGTACCTGGGCGAGCCGCGCCCCGAGGGTCTCGCCGGTCGCCTGCTCTCGCCCTCGGGCGGGCTCGTCACGCACCACGATCGCTTCCTCCTGCCGAGCATCGCCGAGGTTGAGTACCGCATCGGCGACGAGAACCACGTGCTCGTCACCGCGATGGGGACGCCGGTCGACGACGCCCGCACTCGCCTCTTTGCCGTGGTGCGCTTCCGGACGCGGTTCCCGCGCGCCCTGGTGAGGCTCGTCCTCGAGCCGGTCGCGATGCGCATCTTCGCCCAGGACGCGGTCATGCTCGCCCACCAGGCCGAGGCCGCGCGCCGCTTCGGCGGCGAGCACTACATGTCGACGGAGCTCGATCTGATGGGGCCGCAGATCGCCCGACTCTTGCGTCGCGCCGAGCTCGGCAAGGCACGCGTCGGTGACGCGACCCCCGACGCCGAGTTTCGCCGCGAGATCGAGCTTGAAGTCTGACCCATGGGTCAGTGGGGGCGACGTGGTACGAGCGCGTGCGGTCATTAGCGGCGTCTTTTGACCGGCGCGGCGCGCTCGGTGGGGCGCGCAACTGACCCGCGGGTCAGCCGCCGAACTTGGGCACCGTCGTGACCAGTCGGCGATCGATCTGCGAGAAGGCGCCGATGGCCTGCTCCATCGCCTCGAACATCCGGCTCGCGGCCATGAGGTCCGTCATCGCGCGCACGGTCGAGGCGTTGCTCTCCTCGATCTTGCCGACCTCGACCGGATCGGTGCTCGGGCGCGCCGTGCCCGCTTCGGGCATCGCCTGCAAGAGGCCCTGGCCCTCGTAGGTCATCTGCCCAGGGTCTTCGAAGCTGACGACGCGGAGGAATCCGACCGACTTTCCCCCCGACGACACCTCGCCCTGCGCGCTCACTTGGGCGCCGAGTTCGGTGTCGACGCGAATCGGGCCACCGTCGCCGAGCACCACATGACCTCGCTGCGTGGTGAGCGTCCCGTCGGGCGCGATCTTGAGCGACCCGGCGCGCGTGTAGCGCTCGCCGGCGGGGGTCTCGACCGCCAGGAACGAGCTCTGCCCAAAGGCCACGTCGAGCGAGCCGCCGGTCTCCCGGAGCGCGCCGGGCGTGAGGTCGACCGCGCTCCTGCGCACCGCCGCGAAGCGCACGGTGCGATCGTTCCCCTCGGCCGCGAGCACCTCGTGAAACACCGGGGTGACCGCGCGGTAGCCCGTCGTGTCGATGTTGGCGAGGTTCTGCGCCGTCGTCTCGAGCGACGTGTAGTGCGCGACCGCCCCGCTCAACGCTGCGTAGATGCCGTCTGCCATCGCGTTACTCCTGGCCGATGTCCGCCCGCAGCCGATGCATGGCCTCGGAGTGCAGCTGGCAGACGCGTGACTCGCTCACCTGCAGCACCGCGCCGATCTCGCGCAGCGTGCAGTCCTCCTGGTAGTAGAGCGCCAGCACCTGCTGGAGCCGAAGCGGAAGCCGCTCGATCGCGCCGGCGACGTGCTCGGCGAGGAGCCGCTGCTCGGCGATGTCGTCGGGAGCGTCGCTCTTGTCCGTCGGCGCGTCGATCTGGTCGAGATCGACGAGCTCGAGGCGGCTCATGCCCGCGCTCGAGATCTGCCCGAGCAGCGTCCGGTAGCCGTCGAGGTCGAGCCCGAGCGCGTCGGCGATCTCCTCCTCTTCGGGCGGACGGCCGAGGCCGCGCGTGAGGTCGGAGATCGTCCGCGTCACGCGCCGCGACGCGTTGCGAGCCTGCCGCGTCGCAGGATCGAGGCCGCGCAGGTAGTCGAGCATGGCGCCGCGCACGCGGTGGGAGGCGTACGCCTCGAACTCCTCGGCGGGCATATCCTCACCGGTACGCGAATACGCTTCGACGAGCCCGACCCAGCCGCTCGAGATCAGGTCCCCGATGCTGATGTGGCTCGGCACGCGCCGCGCGAGCCGCATGGCGATGCGGCGCACGAGCGGGAGGAAGCGCTCGTAATCCTCGCGCGTGAGGGTTCGCTTCGGAGCGTTCATCTTGGCTTGAGGTTGGGCCATCAGACCGGAGGTGGGGTTCGGAAGGCAATCGTCAATTGCAAGCCGGGAGCTCGCTCAGTTTGCGAGGCGATGGCGCGGCGCGAGGTAGTCGAGGATCCGGCCCGCCGTCGCGGGCGCGATGTCCTCCGGCACCCGCTGTCCGTTGCAGAGCAGCGCGATCGGCAGGTCGGTCGTCGTCGAGCCGTGGACGAGTCCTCCTGGCGCCGAGGTCAGGTCGAGCTTGGTCACGGCGATCGCCGTCGGGCCGCAGCCCGCGTACCGCTGGCAGAGGTCAGTCGCGTCCGCGAAGCGCAGCGACGCCTCGAGGCAGAGCAGCACGTGCCGCGAGCGATGCTCCCAACCGGTCGGCTGCCCGCGGAGGCGCGCGTCGCCGAGCGCGAGCTCGACCGCCTGCTCGCCCTCGGGACCGCGCCCCGAGGTGTCGACGATGACGATGTCGCTCGTCGCCTCGCGGATCGCTTGGTGGAGCTCGACCTGCGTCGTCACGATGACGCACTCGCAGCCGAGGAGCACGGCGTAGCTCTCGAGCTGCTCGACCGCGCCGACGCGGTACGTGTCGCAGCCGACGAAGGTCACCGTGTTGCCGTTCGCGATCGCGGAGGCGGCGAGCTTCGCCGCGGTCGTCGTCTTGCCCACGCCGGGCGGGCCGACGAGGGCGATCACCCGCTTGTCCTCCCCCGCGAGCGGCCAAGCGCGGACCCGGATGAGATCGGCGAGCGCGTCGCGGTAAGCCTCGAGCAGGCTCTCGTCGTCCCCGTCGTGCCGCCGCAGGCGCTTCTCGACCGCGCGAGCCGGTGCGCCGCCGAGCCCGCTCTGCTCAACCAGGCGACCGATGCGCTCGGGCGCGCTCGCGCGCGGCACCATCTCGTCGACGGCGCGGCGCAGGCTCTGGAGCTGGCTCTGGAGCTTGTCGGGCGAGTTCGACATCCGATAGAGCATGGCGCGAACGGCGCGCACCTCGTTCTCGAGGCGAGCGATGTCGGCGGTCGAGGCGCGGCCGCTGCCGCGCTCTTGATCCTCTGCCTCCTCGTACACGGCGCGCGCGAACTGGAGAGATGGCGACGCCTCGCGCGCCGCAGCGCGCAAGTTGTTGTAGCCGCGTGCGACCGGGACCTCAACCATCGCCTCGCTCAGCATCGGGTTCGTGACGGTGGTGCCGACCTCGATCTCGAACTCGGTCGCGCCGAGCACGCCGGAAAGCCCCTTTTGCTTCACCCGGCGGCGCTCGAGCACCACCACGTCCGGGCCGAGGGCGGCCTCGGCCGCATCACGGGCCTCGCTCAGCGTTCGTCCACGGAAAGTTCGGTTCATCGTCATCCTCCTTGCGCCAATGCATGGTTCGCGCCACGTCCCAGCGACTCGACGACCCGCAGCGGGACCGCGGGCTCGACCTCACGGAAAGACACCACCGCGTACTGCGGTACCTTGTGCTCGAAGATCGCGCGGACGTAGCGGCGGAGATCCGGCGGCGCGATCACGATTGGCGCCGCAGAAAGCGCCCCGAATTTTGCGAGCGCAGCTTCGGCTTGCTTGGCGAGCTCCGACAATAGCCGAGGGTCGAGGGCGCCGCCGATCCCTTGCGCGATCTCGCGCAGCGAGGTCCGCAGCACCTCCTCGAGGCGCGGGTCGAGCGCCAACGCGGCGACGGCGCCGTCGCGTCCCTTGACGGCGGCGGTGATCTGCGTGGCGAGGCGCTCGCGCACGAGCTCGGTGAGCTGCTCGGAGTCTTTCGTTTGCTCGCAGAGGTCGGCAAGGCCTTCCATGATGGTTCGCATGTCACGGATGCTGATGCGCTCGCGAAGCAGGTTTCGCAGCACGCGCAGCACGTCGCCGAGGCTGAGGAGCGATGGGACGACGTCGTCGACGAGCTTCGGGGATTTCTTCGCGAGCACATCGAGCAAGTGCTGGACCTCCTGACGGCCGAGCAGGCGGTGCGCGTTGGTGCGGATGAGCTCGCCGAAATGGGTCGCGATCACCGTCGCGTGGTCGACGACGGTGTAGCCGAGGGCCTCGGCCATGTCGCGATTTCGCGGCAGGACCCAGCGCGCGGGCATGCCAAAGGTCGGCTCGACCGTCGCGTCTCCCTCGACGGGCGGCGCGCTCCCGGTCGGGTCGATCGCGAGCAGGCGACCATTCTGACAGGTGCCCTGCGCGATCGGGTTTCCCGAGAAGAGGATGCGGTACTGGTTCGGGGCGAGCTCGAGGTTGTCGCAGATGTGGGCCGAGGGCACGACGATGCCGAGCTCACGCGCGACCTCGCGGCGTAGGGCTCCGACGCGATCGACGAGCGTCCCGCCCGCGCCGGTGTCGACGAGGTGGACGAGCTCGTAGCCGAGCTCGAGGGTGAGCACGTCGAGCGCGAGGGCCTTGTCGATGTCCTCGGCCGAGCCGGGCTTCGGGCCGCCGGCGGCAGGCTCGCCGGTCGAGGCGCCGCCGCTCGAGGTGCCGGTCCCGCCCGACAGCGTGCTCTCGGTCTGGCGCGCGCCCTCCGGTGGCTTTCGCGCGACGTAAGCGAGCATCCCCGCGAAGCCGAGGAGCGGCAGCGTCGGCATCCCGGGGACCACGCCGAGCAGCGCGATGATGCCGGCCGTCAGCGCCACGGCGCGCTTGCGCGCGAAGAGCTGAGTGATGAAGGTGTCGGCGATCCCCTCGCCGGCAGCGCTGCGCGTGACGACGACGCCGGCCGCCGACGAGATGAGAAGCGCCGGGACCTGCGACACGAGCGCGTCACCGACGCTTAGGACCGAGAAGGTCTCGGCCGCTTTCCCGATGTCCATCCCCCGGACCACGCCGATGATGAGCCCGCCGATCAGGTTGATGCCGGTGATGAGTAGGCCGGCGACCGCGTCGCCTTGGACGAATTTGCTCGCGCCGTCCATCGCACCGTAAAAGTCGGCCTCCTGCTCGAGGGCTCGGCGGCGTCGGCGCGCCTCGTCGTTGGTGATGTTGCCGGCCGAGAGGTCGGCGTCGACGGCCATCTGCTTGCCGGGCATCGCGTCGAGGGTGAAGCGCGCGGCGACCTCGGCGATGCGGCCAGCGCCCTTCGTGATGACGACGAAGTTGATGACGACGAGGATGAGGAAGACGACGAGGCCGACGACGATCTGCCCGCCGACGACGAAGTGCCCGAACGCCTCGATCATCTGGCCTGCCACCTCGGCGCCCTCGTGCCCGTGCAGCAGGATGAGGCGCGTGCTCGCGACGTTTAGGCTCAAGCGGAGCAGCGTCGCGACGAGGACGATGGTCGGGAAGGCGCTGAAGTCGAGCGCCTCCTGGATGAAGAGCGCGGTGAGGAAGATGATGATCGAGAGCGCCACCGAGAACGTGAGCAGCACGTCCAGCACGAGCGGCGGCAGCGGCATCACCATCATCAGGACGATCCCGATGATGCCGAGGGGGACCGCGATGTCGCGGATCCTGAGCGGCGGGGTGTTGGCGCTCTCCATGCCTGGAGGCGTCCATATTCATGCCGCGTGCCAGTCGAGTCAGGCGCGCCCGGCGGCCGCTCGCTTCGGGCGTCGCGCAGATTGGCTGGAATTTCTCGAGGAGCGGCGCCGTCGTGTGCCCTTCAGCGAGTAGACGAACGCCAAAACTTTGGCGACCGCGACGTAATGTTGACCGGGGATCGGCCAGCCGATCTCGACCTCGGCGTCGAGCGCTCGCGCGAGCGGGCGATTCTCGAGGATGGGGATCCCGTGCTTGCGGGCCTCGGCTCGGATCTTCAGCGCCAGGTCGTCGTGCCCCTTGGCGACCACGACCGGCGCTGGGTCGCTCGCCGAGTAGCGCAGCGCGACCGAGATGTGTGTCGGGTTCGTCACGATCGCGTCGGCGCTCTCGACGGCGGCCAGGATGCGTCTCCTGGCCGCGGCGCGCATCTTCTCGCGGAGCTTCGCCTTGACCTTCGGGTTCTGGTCGTACTGGCGCATCTCCTCCTTGATCTCTTGATCGCTCATTCGCAGCGATTTCTCGATCGTGTAGCGGTTGTACGCGAAGTCGGCGACCGCGAGCACCACCAGCACGGCGAGCGCCTTCAGCGTCAGGCGCACGAGGATCTCGGCGATGAGTCCGATCGACGATGCGACGGGCGCGCCGGTGAGGCCGAGGAGCCGAGGGACGTCGTCGCGAAGCTCGCGGTAACACACCCAGGCGACGATGCCGACGCGCAGGAGCGAGATGACGAGCTCGGTCACCGCCTTCTTCGGGTTCACGAGCTGCTGAAGCCCCGGGAGCGGATTCAAGCGCTCGAACTTGAGCGCGAGGAGGTCGGGGTAGAGCCGAAAGCCGGACTGCCACGCGCCTGCGAGGCCGCCCGCGATCGCCGCTGCGAGGGCGGGCGGCGCCGCGAGGTGCCAGAGCGCCCCCGGGAGTGCCGAGAAGACGACCTCACCGTCGCCACGCGAGATGGCGCCAAGATCCCCGTGGCAGCGGTGAAAGAGCTCCTCGACGACGCGGGCCTGTTGATCGGAGTACGCGACCAGCGCCCCGACGACCGCGAGCGTCATCGCGATCGCCGTGGTGTCCCGCGCGCGGGCGAACTTGCCTTCCTTGCGAGCGTCCTCCCGACGCTTGGGAGTCGCCGCGTGCGGTTTGTCGCTCTCGTCCGCCACTAGGCCCCCATCATGCGGAGGAGCAGCTCGTCGAGGAACGACGGGATCCCCTGAAAATAGGCGAGGAGCCCATCCGAGATGCTCGGCAGCGACGCCATGAACGTGACCACGCCGCTGCCGACGAGGACCGCGAAGCCGATGTTGAAGATCTGCAGGCTCGGGGCGACGCGCGACACCAGCGCGAGCGCGGTCTGGACCGCGAGCGAGATGCCGAGGACCGGAAGGGCCAGGCTCATCCCGACGTCGAACGAGCGACCGACGAGGCCGAGGAACGGCGGGATGCCGCCGCTCACGTTGGTGACGGTGCCGACCGGCAGCGTACGGAACGACTCGAGCAAGTACGCGAGCACGGTGCGGTGGACGCCGGTCGCGAGCGCGAGGAGCAGCGCGAGCATCATCGAGATCTGCCCGATCGCCTGCGTCTGTCCGCCAAGGTCGGGGTTCAACGAGCTCGGCGCGGACAGCCAGGACGCCTGCGAGACGAGGCCGGCCATGAACTCGGCGGCGATCACGACGAGCCGGAACGCGCCGCCGATCAGCATGCCGACGATGACCTCCTTCACCGCGAGCGGCAGGAGCTCGAGGCCGAAGTCGAGCTCGGCCTTCGGCGGCCCCATCAAGAGGCCCACCATCAGGCCGAGGACGACCGCGAGCATCGCGCGTACCCGTTGCGGGACGTAGGCGCCCGGCACCGGCGACAGCACCATGAAGCCGCCAACGCGGCTCATCACGAGCGCGATGGCGATGGCGTACGCGACGAATCCCGACGCGGCCATGCTCGCCTCAGCGGACGACGTCGGCGATCCGAGAGAAGGTCTCGCGCGTGTACTGGACGGTGCGCGACGCGAGCGACGTCCCGGCGACGAGGAACACGAGGAGCACGCACGCCGCCTTGACGACGTAGGCGACGCTGGCCTCGTTGATCTGGGTCGCCGTCTGCACGATGCCGATCAGCACGCCGCCGACGAGCGCCGCGGCGAGCACCGGGCCTCCGACGATGATCGACGTCTTGATGAGTTCGGTCATGAGGGCAATGGCTTGATCGATGGTCATACGAAGCTCCGGAGCAGCGACTCGGTGAGGAGGTGCCAGCCGTCGACGACGACGAACAGGAGGAGCTTCAGCGGCAGCGAAATGCTGGTCGGGGGGACCATCATCATGCCCATGCTCATCAAGGTCGACGCGACCGCGATGTCGACCAACAAGAACGGGAGGAGCACGAGGACGCCCATCTGAAACGAGGTGGTGAGCTCGCTCACGATGAACGCCGGGATGGCGACGTGCATCGGCACCTGGCTCTCGGTCTTCGGGAATTCGAGGCGCGCGGCCGTATAGAAGAGCGCGAGGTCGGCCTCGCGGGTCTGACGCAGCATGAAGCTCCGGATCGGCACGACCGCGCGGTCGATCGCCTCGGACTCGGTCAGCTGCCCGGCGGCGTAGGGCTTGTAGGCGTCCTCGACGATCCGGTCGGTGACGGGCGCCATCGTGAACATGGTGAGAAAGAGCGCGATGCCGACGATCACCTGCGTTGGCGGGGTCTGCATCGACCCGATGCCGGTGCGTACGAACGAGAGCACGACCGCCGCTCGCGTGAACGACGTCATCGACAGCACGATCGCCGGGAGCAGCGACAGCACCGTAAGGAGCGCGAGGATCTTCAGCGGGCCGGTCAAGCCCTTGTTCGCGAGCTCGACGATGTCCGCCGTCGCGGGCGTGCCGTTCATCCGCGGCCTCGGGCCTGTCGAAGCTTCAGCAGACTCTGCGCCTGCTCGCCGAGGTCGGGGCGCGAGCGGAGGTCGGGGCGCGACGCACGCAGCTCTCGGAGCTCACGCTCAGCGATCGACTCGCGCGCCTTCGCGCGGGCGGCCTCGCGGCTAGGGCGGGGCTCTTCGAGGCGCTCTGCAACGGGGGGCCGAGGGCTTGCGTGACGGCTCGCGCGCGAGGCTTCGAGGTCGCTCTCGCGCGGGGCGATCGTCGCACGATCGCGGGTGACGGGGGCATCCATCGGAGCGCGGCTCTTCATGCGCGCCGCGAACTCTTCGAGGCGGGAGCGGGCCGACTCGAGCGCATCGTCGAAGCCCGGCTCGTCATCGACGCGCGCCGGCGGATCGAGCGCCTCGTCCGCGAGCGACGGTGTGTCGCCGTGGACCGGCAGGACGGCGAGCCGCGAGATGGAGCTCGGCGTCACCCCGAGCAGGAGCTTCTGGCCGTCGACGTCGACGAGCAGGAGCTCGCTGCGAACGCCGATCGCCGTGCGCCCCAGGATCGTCATCGGATGTGCCTGCTTCGGCGGCGCGAGGATGCCGCGCTTGCGCAGCAGCCAGACGGCGCCACCGACGATGGCGGCACAGATGCCGAGCTTCAGGCCGAAGCCGTCGGTCGACGAGGTCGATGAGAGCTCGAGGGGCTTGTCGGCCGGCTTGCGGAGCACGAGCGGCTTGTCGGCGGTCTGAGGGGGCTCGCGGTGATCGCTCGGCAGGAGGGAGTCCGCCTCACCGCGCGTCGGCTCGCCCTTTGGCCCCTCCGTCGGGTGCGCCTCATCGGCCGCACCGTCGGCTGCGGGAGCCTCGACCTCCTTCGCCTCCTTCGCTCGGGCCGGAGGCTTGGCGCCGACGGCGAGCTTCTCGGCGACGGGCTTCGGCCGTGCCGGCTCGACCGCGAAGGCCGTGCCGGTCAACGTGGTGGCAACGAGCGCCAACGCGCTGACGGTCTTGCGGCTCATGAGCGGCCCTCCGGGTTCAGGAGCTCGGTGATACGGACGCCGTAGCGGTCGCCGACGACGACGGCTTCCCCGCGGCCGAGCAGCTGACCGTTGACGAAGATGTCGATCGGCTCGCCCGCCGCCTTGCTGAGCTCGATCGTCGCGCCAGTGGAAAGTCGCAGGATTTCCTCGATTTTCATGCGTCGGCGCCCGATCTCGAGCGTCAGCTCGACCTCGACGTCCTTCAGCAGCGCAAAGGCCCCAGGCCCGCCGGCGCGCGGCGCGTAAGGGTTCTCTGGAGGGGGCACAGAGTTGTCGTCCGACATGATGCCCCTCACCGAAGCAAAGGACATGCCTCTCCCTCGCGCCGTGGTCGGGGCACTTCATGAAGCGCTTCCAGAGCTGCCTCCGGAGCGTCGTCGCAGACCGAATCGAGCGGACCCGTCAGCGCTTCGGTGCGGATCCTCCCCGTGCGGGCGGCAGTTCGGAGTCTCCGAGCCTCGGTGCTTGCGGCTCACGCGGGAACTCGGGCGTGCGGCACTCGGTCACCTGGATGGCGAGCTGCGAGCCGTGGGTGGTGGGCTGGCCGCGGAAGAGCGGCTGATCCTCGACGCGCACGTCGACGTCGCCCTCGACCGGAACGTCGAGCCGCAGGGTGTCGCCGACCCGCAGCGCCGACAGGCCTCCGAGGGTCAGGCGCACGCGCCCGAGCTCGGCGACCACGCTGACCTCGACCTGGCGGAGCGACGCGGCGAGGCGAGGGTCTACGTGCTCGACGCGATTCGCGAGGTTCGCCGCGCGCGCGGCGATCAGCGCGGTCTTGCTGACCGCGATGAACATCGTCCCGAAGACGGTGGCGTCGCCCGACGCGCCCGGCGAGGAGGATGCGCCGCTCTTGCTCGGCATCTCGAAGTCGTCGAGTGAGAAGTCCTTCTTCGACTCGACGGTCTTCGGCGCGGCGTCGTGGAACTCGATGGGCAGCATCACCACGACGCCGTCCGCGGGGCGCTCGTTCATGAGCTGCGGAAGCTTGGTGAGCGAGAGTCCGAGCGCCTTGGCCAGCGACGACGACACGCTCGTCACGATGTTGCCGACGATGCGGTCGATGAACGCACGCTGCGGAGCCGAGAGGCCTTTCTTCGCGAGCTTCGGCGAGTCGGAGCCGTCGCCACCGAGCATGCCCTCGAGAAGAAAGGCGATCGCTGCAGCGTCGAGGGCCAGCATCGCACGCGAGCCGCCGGGCTCCGCGGCCAGCGAGCACACGTAGAAGGGGTCCTCGAGTTCCTTGCCGAAGGTGTTCGCGCGCACCGTCGACGGGGTGGTCGCGACCGCGGTGGCGCGACGCCGACCGAGAAACGGGATCGCGCGGCGGACGCCGGCCGCGATCGAGGTCGCGGCGCGCTGCATGGTCTCCTCCGCGACGGCGCTCCCGCCCTCGGAGGTGACCGAAATCAAGCTCTCGTTACGCCCGGCCTTTCCGAAGCGGTCCGGGGCCTTGCCGCGGAACCGATCGTCGTCGTCGTCGTCGTCGTCGAAGGCCATCGCCATGAGTCGCCGTCCGGGAGCGGTCGCTCCGCGCTACTGCGTCACGAGCTCCTGGATGAGGACGCGCTGGGCCTGCTCGGCGCCGAGCTTTCGGATGAGCTCGAGGAGGTCCTCCGTCATGCGCTCCTTCGTCCGCGGGTTCGTCACCTGCTGGTAGGACAGGTTACGGACGTAGCTCAGCACCTGATCCCGGATCCGGGGGATGAACGGCTCGAACTCTTCCTTCTTGGCGAGCTTCTCGAGCTCGATCGCGACCGTCATCTTGCACGGCTTGTTCTCGCCGGTCTTCTCGTCCTGAACGTTCACGACGAACGCCTTCAGGTCGATCGTGAGCCCAGGCATCTTCTTGTCGTCGACCTTGCGGGCGTGTTCCTCGTGCGCGCCTGCGGCTGGCTGGCCGAGCTTCGCCCCGAGGAACGCCGCTGCGCCAGCGAACACCGTTGGGAGCACGATGCCGAGGATCTTTCCAACGACCGAGCCGCCACTCGCCGGCACTCCCGCCGCCTCCAGTGGGACCTGGCTTTCCTTCTTTTCTTCGTCCGCCATGGAATCTCCGCGCGCTCAGCGTGCTCGCATTATCGCTTCAGATTCAAGGTCTCGACCAGAAGTTCGTCGGCCGTGGTGATGGTCTTCGAGTTGGCGGAGAACGCGCGCTGAAAGCCGATCATGTCGACGAACTGCGCGGCGAGATCGACGTTGCTCTGCTCGACCGCGCCCGAGACGATGCCGCCGCGTCCTCCACTCGACGCCGCGCCGAGGTTCGCCTGGCCCGAGTCGAGCGTCTCGGAGAACAGGTTGTGGCCCGAGCGTGACAGCCCGTCGTTCGACGCGAACTTCGCGACCGCGACCTGCGCGAGCGCGAGCTTCTGGCTGTTCGAGTAGATGCCGTTCACGGTCCCGTCCGCCGTGACGTCGAGGCCCGTCAGGGATGCGGCGGTGTAGCCGTCCTGGCTCTGCTTCGAGACGCTGCTCACCGAGCCGTACTGCGTGAGGCCATCGAGCCCGGAGCCGCCGGCGCCCGTGGGGTTTCCGACCTTGAAGGTGATGAGATTGTTCGTCGTGAGCGGGCTCGGGTTTGCCGGGTCCCAGTTGACGTTCGTGAGCGTCACGGCGTCGGCCGAGATGAGCTTGCCCGCGGTGTCGAACGAGACCTTCGGCGGCGTCGCGGGCGAGCCGTCCGTCAGCTCGGTGTTGCCGTCGAGGACGTGGACCTCCCAGTCGTTGGTGGCATTCGGAGGCACCGCGCCGTCGTTGAGACGTACGAAGTACACGTCGAGCGAGTGGGGATTGCCCTGCGAGTCGAAGACCGTCACCGAGGTCGAGAAATTCGAGGTGTTGCTCGGGTCGGCCGGATCGAAGTCGTTCGCGCCGCCGGCGGCGGCGAAGGTGGTCGCCGACGAGTCGAGGTTCGCGACGAGCTCGACCGTGCTCGTCTCCTTCGGCGGCAAGGTGAGCGGCTGCACCGAGATGTCGCCGATGGGGCCACCGAACGAGGCGCCGTTTGCCTCGCTGTAACCCTGCAACTTCAGGCCCAGCGAGTTGACCAAGGTGCCCTCGGCGTTCACGAAGAAGCTGCCGTCGCGCGAGTAGTACTGGCCGTCGAAGCCGTCGACCGCGCCCGACCAGACGAAGAAGCCGTCACCCGAGAGGGCGAGATCGCTCGGCACGCCGGTCGTCTTCAGCGCGCCCTGGCTGAAGATCTGCTGGGCGCGGATCATCTTCGCGCCTCCGCCCGCGCCCACGGTCCGCGCGCCGCTGAAGTTCCCGAGGATGTCCTCGAAGAGCGCGCGCGACTGCTTGAAGCCGACGGTGTTGGAGTTGGCGATGTTGTCACCGACGATGCCGATCGCGTCCTGTTGGGCACGCAGGCCGGTGACGGCGGTGTTCATGGTCTTCGAGACGGACATGGTTCCTCCATGGATGGCGGTGGCGTCGTGCCAGCCGGGTCGTCGTTATTTGCGTGTGAAAGGAGAGGTTCCGTAGCGAGCGAGGTAGGCGCCGAGGTCGCCGAGGCCGGCCGCGGCGAGGTTGGAATCGAGCATCGGCGGGGTGGTCGCGCTCCCGTGGACCGCGACGAGATCGGAGATGGGCGCGCGTGCGCCAGAGTCGAGGATGACCTCGGGGTAGCCCTTGTCGAACGACACGCCGACCACCTTGCCGCGCACGTCGTTCGTCGTCGCGATGGGCTCGCCCGCGACGTCGGTCGCCTCGACCTTCACGGTGTAGGTGCCGGGCGCGACGAGCTTGCCGGCGTCGTTGCGGCCGTCCCAGGGGACGGGGACCGTGCCTGACGTTTGCGGCCCGAGCTCGATGGTGCGCACCGGAGCGCCCGACGCGTCGAGGATCGTGACCTTGGTGTCGGCCGCGTCGCCGACGAGGTTCGCGCTGAAGCCGGTGGGGCTCACGCCGTCGAAGCCGATCGTGCGACCCTTCACGGTGACCTCCTTGCCGATGAGGCCGACCGCCTCGTTCGACTGAAGGCCGGTGAGCTGGAGCGACACCATCTCGAGGTGCTTGGTCTGCGCGATCGCCTGCTCGACTTGGGAGAAGGTGGCGAGCTGCTCGACGAACTGGGTCCCCTCCATCGGAGACAGCGGGTCCTGCGCCTTCAGCTGCGCGACCAGCAGCTTGAGGAAGGCCTCCTTGTCGACGGACTGCTTGTCCGCTGCGCCGTCCGTCGGCCGTGGGGTCAGGTCGCGGTAGGCGGTCTGGATTCCATCGAGGGGTGGCATGGGTCGGGGGCTCCGTCAGGACGAGGGGAGGGCAGAGGGGGAGAGAGCACGATCCGTACCGACCTCTCGAGGTCCGACTCGAAGCCTTGCTCGGCCTCCGGGGCGGCCTCGTCTTGGCGCGGCGCCTGGCGCTCTCGTTCGCGGCGAGCCCCGTCCTCGTCGGTTCTCGTACGACGTTCGCGCTCGACGCCGAGATGCCGTATTTCGAGTGATTCTCGCCGAAGCTCGCCTTCGAGGAGCGCGCTCGTGGTCTGCAGCATCGCCACCGCGTCTTCGTGATCGGCCCGGATGGTGACGTCGATTTCGCCGTTGTGGCTCGTCGCGCGGACGGTCACGTGCCCGAGCTCGCCTAGGTCAATGTGACCTTCCGCCCCGTGGCGGAGCGTCATGTGGTTGACCAGGGCGGTGGCAGTCTCTTGACGACGTTCCCGGACGAGCGTCGCGAATTCGCGCGTCGTCTCGTCGAGCCCGCCGCGACGCGTGGCGAGCCCAGCTCCGGCGCGTGCTGGCGACGGGACCGCTCCCGGGTTCGCGAAGGCAGGCCCGGGCGCGGCGGTGACGGGTGCCCGCTCTCCAGGGGGTGCGCCCTCGACCGCCTCGCGACCCTGCGCCTCCACGGGTGTTTCGCCTCGAGGGCACTCGCTCGTGCTCGCCGCTTCGCGATGGACGGCTCTCGCGGAGTGCTCGCGCGCGCCGAGGTCGCGCGGCGTGAGCGCGTCGCGTACGCGGCTCGCCGCCAGCTCGTCGTCAAGTCCGAGCGGTGCGCGTGGCTCAGGGTCCGATGCGGTGTCGCGAGGTGTCGTGCTCGCCCGCTCGTCGGTGGCCTTCGCCGGGGCCGGGGAACCTTTCGATAGCGTCCCGTGCGACCTCTCGTTCGCGTGCGTTGTTCGCGGCGTCGCGTCGCGGGTCACACTCGCCTCGATCGAGCGTGTCTCCGGCAGGGCCGATTCGCCAACGCTGGCATCGCCCAGGGCGCCCATCGGCTCGTTCGCGGGGCTAGCTGCGCCCGTTTTTTGCGCCGTCGCCTCGACGGGCTCGCTCGCGACGTCGTACCACCTCGGCGAGGCCTGGCCCAGACCCGCGCCATCGCCAAGCAGGGCGCGCTCGTCGCTGCCGTCGGTGGCTTCGACGGGGTGCCGCGCGGCGTCTCGGGGTAGCGAGATCCCGAAGACCGCGAGACTCGGTTCCGCGGTGGGGGCCGCGGTCGCGTCTTTCGTTATCGGGCGCGTCTCGCCGTCGGCGCGCTCCGGGCTCTCGTCGACCTCCAGAGTCTCGGCGCTCGCTGCATGCGTCTCCGCGCTCCACGAATCGCGGCCGTCCTCGCGCACCGACCTCACGTCGCCCGCGTTCGAACTTTTATGTTCGACCGCCGCCGAGGGCGCTCTGCTGGACTGCTTCTCGGGCCGCTCTCCTGGCTCCGTCTCGCGCTGCTCCACGAGCACGCGCCCGAAGCTTCGCGCGGCCTCGCTCCACGCGCGTGAGGGCCGCGTCACGACGGGACCGACTCCCGGCCCACTTGAAGTCCAGCGCGTCATCCCGGTCGTCATGATCGACTCTCCGTTCTCGGGCGTCATGGCAGGGCGTGTTCTCAATGCGCGGCCCGTGGGCGTGAAGAACGCAGACGAGCTGCACTTGTGGTTCCTCGGCAGGGCTGCAGTTCAGACCCCGCGCGGTCTGTCCAGCACGATTCGTGCCGCAATCTCGTCGCTGAGCGCCTGATCGCCGCGGAGCGCGTCGGTCCGCATTCGGTCGGCTTCGCTCTCGCGCCAGAGCTCCATTTTGCGGAGCTCGCGCTGGGCTTCGGTGGTCGTGGCGAGCTCGTCCGCCTCGCGCCTTTCCGCTGAATCTAGTCGCGTCGCGGCACACTCCACCTCGCGTCGCAGCGACTGAAGGTGCATCCGCCACAGCGCAAACTCGCTCATGGGCACGGCCGTCTCGGCGTCCGCGCTCGCGACCTCGTCTTGCCAGCGCTGGGTAGCTCGTCGCACCTCGTCACGGGCGGCCTCCGTCGCCCGGCGGGCCTCCGCGAGCTTCGCTTGGGCCTCATCGCGCGCGCGCTCGCGGAGTCGAATAAGCCGCGCGATCCGCTCGAGTCGTCGGGCGCTCATACGCTTTCGTATCCGCTCACCGCTTTGTCTCCGGCGCGATCTCCTGCAACTGCTTCAGCGCGAGCGCGAGACTGCTCGTCTCCTCGAGGTCCTGGCGGACCACCGCCTCGATCTTCGGAAGCGCCGCGACCGCCGCGTCCACGCGCGGATCGCTGCCGCGCACGTAGGCGCCGATGCGCAAGAGATCGGAGGCCTCCCGGTAGGTCCCCAGGTGGTCGCGGATGCGCCCCGCGAGCTGCCGGTGCTCGGGCGTCGTGATCTCGTTGATCACGCGCGTGACGCTCGCGAGCACGTCGACCGCCGGGAAGAGGCCGCGTTGGGCGAGCTCGCGCGACAGGACGATGTGACCGTCGAGCGTCCCGCGCACCGTATCCGCGATCGGATCGTTCATGTCGTCGCCCTCGACGAGCACGGTGTAAATCGCCGTGATGCTGCCCGAGCCGGAGCCGTTCCCGGCCCGCTCGAAGATCGCCGGCATCGCCGCAAAGACGCTCGGCGTGTAGCCCTTCGTGACCGGCGGCTCGCCGGCCGCGAGCGTCGCCTCGCGCAGCGCCATCGCGAAGCGCGTCACCGAGTCCATCATCAAGAGGACGTGCTTTCCCTGATCGCGAAAATGCTCGGCGATCGCGGTCGCGCGCAGCGCTCCCTGGGCGCGCACGAGCGGCGGCGTATCGCTCGTCGCGACGACCACGACCGCGTGGTTGAGGCCGCCCGGGCCGAGCGCGTTGTGGACGAACTCGCCGACTTCGCGGCCGCGCTCGCCGATGAGGCCCACCACCACCACGTCGGCCCGCGCGCGGCGCGCCATCATGGCGAGCAGCGTGCTCTTGCCGACGCCGGTGCCTGCGAAGAGGCCGAGGCGCTGGCCGCGACCGATCGGCAGGAGGCCGTCCAGCACGCGCACCCGAGTCTCGACCTGCTCCCGGATCGGACGACGTGAGAACGGCTGGGGCGGGTCGCGGCGCATCGGCACGCGGGCCGTGCACAGCGGCGCGGGACGCCCGTCGAGCGGCTGCCCGAACGCATCGAGCACGCGCCCGAGGAGCGCATCGCCCACGTCGACGGTCGCGCCGCGCGCGCGGCGAATCACAGGCGTGCCGTGTTGCACGCCGGCCGTCGGCCCGAGCGGGGCCGCGAGGAGACGCCCTTGACGAAAGCCAAGAACCTCGAGCGCGAGGCGTCGCTCGGGCAGCACGATCTCGAGCCGATCGCCGGTCGCGGCGTCGAGGCCGACCACCTCGACGAGCAGGCCGACGACCTCGTGGACACGGCCCTCTGCGGGCGCGGGCTCGGCACGCCGCGCTCGCTCGACATAGGCGCCTAGGTCGAGCCCGTCTGCGCTCACGAGCCCACGCGCTCCTCGGTCACGCCGAGCGCCTCGACGACGGCGCGGATTCGGGCGGCCGCGCTCGCGTCGATGCGCGAGCGGCGGCTACGGACCTCGCAGGTTCCGGGCGCGAAGCGGGGCTCGACCGTCGGCGTGTAGAGCTGGCCCTTCGGATCGCGCCAGGCCTCGCGCGGGACCGACGCGAACACATCTTCGGACACGACGACCGCGAGGTCGACCTCGTCGGCGAGGGCGGTGAGGCCAGCGGTCGCCCAGCGGGCGACGAGCCCAGGCTCGAGCGCGAGCTCACGCCCCACGATGCGCTCGGCGAGCGCCACGGCGAGCTCGACCACGGCCGGCTCCGAGGCTTCGACAAGCTGCCGGCGCAGCTGATACGGCAGCTCTCCCACGGCTCGCAGCTCGCCCTCGAGCCGCTCGACCTCACCGTGCAGCGCGGCGAGCTCCCCCTCGTAGTCGCGCGTTGGCATCACCGCTGGAGGTACCGGCGTGAGGTCCACGGCCGAGGCGGCCGCCATCGCAGCCGCGAGCGAGAGCTCCGCCGCGGCCGTTCGCGCGTCGAGCGGTGGGTCGTCGCTGCTCGGTGGCGAGACGCTCTCGCCGAAGCTTGCGGCCGAATCGAACAGGTTCACGGACGAGGACGCAGGCTTCGAGTCGAGCCAGCGCGGCCGCGCCACGCTCGGGGCGCTGCCGCTGCCCCAGGGCACCGGAACGGCCGTGCGCTCGTCGTCGTTACCGGAGCCGCGCATCGATCACTCGTCGGTCCCGCGCCCGAGGTCGAGCACGCCATCCGCCTCGAGTCGCAGCGCGACCTGGACGACCTCTTGCCGCGCGCCCTCGACCTCCGCCTTGCGGACCTTGCCGAGCACCTCGAGGTCGTCGCGGATGAGCGCCGCGGCGCGCTCCGAGAGGCCGAGGAAGATCGCGTCAATGACCTCTTGAGGCGCACCCTTCAGCGCGATCGTCAGGCGCTCGGTCGGGACTTCGCGCAGCAGCGTGCGCATCGACTTGGCGTCGAGGCGGCCGAGGTCCACGAAGGTGAACATCGCGAGGCGCATGTCGCGCGCGAGCTCGGGCTGCTTCTCCTCGATCACCTCGAGGATCGACATCGACATCTGGCGACCGCCCGAGTTCAGGATATCGGCGGCACGCTTCACGCCGTCGAGCGTCTCGGACGTGTCGCCCGTCTGCTGCGGGAGCTCGGCCGCGATCGCCGCGGCCACGTCGTCGAGGATCGTGACGGGTAGATCCGTCATCTTCGTCATCCGCATCAGGATGGTCGCTTCGCGCTCCGGCGGCAGCGCCTCGAGGATCGGTGCGGCGCGCTTCGGATCGAGGCGCGCGAGGACGGCCGCGATCAGCTGGTCAGTCTCCTCTGCGAGCAGCGCCGCGACCGCCTCCGGCGGCGCGGTCTCGAGCCGCTGCATCGGCCCTTCGATGTCGAGCTCGACCGGCTCGTCCGGCACGCCCTGGAGCGCGCCGCGCGTCAGGCGACGGAGGTACGGCAGGCCCCCCTTCGGCACCGCGACCGCGACCGCGGTGCGCTCGACGAACTCGCGGTACGTCTCGTCGAGCGCCGACGCGCTGACCTCTTGCATCGACGCCGCGATCTCGCGGAGCTTGCGCAGCTCGCTCGGATCGAGGGCGTTGACGATCGGCGAAGCGACCTCCTCGTCGAGGGACAGGAGGAACAGGACCGCCTTCTGAGGATCGGTGAGGTTCGCTACTGCCATGGGGGTCTCCGCGGTGGACGCGCCGGCGTCGCCAAGCGCGTCCGGATTTACCTAGCAAGACGTATACCTCGCCGTGTCGGGTATGGATAGCCCGCTCACGCCGCTGCGTTCTTCGGCTGATTCTGCTGCAGCTCGTAGCCCGAGAGCCAGTGGCGCAGGACGAGCGCGGCCGTCGCCGGATCGTCGGTCGCACGCCGGAGCGCCTCGGCGCGGAAGTCCATCGGGAGCTCCGGTGCCGGGGTCTCCTCGACCTTCGCCGCCTCGAGCTGCATCTTCGCGATCCGCTCTTGCGACTCGAGCTCTTGCAGGCGCAGGGCATCGAGCCGCTCGCGGCGCTTTCGGAGCGAGCGACGCATCACGAGGAGGACGATGGCGGCCGCCAGAACCGATGCTACGACCTTCGCGAGAGGCAGGAATTTCCCGTACTTTTCCTTCACTGGCGCCGGCAACGGGAGGAGCGAGGCTTCGGCCTCGGGCTCGGGCAGCTTCTCGATGTAGAAGGGCACCGACTCGACGGTGACGATGTCGCCGCGATCCTCGTCGAACCCGACCGCGCTGCGGACCAGCTGGTTCAGCTTGTCGAGCTCGGCCTGGGGGCGCATCGAGACGTCGCCGTTCGCGTCGGTCACGCCGTCGATCACCACCGCGACCGCGAGGCGCTTCACGTTCTGTGTGACGCTGGTGCGGCGCTCCTGCACGCGATCGATCTCGTAGTTGCGGGTCGACTGACGGCGCATCGTACCGCCGGCGCCGCCGTCGGCCCCCGCGGGTCCCGCGTCGCCATCGGGGAGCGTCCCTTCGGCGCCCGGCACGCCGGCGACCGTGTTGTCGATCGGGGCGCCCGTCGCCGATTGCTCGACGAGCTGCTGCTCCGAGCGCATCGACGAGCGGCTGTGGTCAAACTTGTCGGTGGTCGTCTCGACCTTGGCGCGGTCGAGCTCGGCGCTGATGCGCACGTCGACGTGCCCGGAGCCGAGCACGCGCTCGAGCATCGTGCGGATCCGCTCTTCCAGCATTCCCTCGATGTTGCGGCGCTGCGCGAGCAGGTCTTGCTCGGCGGCCGACGCGACGCCGTCGCCTTCGGTCCCCGGAGGGCGCGGTCGATGCAGCATGCGGCCGTCGGTGGTGACGAGCGACACCCGGTCGGGCTCGAGCCCCTGCACCGCCGAGGCGACGAGGTTTACGATGCTCGAGATCTCTTCCTCTTCGATGCGAGCGCCGCGCAGCCTCAGGACCACCGACGCCGTCGCGGCCTCTTTCTTCTGCGCGAACACGGAGGCCTTCGGCAGCACGAGGTGCACGCGCGCGCTCTGGACCGAGCGTACGGTCGCGATCGTCCGCGCGAGCTCCCCCTCCATCGCGCGGCGGTAGACGACCTGCTGCTCGAACTCGGTCGCGCCGAGGCGCAGGTTATCGAAGCTCTCGAAGCCGACGTGACCGCCCTTCGGGATCCCCTCCGAGGCAAGCTGCAGACGCACCTCGTGGACCTTCTCCTTCGGGATCTTGATGGTCGTCCCATCGCCCGTGAGCTCGAACGGGATCTTCTGGGCCTTCAGCTTCTCGACGATCGCGCCGGCGTCTTCGCCCTCGAGCTGGCTGTAGAGCACCGAGTACTCGCGCATCAGCGGGGTCGCGGCGACGTACACGCCGACGATCGCGATCGTCGCACCTGCCGCGAGGAGGAACATCTTCGCGGCGAAGGGCAGGCGCTGCCAGACGCTTTTCGCCCGACCGAGCACCTCGCGCGCCCGGGGGGGCAGGAGGGGCTCGTTCGACGGGTTCGGGGGGGTGTCGGTGCGTGTCTCAGACATTGATGCGCCACAGCTCGTGGAAGGCGTCGAGCAGCTTCGTTCGGACGTTGCCGACGAGGCGGAGCGAAATCTCCGCCTCCTTCGCGCTGATCATCGTTCCGTGGAGGTCGTCGAGCCGGCCTGCCGCGAACGCTTCGGCCTTGGCCTCGGCGAGGTGGGACAGCTCGTTGGTCTTGCGGATGCCCGCCTCGAGGAGGTCGGCGAAGCCCACCTGGCCCGGGGCTCCCGCTCGCGCGGCCTCGTCCGACCAGCGCAGGTCGCCGACCTGCACCAGCGTGCCCGAGCCTTCGCCGAGCGGCCCGATCGAGACCGGCTGCGAGGTCGCCCGCATCCGAACCTCCGGGGTCGCGTAGAGGCTACCGAGTCCGCCGATGGCCGCCATGCATCACCGTCCGATCCGTAGGGCCGCCGAGGCCATCTGCTTGATCGACTCGATCGACGTGACGCCGGCCTCGTAGGCGCGCGAGGCAGTCATCATGTTGACCATCTCCGTCACCACGTTGACGTTCGGCATCTCCACGTACCCCTGCTCGTTGGCGTCCGGGTGCTGGGGGTCGTAGACGAGCTGCCCGGGGGTCTGGTCCTCGTCGATCCGCGAGAGCTCGACGGTCTCGATGGTGCGCAGGACCGGGTCGAACGAGCTCGAGTCGACCGGCCGCGCCTGGAAGACCGGATCGAGTCTCCGGTAGGGGAGCCCGTCCGCGCCACGCGTCGTCCGGGCGTTCGCGAGGTTCGTCGCGATGATGTTCATGCGCGAGCGCTCGGCCGACAGGCCCGAGCCCGCGACCTCGAGGGCGGTGAAGATGCCGGCGCTAGGTCCGATGGAGCTCATCCGTCACCTCCCATCCCGGGCGGCCCAGTCAAGGTTGTCGATCGCGCCGCGAATCATCGTGCTGATCGCGTCGTAGCGGAGGTTGTTCGACGCGATCTTCACGGTCTCGCGGTCGAGGCTCACGCTGTTGCCGTTCGCGCCGGCAGGGGAGTAGACGTCGCGCGCGAGGTGCCAGCTCCGGTTCACGCCGCTGGCGCCGTAATGGCCGGCCGCGCTCGCTTGGAGCTCGACGCCGAGGACTTGGGAGAACGGGCCGCTCTCGCGGACCAGCTCTTGCGCCTTGAATCCGGGGGTCTCGAGCTGGGTGAGGTTCGTCGTGAGGACGCTGTGGCGCTCGAGGTGGTAGTCGAGCGCCTGGTGGAGCGGGAGGACGCTGCCGAGGATGGAGCCCATGGGCTAAGGACTAGAGCACGCCCCGTGCCACCGCCGGGACCTCGACCGCGCGGCGGCAGGTGCCTGCGGTCCCGCCGCGTCGAACACTCCGGTCCGAAAATTGCCCTGGACCGCTCGCCCGCTCTAACCTTCGAGGTCCCCCGTGCTCAAGCTCACTCGCCTCAACCGACAGACGGTGGCGATCAACCCCGACCACATCGTCCTCGCCGACGCCTCACCGGACACGACGCTCCGCATGTTGAGCGGCGAGACCATCCTCGTGCGCGAGTCGCTCGACGAGGTGGTGGACGCCTACGTCGGCTTGCGGCGGAAGATCCACTCGCTCGGCCCGGGGGTGTGCCCGCTCGGACGCAGCGAGGGTGAACGCCCGCCGGTCTTGCCGCGGGCCGGGGATGAGGAGGAAGGCTGACCGATGGATATCTCGCTCTTGTTCGGGCTCTTGTTCGGGATCGCGTGCATCCTCGTCGGCAACAACCTCGAGCACGGCTCGATCAACGACGTCGTCGGCGGCCCGGCGGCCCTCATCGTGCTCGGCGGGACGGTGGGCGCGGTGTTCGTGCAGTTCCCACCCGACGTCATCAAAGGCATGGGCGGCTGGTTCAGCAGGCTCCTCAAGAACAAGCACGTCGATCACGCGAAGCTCATCGACGAGATCGTCGACCTGGCCACGCGCGCACGCCGCGAGGGGATCCTCGGCCTCGAGAAGCTTGCGCCGAACGTCTCGCACCCGTTCCTGTCCCGCGCGCTGATGATGGCCATCGACGGGGCCGACTCGAACACCATCCGCGACACCATGGAAATCTCCATGCAGCAGGAGGAGGAGTCGGCGGAGAACGTCGGCAAGGCCTTCGAGGCTGCCGGCGGGTACGCGCCGACGGTCGGCATCATCGGCGCGGTGCTCGGTCTGATGCAGGTGATGAAGAACCTCTCGGACATCGAGGCGGTCGGCCGCGGGATCGCCACCGCGTTCATCGCCACGGTCTACGGCGTCGCCTTCGCGAACCTCATCATGATGCCCCTCGGCGGGCGCGTGAAGCTCCGCGCGAAGGAGGCCTCGCACCTGCAGGAGATGATGCTGCAGGGCGTCCTCGCGATCCAGGAGGGGACGAACCCCAAGCTGGTTCGCGACCGCTTGACGAGCTTTCTAAAAGAGAGCGAGCGCCCGCAGGGCGGCGGCGGCGAAGGCTGACGACGGGGCGCGAGCGCCCGAATTTCCTCAAGATCTCGGTAGACCGACCGTAATCTTCCTGGGGATCCGCGCGCGTCGCGGGTCCAGGGCGGCGCATGGCGAAGAAACACAAGCACCCCGAGCACGTCAACCACGAGCGGTGGTTGGTGAGCTACGCGGACTTCATCACGCTGCTCTTCGCGTTCTTCGTCGTCATGTTCTCGACGTCGCAGACCGACTCGAACAAGGTCGGTCGCTTCTCGGAGTCGTTCGTCGAGTCGATGGGCGTGCACATCCTCCAGGGCTCCGTCGGCGTCTTCGACGGCACGAACTCGCCTTTTTCTGCGGTCGGTCCGCGCAACGTCAAGTCCCTCCACAACCAGAAGGCCAAGCTCACCGACATCGAGTCGCAGATGCAGGCCCTTCAGTCGATGCTGCAGGCCGCCGGCAGCTCGCCCGAGGCGATCGCCGCCGCGCTCGCGGGTGGTCCCGGGGACCCGAAGCTCCGCATCGCGCTCGGCGCCGGCGCGTCGGAGGAGTCCGGCAACGGCAAGCCGATGGGGCCGGGCGGCGAGAAGCTCGGCGGCGAAGCCGCCGGGGCCGGCGAGGGGGGTCACGCGCCCGAGGGGGCAGCGTCGGCATCGCCCGCGGGCAAGGGCGCCGGCGACGGCCCGGGGGCGGGCGACGCGGGGGACGTCGCGAAGGGCGGCGATCCGGGGGCCGCGGACGAGCACGGGAACCCGAAGGAGCGCGCCGCGCCGCTGGGGTTTCGCATCCTGCGCCGTCGCAGCGAGCTCGTGCTGCGCCTCGACATCGACGTGCTGTTCAAGAGCGGCGCCGACGAACTCGATCCGCGCGCGACGCCCCTGCTCGAAGCGCTGGGCAAGGAGCTGAAAGCGAAGCCGGTCCTCGTGAAGGTGGAGGGCCACGCGGACAACCGGCCGATCAACACCGCGCGCTATCCTTCGAATTGGCATCTGTCAAGCGCCCGCGCGACGGCGGTCGTCCTTACGCTCATGCAAAAAGCTGGGATCCCGGCGTCGCGTCTTGCCGCGGCGGGCTTCGGCGAGCACCAGCCGATCGCGTCGAACGACACCGAGGAGGGGCGCGCCAAGAACCGGCGCGTCGACATCGTCATCGGGCTCGATCCGACGGTCGAGGACGTCACGCCCCCGAAGGAAGCCGAGGGCATGGTGAAAGGCGCGGCAGGCAAGGCGCGTGACGCGGCCGAGCGCGCGGTCGAGGACGCAGCCGCCGAGGAGCGTCGGTCCGGCGACGCCGACCGTCGGCGCGGCGACGCTCCCCGCAAGCAGCCGAAGTCCAGCCGCCGTGGCGGCGACGACGGGCGGCTCCTCCCCGCCGAAGGCACGGAACCTGCAACGGGTCGGCCTCGCAAGCGCTGAGCCCGCGACGATGCGGGCCATCGGCGACGCCCCTCGTCATGCGCACGTCGTTCGTCTCCGCTCTCGCTCTCGCGCTCGTGGCGCTCGCGGCTCCATCGCGCGCCGAGGCTCAGATCCTGCACACCACGGCTGCAGCCGACGTGATCGCGGGGCTCGAGGGCGGTGGCTCGGGGTACGCGTCGGGCGTGCGCAGGACGCGAACGATGCTGCGCGCCGGCGTCGAGGGCTACGTCGATGAGCAGCCGTTGCACTGGTTCGGCGCGGGCCTGCTCGTCGAGCTCGAGCCGCGCGCCTCGTTCGGCGCCGACGTGCGCTATCTCCTCCGGTTTCGCGAGAACATGGTGCTCCACGCGGGCGCGACCGCGATCCTCGCCCCCGACAACCTGATCGGGGCGACCGTCGGGTACGCTTATCGCCTGCCGCTCGCGAAGGGCGTCGAGCTCAACCTGAACCCGCTCGTGAACGTGTTCTTCCTCGGGGGAGATCTCCCCAAGGACACCGCGATTTGGCAGGCAACCCTCTCCGCGGGAGCGCGCATTGGCCTCTTTTGACCGCCTCGGCGAGCGCCTCCGCGCGGCGAGCTATTGGTCGCTCGCGTCGGTGCTGGTGCTCGGTTCGCTCGGTGCCGCGCTGCTCGCGCCGAGCTGCATCCCGTCGGACGCCTGCCTTCGTCACTCGGACTGTGAGAGCGGCGCCACGTGCCTTGCGGGGCGCTGCGTCGTCGAGGCCGGCGTCGGTGGTGCCGGCGGCGCGGGCGGTGCGGGCGGTGCCGGTGGTGCGGGCGGTGCGGGCGGTGCCGGCGGTGCCGGCGGTGCGGGCGGTGCGGGCGGTGCCGGTGGTGCCGGCGGTG
>VGRJ01000067.1 GCA_016875405.1 Deltaproteobacteria bacterium | reverse complement strand
GGGAGCGGGCGCAACCGCGGGGGCCTGAGCCAGGAGGTCGGGCATCTGATCGATCGCGACGGTCGCACCGAGACCAGCGTCCGTTCCAGCGGCCGCACCAGGCATCCCGCCCGGGGCCTGCCCCATCATCATCGTCCCCTTGAAGCGCGGGGCCCCTCCGCCTCCGACTTGAAGAGCGAAGCCGCACTTGATGCACGCGGCCACGTTGTCCGGATTCTGAGTGCCACAGTTGGGACAGAACACGCCGTTACCTCGGGGAGTGCCGTCGCAGCCTCCACCTGCTGGAGGCGTCGCGGCAAGTACGGAGCGGAGCGTAGTGAAGGCGCTCGTTCACCTCAAGAGAAACGCAGTCGTTTCGGGGCCTCGACGGCGCGCCCCGAGCCACCGACGCCGCGTGCCAGGGCGAGACCCCTGAACCCTTGACCCGTCGTGTGCCGGAAAGTAGCTTGCGCCGCACACAGGTCGAGCACTCCAACCCGCTCGCCCGCCAAGGATCGATGGCCTTTCAGCTGACCCCCGAGCGCGAGCAACAGCTCCCCGAAATCCTCGCTCGCTACCCGACCAAGATGGCCGCCTGCCTTCCGCTTCTCCACCTCGCGCAGGAGCAGAACGGATGGGTGTCGGACGACGTCATCGCCTACGTCGCCGAGAGGCTCGAGCTCTCGGCCGCGCACGTGTTCGGCGTCGCGACTTTCTACTCGCTATACCACACGCACCCGGTCGGCAAGCACCACGTGTGGGTCTGTCGAACGCTGAGCTGCGCGCTGAACGGAGCCGACGCGATCGTCGCGCACTGCGAGGAGCGCCTCGGCATCCACGTCGGTGAGACGACCGCGGACGGGCAGGTCACGCTTCACACCGCCGAGTGCCTCGCCTCCTGCGGCACCGCGCCGATGATGCAAATCGACTGCGAGTATCATGAGAACCTGAGCCCCGAGAAGGTCGACGTGCTCCTCGACCGACTCCGTCAATCGTAAGCCGACCTTCGTGAGCGCAGCGAGCACCGAGCGACGCGCGCCCCCCACCGCCTACAACGAACCGAAACCGTCGAGTCGGCCACGTCGCGGCCCTCGCCCTTACCCCAACACGAGCCATGCTTCAGCGAACCGAACACCTGACCAAGCGTTACGGGACCAAGGACGGACACACCCTCGAGCGCTACCTCGCGGACGGCGGCTACGAGCAAGCGCGACGGGCGATGTCGATGTCGCGCGAGGAGATCGTGAACGAGTGCAAGGCGGCGAACCTGCGCGGCCGCGGCGGAGCCGGGTTCCCGATGGGCATCAAGTGGAGCTTCATGGCGCCCAAGGTCGCGCCGGAGCGGCCCCATTACCTCGTGATCAACGCCGACGAGGGAGAGCCGGGGACCTTCAAGGATCGCACCTTGATGGAGAAAGACCCACACTCGACTATCGAGGGCTGCATCATCGGTTGCCGAGCGATCGGCGCGCACGTGGCCTACATCTACGTTCGCGACGAGCTGCACCTCGCAAAGGATCGCCTGTGGGGAGCGATCCGCGAGGCGAAAGAGAAGGGCTACCTCGGCGCGAAGCCGTTTGGCGTCGACTACCCGGTCGAGGTCTACGTCCATGCGGGCGCGGGGGCGTACATCTGCGGCGAGGAGACGTCGCTCTTGAACTCGCTCGAGGGGCGTCGTGGCGAGCCACGCTTGAAGCCGCCGTTCCCGGCGCAGGCCGGCGCCTTCGGCATGCCGACGACGGTGAACAACCTCGAGAGCATCGCCACCGTCCCGACGGTGATGCGCCTCGGTGGCGAGAACTTCTCGAAGATGAGCGCGCTGCACCCCAAGGAAGGCGGCTGCAGGCTCTACGGCGTGAGCGGTCACGTGAAGACGCCCGGCATCTTCGAGTGCGCGGTCGGGGTTACGCTGCGCGAGCTCATCTACGACCTCGGCGGCGGCGTGAAGGGCGGCGAGCTCCTGGCGGTCATCCCCGGTGGTTCGTCGACCCCAATCCTGCGCGCCGACGAGCTCGTGAACGCGCCGAACGAGAAGGACGCGCTCCACGCTTGGCACGGGAAGAGCGTCCTCGACGTGCCGATGGGCGTCGAGACCTTCCGCGGCCTCGGCACCATGCTTGGCACCTGCTGCGCGACGGTGCTCTCGACCCAAGCCTGCCCCGTGCGCGCGATGCACAACCTGATGCGGTTCTATCGCGTCGAGTCGTGTGGCCAGTGCACACCGTGCCGCGAGGGCAGCGGCTGGCTCGAGCGCCTGCTCGACAAGATCGTGGCCGGCACTGGCACCCTCGACGATCTGAACCGCCTCAGCGAAGTCGCCAACAGCATCATGGGCAACACGATCTGCGCCTTCGGCGAGGGAACCGCGATGCCAGCGCTCGGGTTCCTCAAGAAATTCCGGCCCGAGTTCGAAGAGTACATCCGCACCGGCGGGCGCTCGTCGACCAACCGACTCGAGCTTCACGCCGCCGCGGCCGAGTGAGCCGACTCAGCGCGCCTCAGCGAAGCGAACCAGCCCCGTCCTGCCCCAAGCCTGACCGAGAGACGAAGCGATGACCAACATGCAACTCGTGGAGAGGGTGTTCTTCGCACTCGCCGCGCTCCTCACCCTCGGAGGTGCGATCGCGACCGTGGCGGCGCGACGCCCGATCCGCGGTGCGATGGGGCTGCTGACGACGATTCTCGGGATCTGCGGCTGCTACCTGCTGCTCCACGCAGAGTTCCTCGCGACCATCCAGCTCATCGTCTACGCCGGCGCGGTCGTCATCCTGTTCATCTTCGTCGTGATGCTCCTCGGCTCGTCGGCCGAGTCGCCGGCCGACGGCAGCGCCGCCCTGCCCCGCTACCTCGCCGCGGGCGTGTTCGTAGCGTGCGTCCTCGGCGCGGGCACGCTGATGCTTCGGGTGTCGGCCGATCGCGGCAAGGCTGCGGTCCCCGCGGTCGCGGAACATTTCGGCACGATCGAGAAGATCGGCCGTGAGCTCTTCACCGAGAAGGTCATCCCCTTCGAGCTCACCGGCGCCCTGCTGCTCGTCGCCGTGGTGGGCGCCCTCGCGGTCGGTCGCGGCAAGCAGGCCGACCCAACGCTCGAGCCCGCCGACCCCTCGACGCAGGATGGCGGCAAGGGCGAGGGCTCCGCCATCACCGAGGCCACGACTGCAGGGGCCGCGTCCGCTCACGCCGGAGACCGCGCATGACGATCCCGATCCACTACTTCCTAGTGCTGGCCGCCGCCCTGTTCGCGACAGGAGCGGTGGGCTTTCTGCTGCGCCGCAACCTGCTCGTCCTTCTCATGAGCATCGAGCTGATGCTTAACGCGGTGAACCTCACGCTCGTCGCGTTCAACCGCCTGCACCCGCAAAACCACGGGGGCCAAGTGCTCGCGTTCTTCGTCATCGCCATCGCCGCCGCGGAGGCCGCGGTCGGTCTCGCGATCGTCCTCGCCTACTTCCGACTGCGCGGCACCGTCCGCTCGGACGAGGCAACCGCCCTCAAGCACTGAGCGACCGGGAACCCTGAAGATGGAACAGCTCAGAACCCAATTCCCCGCCGACGATTTCTCGCTCCTCGCGCTGGTGCTCCTGCTCCCGCTCGTCGGCGCCTTCGTGTGCGGCGTGTTCGGCAAGCGCCTCGGCAAAGAGGGCGTCCGTACGATGGCGCTGTCCGCCGTCGGCGGCTCGTTCGTGCTCTGCCTCGCGGCCTTCGCCATGTTGACGAGCGCCGGCGGCGCTCATGGCGCGGGGCACGGCGGCGGCGGGCATGCGGTGACGCGCTTCACCTGGACGGCGTGGCGCTGGTTCACGATCGACGGCGGCACCTCCACGGTCCCGATCGACGTCGCCTTCAGCGTCGACCCGCTGAGCGGCGTGATGATGCTGGTGGTCACCGGCGTCGGGTTCCTCATCCACCTGTACTCGAGCGAGTACATGTCGAAAGACCCCGGGTACTACCGCTTCTTCGCGTACCTGAACCTGTTCGTCTTCTCGATGCTCGTGCTGATCCTCGGCGACAACCTCGCGGTGTTGTTCGTCGGTTGGGAGGGCGTCGGCCTCTGCAGCTACCTGCTCATCGGCTTCTGGTTCGGCGAGGACAGGAAGGCGAGCGCGGGCAAGAAGGCCTTCATCACGAACCGCATCGGCGACTTCGGCCTGCTCGTCGCGATGGCCATGCTCGTCTACTACGCGGGCACGCTGCGCTTCTCGACGCTCGAGACGAGCCAGTCGGCACTGTCGCAGATGCGTACTGTCTGGCCGATCCCGGGCCTCGAGCTCCCATCATGGCTCATCCCCGCACAGCCGATCCGCGCGAGCGTCCCGACGCTCGTGGCGCTGGCGCTGTTCGTCGGCTGCATGGGCAAGAGCGCGCAGCTGCCGCTCTACGTGTGGCTGCCTGACGCGATGGCGGGCCCAACCCCGGTCTCGGCACTCATCCACGCCGCGACCATGGTGACTGCGGGCATCTACCTCGTCGCGCGCACGTCGTTCCTGTTCGTGCTGTCGCCGTTCGCGATGGCCGTCGTCGCGGGCACCGGTGCGCTGACGGCGCTCTTCGCGGCGAGCATCGCGTTCGCGCAGACCGACCTGAAGAAGGTGCTCGCGTACTCGACCGTGAGCCAGCTCGGCTACATGTTCGTGGGCGTCGGCTCGGGGGCGTTCGCCGCGGGTTTCTTTCACGTCCTCACGCACGCGTTCTTCAAGGGCTGCCTCTTCTTGTGCGCGGGCTCCGTCATCCACGCGATGCACCACGTCATCCACGACGAGGAGGGCTCGCAGGACATGCGCAACATGGGCGGGCTCCGCAAGCACATGCCGATCACGCACGCGACCTTCTTGATCTCGTGCCTCGCCATCGCCGGCTGTCCGATGACGAGCGGCTTCTTCTCGAAGGACGAGGTGCTCTTCAAGGCGTTCTCGAGCCAGATCGCAGCCACGCAGCCCGGCCTCTGGGTCGCGCCAGCGTGGTACGGCCAGGCGATCTACGCGCTCGGCGTCCTCGGCGCGGTGTGCACCGCTTTCTACATGTTCCGAGCGTATTTCCTAACCTTCTGGGGCGATTTCCGAGGCTGGACGATCGTGAAGGGCCACGTCGCACATCACGGTGACGACGAGCACGCGCACGGCGAGGGCCCACGCGAAGGCGCCGCGCCGCACGAGTCCCCCTGGCAGATGACGCTGCCGCTCGCGGTGCTCGCGTTCTTCGCGCTGTTCGGAGGCCTGGTCTACGCCGAGCCGCTGCACCTCACGGCGCTCGAGCGCTTCTGGCACCCGGTGTTCGCAAGCGCCTCGACCCACGTGGTGGAGCGCGCGGGGGCCCACGCGATGATGTGGCCGCTCCTCGGAGTCGGCGCGACCGTGTTCGCAGTCGGCGCGGGCGGCGCTTACTACGTCTACGCGCAGCAGGGCGGCAAGCCGGCCGAGGCCTTCGTCGCCGCGGCGCCTAGCCTTCACCGCATCGTGCGCGACAAGTGGCGCGTCGATGAGTTCTACGAGGCGACGGTGCTCGGCTTCATCGACGCGATGGGCGACACCGCCGTGGCGATCGACAAGTGGCTCATCGACGGGGTGATCGCTCGCCTCACCGCCGCGGTGACCCAGCTGTTTGGTGCAGGCCTCCGGTTGCTTCAAACGGGTCGCGTGCAGGTCTACGCAGCCGGCATGGTGCTCGGAGTCGCGGGCCTTGGCTGGTTCATTCTGACGCCGCACGCCGAGGCCGAGATCGACTCGTCGAAGCTGCGCTCCTCGGGCGACGTTACCTTCACCGCAGCGCCCGGCCACGGCTACTCGTACCGCTGGGCCGAGGGAGAGGCCGCGCAGAGCGGCGACTTCACCGCGGCGGCGACCTTCTCGACGAAGCTCGAGCGCTGCCAGACGAAGCAGGTTCGCCTCGAGGTCCGCAACGTGTTCGGTGGGACGACGGAGACGTCCTTCACGACCTGCCGCGAAATGGGCAACGACTGCTGCACGGCCAAGCCTGCAGCGGGGGACGCGACCGCGCGGCCCCAGACCCCGCTCCAAGCCCCGGCGCGCGCGCCGATGGGAGGTACGCCGTGAGCCTCGCCCCCGTGATCCCCGCTCTGCTCGCTGCGGCCGTCGCCTACGTGATGCCGCGAAAGGCGGCGACGAAGCACCGCATCGGCCTCGCCGCCGTAACCTTCTTCCTCCTCGCGAGCGTCGGGTGGCTATGGCCAGACGGCACTCAGGCGGTCGCGAAGCCGGATGCGCCGACGTCGACCGAGTGGCCGTACCTGCTCGACTTCCTCATCGGCTTCCCGATCGTCGCGGGTCTGTTCGTGTTGTTCCTGCCACGACAGATGCCGAGCCTCTTGCGCGGCGTCACTTACGCGGTCTTCGCCGTCAGCTTCGTCGCGTCGCTCGCGCTGCTCGCGGTGCCGATGACCCCGGGCTGGCACTTCCAGCACATCGTGCCGTGGATCGAGTCGGCTGGAATTCGCTGGCACGTGGCGACCGACGGCATCAGCGTCTGGCTGATCGTCCTCACCACCTTCACGACGCCGATCGCGGCGTTCGCGAGCTTTGGCTCGATCAAGAGCCGCCACAAGGAGCTCTGCGCTGCGTTCCTGATGCTGCAGGGGGCGATGATCGGCGCCTTCGTCGCGCTCGATCTCTTCGTCTTCTACGTGTTCTGGGAGCTGATGCTCGTGCCGATGTTCCTGATGATCGGCATCTGGGGCGGAGCGGAGAAGATCAAAGCCTCGGTGAAGTTCTTCCTCTTCACGATGACGGGCTCGGTCTTGATGCTCGGCGCGATGCTCTACCTCGTGTGGACGCACCACGAGCTGACCAGCCAGTGGACCTTCGACTACCTCGCCCTGTCGCGCGTGGTGCTCCCCGACACGCAAAAGCCGGTCGTGATGAGCGCCCAGTTCTTGTGCTGGTTCGCGTTCTCGCTCGCGTTCTTCATCAAGGTCCCGATGTGGCCGCTCCACACCTGGCTCCCCGACGCGCACGTGCAGGCGCCGACCGGCGGTTCGGTGGTGCTTGCCGCGGTGATGTTGAAGCTGGGAACCTACGCGTACCTGCGCTTCTCGATGGGGCTCTTCCCCTTCCGGTCGGCGATCTTGGCGGGCAACCTCGGCGCCTTCGCCGTGATCGGCGGCATCCTCTACGGCGCGTTGTGCGCGTGGAAGCAGGACGACATCAAGAAGCTCGTCGCCTATTCGTCGGTCGCGCACCTGGGCTTCGTGATGCTGGGCCTCTTTGGCGCGACGCCGAGCGGGATCCAGGGCGCGATCCTCCAAATGGTCAACCACGGCCTCGCGACCGGCGCCCTCTTCTTGCTCGTCGGCGTGCTCTACGATCGACGCCACACTCGCGAGGTGAGCGAGTTCGGTGGGATCGCGAAGGTCATGCCGGTGTACACGGTGCTGTTCCTCATCGTGACGATGGCGTCGATCGGCGTCCCCGGGACGAACGGCTTCGTCGGTGAGTTCATGGTGATCGCGGGGACCTTCGTGTCGAAGCGCCTGAATCAGTTCGGGGCGATCGAAGCGATCGGCGCCGCGTTCGGCGTCATCCTCGCCGCGGTCTACATGCTCGGCATGGTGCAGAAGGTGTTCTTCGGTCCGCTGTCGAACCCAAAGAACAAGCACCTCGACGACATCACCCCGCGCGAAGCGCTCGCGGTGGCTCCGCTCGTGATCATGATCTTCGTCATCGGCTTCTTCCCTTCGATCATGACGGATCGGATGCGCCCGGCGGTCGAGTCGTACCAGCAGCAGTTCGTGCACCTCTTCTCCGACACGCCGGAGACCCCGCTCGCGGCGAGGCTCTTGCCGCGCGACATGTTCCCTCCGTCGTTCCTGGTCGGCGCCCCCGACGCGGAGGCCGGCGGGCCGAGCGCCGTGACGGAGGCTGCGACGAAGACCGCTGCGGCGCCTGCGAAGGCAGCCGAGGCCCCAAAGCCGCGCAGCGACGAAGACACGAACCGCGCGCGAGCCGCCCGCAACGAGGAGATCATGCAGAAGTTCAAGAACCTTCCGCTCCGCAAGGCCGGAGGTGAGCCGTGAAGGACGCCCTCGTCGCCCTCGCTCCGCTCCTGATCGTCTCGCTGGGAGGTCTCGGCCTGATGATGGCCGAGGCGTTCGGCTCGCGAAAGTCCGGGGGCCCCGCCTCGGATCTCGCGCTCGGCAGCTTCGTCGTCTTCCTCGCGGGCGCCATCGTCTCGGGGTCGCTTTGGCTCGTTGGCCCCGAGTCGTTGCCCGGCGCTCAGGCGACGGCGCCATGGCTCTTGGTCGACCGGTTCACCCTGTTTTTCCAGCTCGTGCTCTGCGTCGGCGCAGGGCTCGCGGCCCTGATGGCGGGTGGGTACCTGCCCGAGCACCGGCTCGATCGCGGAGAGTTCTTTCCGCTCCTCGTGTTCTCGACGGTCGGCGCGATGATCCTCGCCGCCGCGGGCGACCTCCTGACGATGTTCATCGGCCTCGAGACGATGTCGCTCGGGGTGTACGCGATGGTTGGCTTCCGCCGCGGGTCCCTCCGCTCGACCGAGGGCGCGGTGAAGTACTTCTTGCTCGGCTCGTTCGCCGCAGCGCTCCTCCTCTACGGCGGCGCGCTGATCTACGGCGTCACGGGCAAGACCGACCTCGCGAGCATCGGCGCGACGATTCGCGCTGGCCTCGGCGGTCGCGGAGCCTCAGCGGACCTTGGCATGTTGCTCGTCGCGATGGTCCTCGTCGTCGCGGGCCTCGCCTTCAAGGTGAGCGCGGTGCCATTCCACATGTGGACGCCCGACGCGTACGAGGGCGCGCCGACCCCGGCCACGAGCTTCATGGCGGTGGCGGTGAAGAGCGCCGCGTTCGCGATGACGCTGCGGGTGCTCCTCGGGATCTTCGGCGACCCCGCGAGCATGTCCTGGGGCGCAGGGTGGCCTCCCCTCGTGGCGGCGCTCGCCGTCCTCACGATGACGGTCGCGAACCTCGTCGCCGGACGACAGGAGTCCGTCAAGCGCATGCTCGCTTACTCGAGCATCGCCCATGCCGGCTACGTCTTGGTCGGCGTCGTGGCGCTGATGAAGGACGGCAACGGCGCGCAGGGCGGCGTGCTCTTCTACCTGCTCAGCTACACCGTCTCGACCGCGGGAGCCTTCGCCGGGCTCATCGCGTGCGGCAGCCACGGGCGCGAGGCCGTGAGCTACGAGGACCTCGCGGGCCTCGGCAAGCGTCACCCGACGGCAGCGTTCGCGTTGTCGTTCTTCCTGCTCTCGCTCGCAGGCATGCCGCCTACCTCGGGCTTCTTTGGCAAGCTTTACATCGCGCGCGCGGGCATCGGAGCCGGACTCCACGTCCTCACGATCCTGCTGCTCTTGAACAGCGTGATCGCCGCCTACTATTACCTGCGCGTCATGGTGTTCATGTACATGCGCGACCCGGCCCCGGGAGCGCCGATCGCCAAGCCGATGCGCTCGGGCTACGTGACCTCTGCCCTCGTCCTCAGCGCCATCCTCGTGGTGGCGATCGGCCTCTGGCCGACGTCGTCCTTGTCGATGGCGCTCGAGTCGGCCTTGCCGCGCGTCGCATCGCTCGCGAGCGCGGTGAGCCTGCGTTGACGGGTCGTATGCCACCACGCGCCCTCCCCTCGATGGTCCTGGCGCTCGGGCTCGCGGCGTGCGATTCCTCGAGCGGCAGAGGGGGGGTCGCGTCCGCCGTAACCTCGAACGCCCCCTCGCCGACCGCGGCGACGTCGAGCGTGGCGGCCCCAACCTCGAGCCCGAGCGCGTCGACCGAGCTCGCACCGTACTCGGGACCAAAGGGCACGCTGCGCGGCGTGATCCGCGTCAAGGGTGACCCACCGCCGATGACTCCCCACGCCTATCCAAAGGGTTGCGAGGGGACGGCCGCCGCGATGTACGGAACGCTCTTCCGTGTCGGGCAAGGTGGCGCGCTCGCCGACGCGCTCGTGTCCGTGACGCGTTACGAGGGCTTCGTCCCGCCGACGAAGCCCGTCGTGCCGGTGACGGTGTCGCGCTGCGCCTATTCGACCCGCACGATCGCCCTCACGGAAGGGCAACACCTCGAGGTTCGAAATGTCGATGTGGACACGACGAGCTACGTCCCATGGCTCGACGGTGCCAAGCTGCCGGCGTCGATCGTGGCCGTTCCACAGGGCGACCCGGTGAAGCTCTACTCGCGGGGATACGGCCGTTATTGGTTGCGCGACCAAATGGGGCGGACCTTCATGGTGGCCCATGTGTTCCACCTTCGCTACGCCACGACCTCCGTCACCGGACTCGACGGGCAGTACCGAATCGAGGGGCTCCCGGTCGGCAAGGTCGACGTGAGCGCGATGCTCCCGCAGGCCAACCTGCTCAGCGTGACGAAACCCTTCGAGGTCAAGGAGGGCGACGACAACGTCCTCGACCTCGAGCTGACGTTCGACGCCAAGCGCGACGTGCCCGAGGTCTCGGAGGACACGCTCTCCGAGAGCGGAAACCAGCCAAGGACCCCCGCGCCGCCCCAATGATCCGTCTTGACGTGAGTCAAGACCCAAACCGGTGACTCAGCGCGCGCCGTCAGGGGAGCCGGCGGTGCGATAGAGGGCGTCGAGGAGGGTGCTCCGTCGAGCGAGGAGGGCTGCGCGGGTGCGCGACGCCGCGACAGTCACGACGTCGTCCTCCGAAGGCGCCAGGGCGCGCACGAGCGCGGGGAACACGCCGCCGCCTTCGAGAGCGAGCTCGCCTTCGAGTCGCCCGAGCTGAGTCCCGAGCGACGCGACGCGAAGACGCAGCGTGGCGCAGCCGGCCCCCGGCGCTACCACCCAGGCACGGCGAGCGCTCTCCTCGTCGAGGCGCGCGAGCCCTCGCTGGACGTCGACGAGCTCGTCGAGGAGGGCCGCATCGTCGGACCGCGGCGGCGCGGCTCCAGTGAGGGGCGTGCTGCTCGGCTGACTCGAGCGCGTCGCCACCTCGGGCCGGCCGGTTGGGACGCGCGCGACGGCGAGCTCGGGCGTGGCCATCACGAGCCTCCCCAAGTCGATGGAGACGGTGGCGTCGGGCCCCGTTGGCGCGGGCTCAGCGCCGAGCAGCGCGAGGAGCTCTGGCAAGCTCCCCTCGGGGATCGTGACGTCGCGACCGAGAACGACGCCGCGTAGCGCCCAGCTCGATCGCGGCGCCACGGCCCTCGCGGGCTCAAGCGTGACGAAGAGCCCGCCGAGCGGCGCGACCAACCTGTCCCGAGGCAAAGCTTCCGCGAGAGGTTCCACACGAGCGACCCGTCGCCGGTGTGCCGCGTCGAGCGCGCGAAGCGCCTCACGACTCGCCAGGCGGTCGGCCGCCGCGACGAGCACCTCGGAGTGCCGCCTCTCGAGGGCTTCGACATACGGACCGCGCTCCCGAACCCAGTGCGTCTCCGCGAGTCCGAGCCACCGCTGCGCGCCGGCCGCAGCGATGTACACGGCCGCCGCAGGCGATGGACGCCTGCCGTCAGGCGCGCTCGATGCGGCTCGCAGGGCCGTCGCAAACGCCTCGTCGTCGGCGAGCCGCTCACCCTGGCTCGGTCGCGTCAGCGCCTGCGCGTGCAGAGCCGCCTCGGTCCCTCGAAAGACGACGGCGTGTCGGCCGCGAAGGACGAACGCTGCGTCGAGCTCGACGTAGGCCCGCGTCCCAAATCCCGAGGCAACCGCAACATCGCCGGCACCCGTCGTCAGGCTGCGCCGCGCGGCCCTCTCGAAGGCCTCCGGCCGCGCGAGCTCGAACGCCACGGCATAGGTGTCATCCCGGAGCCAGGCCAAGGCTGCCTCGCCATCGAGCGCGATCCCCTGCTCGCCGAGTGAGCCCTCGTCCAGCGCCTCGAGACCGAACGCTCGAGCGGCCAGCACCTCGAGCGCGGCCCAAGCCCCCTCACGCTCGGGGGCCCCCGCCAGTACGCCACCTCTGCGAAGCGCCTCACCGAGACGCGGGACCCACACCACCGCGCGGAGGTCGCGAGGCAGGAGCGACGCCGAGCGAGGCGCGAGGATCCCCGCTCGAAGATCGGCGACGCGAGCCTCGACGGGGCGCGGAGGCCCGGCGCAGCCGACGAGCGCGAGCAGGCCCGCGAGGCCGAAGAGCGCGACGCGGCTCGTCATCGCCTCAGGCGAGCACCGCAGCCGACTCCACCCGAGAGCGATCAAACCATGACTCGGGCGCGCGACGAATGCCGTTCCTCGACACGTACCTGCTCAGGAGATCGAACCACTCGAGTCCGGGAAGCTGCCGGATCTTCTTCTCGATGGTGGCGACGGCCGTGCCTTCGGCGCCGTCGAACAGGTACTGGAGGGCATGGGCGACGTCGTCCTTCGACGACATGCCGTCGCCGACCGGGGTCCACGCGAACTTCAGCGTCCTCGAGGTGAGCTCTTGCGCGAAGCGTGAGCTGCGAAGCCGCTCTTCGGCTTGATGGTAGTAAAACGAGAAGTGCCGCAGCTCCTGCTTCATGATGCGCCGGCAAATCGTCTCGAGGATCGGATGGCCGGTGCGCTGGATCAGCTGCGTGTAGGCGGTGTAGGTGGTCCACTCCTGGATCGCCCCCCAGGCCATGTGCGCGGCGGGCCACGCCTCCGGAAAGAGCACGGAGAGGAGAAACTGACCGATCTCGTCCTTGCGCTCCCCACCGGTGCGCCTGCTGTACATCTTCGCGCGGTAGTCTTCGTCGACGTCGACTCCGTACGCGCGCATGAACTTGTGGAAGGCGCGCCCGTGGAACTCTTCCTCGAAGGCCCACGCGCAGAGGAACGGCGCGAACTCAGGCTCGGCGAGCGCGGGCTTCGTCTGAATGAGACCGCGGAGGTAGTAGAACGTCGCGCTCTCGGTCGTCATGAAGTACCGGAGCGCGCGCAGCGCCTCGGGCGTGAGCGGATACTTCGGGACGTCCTCCCATGCAATGTCGTCGAGCTCGACGGCGCCCGACTGTTCCATGAAGCGATCGATGTCGAAACGGCTTGTCATGAAGTGCTCCCGGGGCTCGAAGTCGCGTACCCCGGTGGACCGCGAGGTTCAAGCTCCCCGACGCGTCATCGCCCCTTCGGGGTCGCGGCCTCGCGCGAGCCGGGTTACGAAACGTGAAGATGAAGTCGCATACGACGTATCTCTCCTTCACTGTCCCGGCGCGGATGGGCTTTGTCAACATCACGCCCGACGTAGAGGCGGAGGTGTCGAAGAGCGGAGTCCGCGAGGGCCTCTGCCTCGTCAACGCGATGCACATCACGGCAAGCGTCTTCATCAACGACGACGAGCCCGGCCTGCACGACGACTACAAGCGCTGGCTCGAGGAGCTCGCCCCGTTCGACCCGAGCCCGGAGCGTTACGCGCACAACCGGACCGGCGAGGACAACGGCGATGCGCACCACAAGCGGCAGATCATGGGCCGGGAGGTCGTCGTCGCCGTGACGCGAGGCAAGCTCGACTTCGGCCCATGGGAGCAGATCTTCTACGGGGAGTTCGACGGCAAGCGGCCGAAGCGCGTGCTCGTGAAGATCCTCGGCGAGTGACCTTGCGGGCGCAGCTCCATGGCACGCCGGCCGTGGAGGCCCGAGCGAGGCCTCAGTGGCCGAGCGACGAGCTCTCGTCGAGCTCCTTCGCGTTCGTCTCGGGGAACGCGACGAGGATGACAAGGAGGGCAAGGACCGGCCCGATCGTCGTCACCTGCACCGCCGGCCCCCAGCCGATGCGCGCCGCGCTCCAGCCGATCATGAACGGCGAGAGCACGTAAGGGATCCGACCGAGGACGTTGTTGCCCCACGCAAAGGCCTCCGCGCGGAGCGAGGTGGGGAAGAGCTCGGCGGTGAAGGCGTTCAGCACCGGGAGGAACGCGCCGGCGCCAAAGATCGCAAAGACCAGCGCGAACGTCAGAGGACCGAAGCCGCGCGCCCCGTACGCACCAAGGACCCCGAGCGCTCCGGTAAGGAAGATCACGACCGCGCCGCGCTTGCGGCCGATCACGTCGAGGAGCTTTCCCGACGCGAAGACGAGCGGCATCGACACCACGGCGGCGAGCGAGATGGCGAGGCCCGCTTGCCCATCGCTGAGCCCGCGCTCGGTGACGACGAACTGCTTCCAGAACGTCGTCGCGTTGTTGGTGCAGACGTAGGTGAGCCCCCACACGAGCGCGAGCAAGAGGACGCGACTACGGTACGGCGTCGACCAAATGTGGAAGAACGAGCGGCGCTCCTTACGAGCGGCCACCTCGGCCTCGAAGCGAGAGCTCTCCTTCAGTCCGCGACGCGCGAACATCAGGATGAGGAGCGGAACGATGCCAACGAAGTACACGTTCCGCCATCCGTACTCGGTGCGAAGGATGATCGGCACGACTCCAGCACAGAGTACTGCGCCGAGGCTCGAGAAAGCCTGGATGACGCCGATCACCATGCCGCGACGCGCGGCGGGGAATTCCTCGGCCGCGTACACCATGCTGGTCGCCCACTCGGCGATGAGGAACATGCGCGCGAGGAGCTGGAGCGAGGTGAACACGACGAGGTTCGGGGCGAACCCGGTGAAGAAGGTCGCGAGCGTGTAGCCCACGATCGTCAGGGTGAGGAGGCGCTTTCGCCCCCAGCGGTCGGCGAGCCCGACGAGCGCGAACGCGAGCATTGTGCCGAAATTGATGGTCGTCACCATCCCGCCCATCTCGGTCTCGTCGAGCCGCATGCTCTGGCGGAGCTCAGGGAGGAGCTGCGAGAGCGCCATGAAGTCGTAGCCCTCGAAGAAGGTCGCCACGCTCAGGAAGACGAAGAGCTTGCGCTGGTAGGCGGTGAGCGGCTCCGGGGCTGCGACCTTGGCTGAGACGATGGCGTCCGACACGAGCCGAGAAGTCTAGCGCGTCCGTGTCGACGGCTCACACGAAGTCGCGAGACAGCGCGCCACGAGGCGCCCGAGCCCCTCGCCGAAGGGAGGCTCGGACGATGGCGAGGAGTCGACGAGGGCTCCGAGCCCAGCACCGTGATGGCGTCGAAGGAGGGCGACGAGCGCGCCCTCCCCCACGCCCCCCTTTGCGAGCGACGACCACGCGAGGCCCCCGCTCAACAGCGCGGGCTCGGGTGCTCCGGAGAGCTCGGCCGCGAGCGCGGCGACCATGCGCTCCTCGAGCGCCGCAGGGTCGAGCTCGAGAACTCGGCGGAGCTCGACCAATGCGACCTCGGGGCGCCCCAGCAGGATGAAGAGCGCGCCTGCCTCCGCACGAGACAGCCGCCGACGCGCTGCCCAGCGGCGGATCGCGTCGTCCCCTTCGTTCGCGAGCGTGGCCCATGGGATTTCGGGCGGGTCGGGCAGCGACGCGGCACCCATCGGCCCTTGGCGCTCATCGAGCTTCGCGAGGCGCAGCGAGGCCCACCCCGTCCAGGCGTCATCGCGGGCGAGCCTAGCCGTCCGCGCGACGGCGTCGAGGACGAGGCGAGACGGTGGGCCGACGCTGGCGCGTTCGCGTACGAATCGAAGGGCCTCTTGCGCGCGCCCGCGAGCGACGAGGCACTCCGTGAGCTCGAGGAGGTTCGTCTCCGCCTCAGGGTCGAGCCGGAAGGCGCGCTCCGCAGCGTTCGCATCCACGGCCCCACGCTGCCGCGCGCACTTCGAACGCTCGAGCCAGAGAGGTGCGTAGCCCGAGTCAATGCGCTCGGCCTCCGCGAACGGCGCGCTCGGCTCGCGGCCGAGGCGACACTCCACGGCGCCCAGGCTCACCCATGCCTCGACGTTCTCGGGATCCGACTCGAGCGCTCGGCGATAGGCCTCGGCAGCGCGGTCGAGCTCACCCCGCGCCTCCCGTTCGGCCGCAGCGAGGTGCTCACGATACGCGAGCGCCTCGATCGCCCGCTCGTCGCGGACACGCCCCTCGTAAACGCGGACCACCGAAGCCTGCGCGCACGCGGCGCTGCCCATGAGGGCGAGCAGGCCCACGAGTCGAGCCGTCGCGCGCATGGGACTCAAGCGGGCCCTACGCCGGGAGCCCCGATCCGGAGCTCGAGTCGCACGAGGCCAAGGGAGGTCGCTCGGCTTCGGAAGGCTTCGCTGGAGGGGCACGCACCGACGTAGAGCGCGACATCCCCACCACCTGCACCCGCGGGATACGCGATCGCACCATCGGTCGCGGCGACGGCGTCGAGTCCGTCAAGCTCCTCGGTCACGATCGGGGCGTCTGCTCGACGCCCGAGCTCAGCGAGGGCCCGTCGCTGCTCGCGAAGCGCCGCGACGAGCTCGCCGACCTCCCGCGCCGCGCAGGCCCGCTCTGCCCCGTCGCTCGCGCCGCGAATCAGCGCGTCGTAACGAGGACGCTCACGTGCCGCCCACGCCCGCACCTTCGCGAGCATCCCCGAGGTCGACGCCGAGGTCGCGCATGCCCAGGTCTCCACCGTGCAGTCGGGGAGCAGGGACGAGTCAACCGTGAGCTCTGGGCCATGCATCCGGCAGCGCACGACGCCCCCGAAGCAGCTCGCCGCGACGTCGACCCCGCTGCCGCCGCCCTGCGCCTCCCGGTGACAGGCAAGCGCCTCGGCGAAGAGCGCACGCCCAAACTCCGGCGAGGCAAGCTCTTCCGACGAGCGAGACGTCGCCATCGTCGCGACCAGAATGGCCGCGCTCGAGCCGAGACCGAGCTTGCGGCTCGAGCCGTCGGCGAGCGCCTCGCGGAGGGCACTCGCGTCGAACGCGACCGCCCGCGGGACGAGTCCGCGCCGCACCGCCTCCGCGACCTCGGCCGTCACGAGCGCAGCTTCACGCGAGCCGTCGGCTAGCACGTAGCGATCGACCGCGGCGACGAGTGCCGGAGCCCCCTCGAGCACCGAGTAGGCCCCCGAGAGGACGAGCTTGCCTGGAGCCCTGGCGCGCACGGAGCCCTCAGCCAGCCTCGACGAGCCGCGCTCCACCGCCTGGGCGCGCGGAGATGGTCCGGAGCACGCCGGGAAGCTCGCTCATCGCGCGCGTCACCTCGCCTTCGGCCTCGGGGAGCGTGAGCACCTTCACGTGTGGGCCCGCATCGATCGTGAAGCACGCGGGAACTCCGCCGGCGCGCAAGCGCCGCACCGCACGCAAGACCTCGACGGTCGTGCCGTTCCAGTAGAGCAGACCCGGATCCGCGGCGATCGCCGACGCATGCATCGCGAGGGCGCTCTGCTCGACCGGCGCGACGAGCGCTTCGAAGTCCCGAGCGACGACCGCCTCGCGTACCCGCCGCGCAAGCGCTGGCGCAGCGTCGACCCACGCAGCGTAAAACGGGCTCGTCTCGGTGGTGCGGTTCATCCCCTCGGTCGAGCCGACGTCCTTGGCCCCCTCGGTGGTCACGGCGACGACGAGTCGGAGGTCCCAGTGCTCGGGCGGAGCGAGCGGCGCTGCCGGCAAGTGCGCGTCACCCGGCGCGCCAGCGGGCAGCTCGACGAAGCCGCCGAAGAGGCTCCGCCCCGCGGAGGCCGAGACCCGTCGTGCGATGCAGCTCAGCCGCTCGACACCGAGGGCCGTCCCGAGGAAGCCATCGCCTGCAACGGCGAGCGCGGCGAAGGCCGATGCGCTTGAGGCGAGCCCCGCCGCGGTGGGAAAGTCGTTGCGGCTCTCGACGCAGGCCCGAGGACGCGCACCGGCTCGAGCAGCCTCACTCCACAGCAGGTCGAGCATCGCGCTCACGCGCTCGAGCGGACGCCCGGCGCGCTCGGTCCCATCGAGCCACAGCGCGTCGACGTCGGCGGTCGTGAGTCGAGTGGTGGTCGTCATCCCGCCAAGCGTGACGGACAAGCTCGGGACCGCGGGGAGGTTTCGGCCTCGGTCGCGCTTTCCCCAGTATTTGGCAAGCGCGATGTTCGGATGCGCAACGGCGACGTGACTCAACGTGTGACCCTCCCCATGGCTCCTACCCTCACGACGCGCCCACGACCACCTCGAACCCGTCGAAGCCCAGGACGCGCCAGGCCTCGCGCGTTCGTCGGCCGACGGCCACCGCCTCCGGTGAATCGCCCGCCCCGAGGAGCGCGACCATCGCGCCGCCTCCCCCCGCGCCGGTGAGCTTCGCGCCGAGCGCGCCGCTCGTGAGGGCGCTCACGCACAGCTCGTCGAGCGACTCCGTCGATAGGCCCCAAGCCGCGAGGAGGCCATGGTTGATCGACATCAATTGGCCCAAGTCAGCCGTTCGACCCGCTGCGAGCGCGACCTCCGCGCGCGCGACCAGGTCCGCGATCGACCCGAGCGCGCGCTCGAACGACGCCGGATCGCGGCGCCGTTGCTCTGCGACCGACTCGACCATCACGCTCGTCGGCCCGGGCTTCGTCCCCGAGAGGCCGACGCAAAGCCGCACCGAGGCCCCCATCGAGAGCGGCACGACAGGCTCACCGCGTCGGTAGCGAATGACACCGCCGTGGAGCGCCGCAGCCACGTCGATGCCAGACGGGTTGCCGTGAAACACGCGCTCCCAAGCGTCGGCGCGTGCCTGCACCGAGGCGGCGTCGTCACCCGTCCCGGCTTCGGCGAGCGCGCGCGCGAGCGCGACGGCCGCGGCCGCCGAAAATCCGAGGTTCATCCCTGGCGGCAGCTCTCCTTGAACGGTGGCGTGGACGGCCGCGCGAGGTCGACCGACCCCGGCCGAGAGCAAGGCGGTGAACGCCCGCCCGAGCGGCGAGTCCTCGCGCTCGGAGGCGCGCCGACCGACGAGATCGAGGCTCGAATGGTCCAACCCGACGGGCGTCACCTCGGCCACGAGCCCCCGCTCGAGCCCGCACGCGATCGCCGCGACGCCGTGCACGACCGCATGCTCGCCGAACAGGATCAGCTTTCCAAAGGCTCGAGCCATGCGCGAAGAGGGCGTCGCAGAGGCGACGGAGCGAGTCAACGATAGGGATTGGCGAGGTCATCGTGACCGGCTGGCGGCGCGGGCGGAGGCGATGGAGCTGGAGGGCTCACCGCTGCGGCCGGCGTGTTCGAGGCCGCGCCCTTCGCGGGTCGATCTGGCTTCCCTACGACGACTCGCGGCGTCTTAAAGGTCGGCGGTCTCGAGGGTGGCGAGGGCGCCACCGTGGGCTGTCCCGGCGGGTCCTGCGGGGCATCGGGCCCGGGCTCGGAGGCGGTCGATGGTCCGAGCTCGGGCACCGGGTCGGCCCCGCCAGGCTCCCGACGGTCGAGCCCCTCACCGACGGGAATCACCCTCCCTTCTTGGGCACCACCCTCGTCGAGCTGCGAGCCCTGCATCGGCCCAGCGGTGGGCCGCCCGAGCATCACGGCAACGCTCACGATGGCCACCGCCGTGAGCGTGAGCCCGAGCCACCGACCGTGACGAACGAGCCCCGGCTCTGGCGCGATCGAGCGCAGACGCCGTCGACTGGTCGGTCCGGGCGTGCGCTCGGGCGGCGTCGCGCTCACCGCGAGCGGGGTCGCCGAGCTGCCCACGACCGCCACCCCCTCGTGGGGCCGATCCACGCCACGCTCGACGCGAACCTGCGGCGAGACTCCGGATCTCGCGTAGAGCGCGGTGGGGTCATCGTCCGCGACGGCGCGCGGCATGCCGATGGTGGTGGGCACGCTCGCGCGCGGCACCGGCAACGCCTCGAGCGATGAACGCGCATTCGGCGCTAGTATCGTGAGCTCTCGCTCGCTCGAGGACGCCGCTGGCGCCGCCTGGACCCAGCGACGCACGGCCTCGCGCTGCTCGTTCGCGCCCTCTTCGTAGAGCTCACGCATGAGGGCCGCGACCGAGCGAATCGGAGCCACGGGCTCCCCCTCGGCAGACGCCGCGCCCGACTCACGCGCGGCCGCCTCGAGGGCCTCGATCATCTCGACCGCGGAGGCGAAGCGCTCGTCAGGCTCACGAGCGAGCGACCGAGCGCATGCCAAGGAGAGCGCCGGGTGAACCTCCGCAATCGCCTCGAGCGAGGGGATCGGCTCGACGAGCAAGCGGCGCAGCGTCTCGGCTTCGGTCGTGCCCCTGAAGAGGCGACGCCCCGACAACGCCTCCCACAAGACGACGCCCACGCTGAAGAGATCGGCCCGACGGTCGAGCGCGTCGCCCTTCGTCTGTTCGGGCGCCATGTACGCGAGCTTGCCCTTCATCGAACCGTCGCGCGTGACACCGATGCGCGAAGCGGCCCGCGCGATCCCAAAATCGGTGAGGCGCGAGGAGCCATCCATCCCCACGAGGATGTTCTGCGGCGTGCAGTCACGGTGCACGACCACGAGCGGCTCGCCGGTCACCTCGTCCTTGAGCTCGTGCGCGGCCTGCAGCCCGTAGAGCGTGTCGATCACGATGCGCAGCACGACCGGCGTGGCCATGCGCCGACGCGCCGTCGAGAGGTCGGCGAGCAGCGTCGCGAGCGTGACGCCCTCGACGTAGTCCATCACGAGGTAATACCCACCGTCGCTGGTCCCGATCTCCTGGATCCCGACGACGTTCTGGTGATGGATGCCCGCCGCGAGGCGGGCCTCGTTGAGGAACATCTCGACGAACTCCCGCTCGCGCGCGAGGTGCGGATGGAGCCTCTTGATCGCGACGAGCCTCGAGAAGCCGCCAACCCCGGCGAGCCGCGCGAGGTAGACGGTGGCCATGCCGCCCGAGGCGATCTCGCCGATCAGCTGGTACCGATCGAGCATCAGCGGCTCTCCGCGCTCGAGCAGCTCGACCGGCACGAGCATCAGAAGGTCCTCGCCCAGGTGAGGCCGACTCGCTCGGGCTCGAGCACGAGACCGACGTTCGGAGCGGCGTCGGGAGAGAAGTTGGTCGCGAGCGTGCCTATCAACAGCGTGACTAGCGCCGTCCCTCCGGTCGCGCCAATGAGGATGTTCGTGCGGAGCTGCTTCTCTAGGCCACGTTGATACGCGGGGCATGACGTCCCGAGCCCGGCGCACGCAGCACGCACGCCGTCTTTGCCAGGATCGCGCAGAGTGTCGATGCCGCTCCAGATGGCCACGCCGCCGACGCCGGCCGTCGCCACCATGGCCGTCGCGAAGAGCCCGCGGCTCTCGTACCAAGAAGACTCCCGCACCCGATTCCGAGAGGACCGCGAGGCGCGCGCGTCCGCCCGCTCGGCCTCGCTCCGGGGCGCCTTCGCGGAGGGGGTCTCGGGACGCTCGCTCGCGGCCGGAGGTCTCGAGGGTGGAGCCGGGGCCGCCACGGCTCGAGGCGGAGGCGGCGGGCTCGCCGGTGCCGAATCCTCCTCGGGGGGCGCGAGCTCGAGGTCGTGCGCCGCGCCTCGCCTTGCGTCGATCGTGACCTCCGCCTCACCGCCGCGCGCGAAGCTTGCCGCGACGCGCACCTTCGCAGGCGAGACGTAGACCGAGTGCTGTGCGTCGACGCCGCCGGGGATTACGCGGCCATCCACCGCAACCACGCACGGCGACAGGCAACGCACGTTGAGGGCGGCGAGCGCCCCGGCGTGCTTCGCCAGCAACTCGCTCGCGAATTGAGTCGTCTCAGGCTCGTCGGCGTAGCGAGCGTGAGCGAGAGCTGCAAGCGTCGCCGCGCGGTCCGCTTGCCCTGCGGCATCGCGCGCCCGCATGGCCACGCGCAGCACACGCGCGTTCGGTACTGCGGAGAAGGCCGCCTCGAAATGAGAGGCCGCTTGCTCGAAGCGCTGCGCCTGAAACGCACGCGACCCCTCGTCGAAATGCTCCGCCGCGCGCTGAACCGCGTCGGCGCCGGCGGCCCAGGCCGTCGACGCGCGAGCCGACAGGACCATCAGCGCCGCGACGACGACCCCAGTACGCATGACGCTCAGCTCTCGAGCCAGAGCTTATCGGGATTCTCGATGAAGTGGATGATCTCGTAGGCGAACGCCGCCCCGACGTGCCCATCGATCAACCGGTGGTCGAAAGAGAGCGAGAGAAGCATGACCTCGCCGATGACGATCTGCCCGTCCCGAACGACCGGCTTCTGCTTGATTTGGTGCAAGCCGAGGATCCCAACCTCCGGGAGGTTCAGGATCGGGGTGGCGAAGAGGCCGCCCTGGGTGCCGAGCGACGTGATGGTGAAGGTCGACCCTCGCAGGTCCTCGGGCGCCACCTTGCCGGACTTCGTCGCGTCGCCGAGCCGCTGAATGTCGCGCGCGATCCCGAGCAGGCTCTTCTTGTCGGCGTCCTTCACGACCGGGACCATCAGTCCCTGCTCGGTCGAGGACGCGATCCCGAGGTTGTAGTAGCGCCGCTCGACGATCTCGTTGGTCGCCTCATCGAAAGCGGAGTTGAGCGAGGGGTGCTTTTTCAGCGCCGCGACCACCGCCTTCACGAAAAACGGCAGGAACGTGAGCTTGACGCCCTCTTCAGCCGCGAGCGGACGCAGACGCTCGCGGAGCGCCTTCAACGCCGAGACGTCGCACTCTTCGACGAAGGTGAAATGGGCGGCGGTGTGCTTCGAGCGCGCCATTCCTTCGAAGACCTTCTTGCGCACGCCCTTCAGAGGCGTGCGGACCTCGAGAGCGCTCTGCTCGACCGTCGGCGCGGCGACGGACATCGGCGACCGCAGGCCAGGTGCGGGCGGCGGGCTCGCGACGCTTCGAGGGGCGGCGCTCGCGACGGCCTCGTGCAGCGACGTCGGCGCAGCGTGCGGAGCCCCCGCGGCGCGAAGGACGTCCTCGCGCGCGACGCGTCCGCTCGGCCCTGTCGGCCGCACGGTGCGAAGATCAATCCCGCGATCGCGGGCGAGCTTGCGCGTCGCGGGCGTCGCGAGCGGCTTCGGCTCGAAGTAGTCGGTCGAGGTGGCTGCGGGCGAGGCCTTCGGTGCGGGGGCCGAGGTCGCCATCAGGTCCATCCCCGGGAGGCTCTCCTTGATGTCGCCGACCGCGGTCGCGGCGGGGCCCTCGCTCTTCTTCGCGGCGGCCGGCGGGGTCGCGGCGCCGTCGCCGACGTCCAGGATGACCAGCATCGAGTGGACCGCGATCACCGAGCCCTCGGCGCCGCCGAGCTCGAGCACGCGACCCTTCTTCGGCGACGTGATGGTGACGGTGGCCTTGTCGGTCATCACCTCGACCATCGGCTCGTCCTCGCCGACCGCGTCACCGACCTTGACGAGCCACTTGACCACCTCGCCCTCGGTGACGCCTTCTCCGACGTCGGGCAGCTTGAATTCGAAGCGGCTCATCAGAACCTCGCCGTCTCGAGCAGCGCCGGCACGATGCGGTGCGACAGCGGGAGGTATTCGTTCTCGAGCGTGTAAGGGAACGGCGTATCAAAGCCGCACACGCGCTTCGGGGGAGCCTCGAGGTGGAGAAACGCCTTTTCGTTGATGAGCGAGACGATCTCGCCCCCGAGCCCGCAGCTCCGCGGGGCCTCATGCACCACGACGACGCGCCCCGTCTTCTTCACGGATGCGACGATCGTGTCGATGTCGAGCGGCCAGAGCGTCCGTAGGTCGATGACCTCGACCTGCACACCCTCGGCGGCAGCCTTGTTCGCGGCGTCGAGCGCCTCGTAGAGCATCGCGCCCCAGGTGACGAGGGTGACGTGCTCTCCGCCCCGCACGACGTTCGCCTTGCCGAGCGGCACCGTGTAGTCGCCGTCGGGCACCTCGCCCTTCGCGGCGCGGTAGATGCGCTTCGGCTCGAAGAAGAGGACCGGGTCCGGATCCCGCATGGCCGAGAGCAGCAGGCCCTTCGCGTCCGCGGGCGTGGCGGGGCAGACGACCTTCAGGCCCGCGACGTGGATGAACTGCGCCTCGGGCGACTGCGAGTGGTAGTGACCGCCGCGGATGCCGCCGCCGACTGGCGTGCGAATGACCATCGGACACGGGAACTCTCCGCCCGAGCGATAGCGGTACTTCGCGAGCTCGGACACGATCTGGTCGTAGGCGGGGAAGATGAAGTCACTGAACTGGATCTCGGGGACCGGCCGAAGCCCGTATAGCGCCATGCCGATCGCCGTGCCGATGATGCCGCCTTCCGAGAGGGGCGTGTCGATGACGCGGTCGTCGCCGAACTCGTCGTAGAGCCCGGCGGTGACGCGAAACACGCCCCCGACCTTGCCGACGTCCTCACCGAGGATCACGACGCGGTCGTCGCGCTTCATCTCGAAGCGGAGCGCGTCGTTGATCGCTTGCACCATGTTCATCTGGGTCATGGTCAGTGTCCTTTCGCGCGGGGGCCGGAGAGAAGCTCGGCACGCTGCTCTTGCAGGTGCCACGGAAGCGTCGCGAACACGTCGTCGAACAGGGTCTCGAGCGCGGGGGCGCTGCTCTTCTCCGCCGTCTCGATGACCGTCTTCAGCTCGCCTGCGACCTGCTCCTCGAGGGCTTGTTGTTTGCCGTCGGACCAGCCGACGCGCGCCTCGAGGTAACGACGCAGGCGATGCATCGGATCGAGCTTGCCCCATGGCGACAGCTGCTCCTCGGGCCGGTAGCGCGTCGGGTCGTCGCTCGTCGAGTGACCGCTCATGCGGTACGTCAGCGCCTCGACCAGGGTCGGCCCCTCGCCCCGGGCCGCGCGCTCCACCGCTTGGCGCGTCACCTGAAGGACCGCGAGGACGTCGTTGCCATCGCAGCGCACCGCAGGGACGCCGTAGGCGACGCCCTTCGCCGCGAAGCTCTCGCTCGCCGTCTGCCGCTCGGTCGGGACGCTGATCGCCCAGCCGTTGTTGCGGCACAAGAAGACGTTGGGCGTCTTGAAGACGCCGGCGAAGTTGAGGCCGTTGTGAAACTCGTTCGAGCTCGTCGCGCCTTCACCAAAGTAGACGAGCGCGACCAGCGGGTCACGGCGGATGCGCGCGGCCCACGCGAAGCCGACCGCCTGCGTGATCTGCGTACCGATGGGCGAGCTCACGCTGCCGACCCGCGCGTCGCGGTAGCACCAATGGTCCGGCATTTGCCGACCCTTCGCGGGGTCGCTGGCGTTCCCGTAGAGGTTGTCGAAGTAGCGCTGGAGCGGCATCCCTCGTAGCAACGCTGCGCCAAACTCGCGGTAGCAGGGGAAGAGCCAGTCCGTTCCGCGGAGCGCGTACGCCGAGCCGAGGACCGTCGCTTCCTCACCGAGCGACCCGATGTGAAAGCCGATGCGTCCCTGTCGCTGCAAGAGCACGGCGCGTTCGTCGATGATGCGCGTGCGCGCCATCGCTCGGTAGAGCGCGACGGCCTCCTCGTCCGAGACGCCCGGCTCGTCTGCGAGCAGCGTCCCGTCGGGCGAGAGGATGCGAACGACGTCGGGAGCCAGCGCGTCGTCGGGAAGGCGGCGACTCGTCCCATGCGTGACGGATTCGAGGGTGTCGGTCGTCATGGCGGGCGGACCCTACACCGAAACCGGGACGCGAAGAACCGACAAGTGGGAGGCCTTGGCGGCGGCTTCGACACGTCCGCTCACGCCACCGACGCGCGCTGGAGCTAGAACCGGAGCGCGCCTCCACGACCGCCGCGACGGTGCTCCCCGAGGCGCGCGGCGAGGGTGAGCTCCGACGCGCTCAAGGCGCGGACGGGCGACGGACGAGGCGGTCTGGCGGGAGCAGGTCTGGGTCGGTGCGCGGCGGCAGCGAGACGGCGGGCGCATCGCCGGATCTGCCCTCGACGGGATGCAGCGCCGCGACGCGAGCGGCCTCCGTGCGCGCGGTGGCGAGGCGTGCCTCAAGGGCCTCCTTCACGTCACCGGTGCCGCCGCGGAGCATGCTCTTCAAGAAGACCTCGGCGGCCTTGTAGCTCGAGCGGACGAGAGGGCCGCTGGCGACGTAGGCGAACCCGAGCTCCCTCCCGATGCGCTCGTACTCGGCGAACTCTTCCGGCGTGACGAAGCGCAGCACCTCGGCGTGCCTGGGAGTCGGTCGCAGATACTGACCGATGGTCACGACGTCGACGTTCGCAGCGCGCAGATCGCGCATGGTCTCGACGACCTCGCCCTCGCTCTCGCCGAGGCCCACCATGATCGAGCTCTTCGTCACGAGCGGGGCGCGCTCCTTCGCGCGACGCAGGACGGCGAGCGATTGATCGTATCCGCAGCGCGCATCACGGATGGCGCGGGTGAGTCCGCGCACCACCTCGACGTTGTGCGCGAACACGTCAGGCGCGCCGTCGACCACCGCGTCGACCGCGCTCATGTGCCCCTGAAAATCACCGACGAGGGTCTCGATGAGGATGTCGGCGCGCAGCTCGCGGAGCCGCCGCACCGTGGTCGCGACGTGCTCCGCGCCTCCGTCGAGCAGGTCATCGCGATTGACCATCGTCATGACGACGTAGGAGAGGTCCATCCGCGCGATGGCTCGAGCGACGTGCTCCGGTTCGCGTCCGTCGACCGCGCCGCGCGGGTTCCCGGTCGTGACGGCGCAGAAGCGACAGCCGCGCGTGCAGGTGTCACCGAGGAGCATCACCGTCGCCGTCCCCTCGCGCCAGCACTCGCCGACGTTGGGGCAGCGCGCCTCTTCGCACACCGTGTAGAGGTCGTTCTCGCGCAGGGTGCGCTTCAGCTCGTGGTAGCGGTCCCCGCCGGGGGCGCGGACCTTGAGCCACGGCGGCTTCGGCGAGAAGCGTTCCATCGCGACGGACTTAGCACTTCGCGCGGCCGATTTCACGACCTTGCGCGACCGCTCGCGTGCGCGTCGACGAGGCGGCGCTGCCCGAGGCAGCGGTCGGGTCCGTCACTTGCCGCCGCTGCCCCCGTCGCCGCCAGCTCCGCCACTCCCACTCGTTGCGAAGCCGTTCGCGCACGCCATCTCGAAGCTGGACGACGCGTTCGACAGCACATCGAGGGTGCCCGCGCAGTTCTTCGTGTCGACCAGCGAGACGAAGGACTTGTTCATCTCGCACACCTCGACGCAATGGGACGCGGCGAGGAACCCGGCCTCGTCCCCGAGCCCGACGAACCCGGGGCACCGCGGCTTTCCGCCGACGAGCTCGAGGCCGCACGCGTACACGCCCACGCACGCCTCGGGGCACGGGTCGGAGCCCCCTTGGCCGCCCTCGCCGGTCGAGGCCGCACCACCCGCGCCACCACCGCCGGCGTCATCGACGGCCGGGTCGGTGGGCGCGTATCGCGGACACGCCGACAGCGCCGTCGCGAGGCCGAGCGCGGCGAAGAGGGCGATGCTTGGACGAGAGTTCATGCGATGCGCGAGGAGAGTGGCGCCTTCCAGCGGAGAGCAGTGACGCGCAGGCCGCAGCGCACGCGTCGCCGAGACACGTCGCCCCCTGAAGCACCAGGAAAATCTTGGCGATGTCGGCTTCGCCAGGACAACTC
>VGRJ01000066.1 GCA_016875405.1 Deltaproteobacteria bacterium | reverse complement strand
CTGCAGCCCGAAGACGAGCATCGTCAGCGTGAGGAGCGCCTTGGCGACCGGGAGCTCTTCCGGCGGCCACTTGCCGAGGAGCGGCTCGCTGCCGCGCCCGAACGGCATCGACCCGCGGCGGGCGGACGGCGCGCGCACCGGGGGCGAGGCGTGGCCACCGTCGAGCGGCGCTGCACAGCGGATGCAGGTCCTGAACGAGGCGTCGTTCAGGGCGCCGCACCGCCTGCAACCGATCGTGAAGCTCACAGGACATGTCATAGCTCGACTCGCAGGACGCCGTAAGGTCTGGGCACCTTCGCGCGTTCTCGAGGCATGACGACGGTGGCGAGCACGGCGCGGCGGGTGGCGCCGGGCGCCTCGCGTGGCCCGCGGTCGGCCACCGTGCCGGTCGTCGTCAGGATGGACCCGATGGCGCGGCCGAGTATCCTGCTCGGCGTGGTGCCCGCTTCGCCAGTCGAGTCTGCGCCGAGCTCCGTCACGCCCGAGCGTGCCGAGGAGCTCGAGGCCGAGCGGCTCTTGTGCGAGCGCGCGCGGGGCGGGGATCGCCGGGCGCTCGCGGACCTCCTGCGCAAATACGGCCCCATCCTCTACCGTTCGGTGCTGTTGCCGAGGCTTGGGGGCGAGGCGGTCGCGCAGGACGCACTCGCCGATACCTACGTCAGGGTCGTCGAGCGCTTCGCGCAGTTCGAGTGGCGAGGCTGCGGCGTCTATCCCTGGCTGCGCGTCGTCGCCATGCGCCTCGCCCTGGACATGTTGCGGGTGCGTCGCCGCGAGTCGCTGTTCGAGCCGGACGACCTCGAGCGCGCGATCGATCAAGCCGAGCGGGACCTCGACGCCGGTCTCGACGTCGAGCTCTGCGAGAAGCGCGACCGCGAGGCGTCGAAGCAGAAGCTCGACGCGGCGCTCATGCGGATCAATGCTCGCTACGCGCTCGCGATTCGAATGCGGGTGCTCGATGAGCGGTCGCGCGAGGAGGCTGCCGAGGCGCTCGGGGTCACGGTGTCGACGCTCGACGTCGTGCTGCATCGCGCGCTGAAGGCGTTGAAGAAGGCCCTCGGCGGCGAGAGCGAGGAGGCGACGTGACGAAGCGCGATCTGCACCTCGTCGACGAGCCCGAGCCAAACCCCGACGCCCTCCGCGAGGGCGTGACGGAGCTGCGAGCGCTGTTCGGCGGCGGCGCGCTCGACCCCATGGACCACGAAGCCCTGCTGGCGCTCGCGCTCGGGGGGGACGTCGCCGACGAGCCGGCGCTCGAGGGAGAGCGCCGAGAGGCCGAACGTTTGCGAGCCGCGCTCGATGCGGCTGACCAGGGTCACCCCCTCGCCGCACTGGCCGCGTCGCTCCGGTTCGCCGCGCGCTGCGACGCGGAGCTCGAGCGTGAGGAGCATGAGGTCCTCGTCTTGATGTCAGTCAAGGAATGCGACGGGCTGCCGAGCGAGGTGGGGCGCCTCGAGGCGGCCGAGCTGCGACGCGCCCTCGAGGGCGCCGGGGACCATCCCCTTGCGGGGCTCGCGCAGCGCCTCCGTTCGGCAGTGCGGCCGCGCGCGCTCGACGAGCTCGCGGCCGAGCGGCTGCTGCGTCGTGCCTTTCACTCCCTCGACGACGGCCGCTCCTCGACCGGCGCGGCCCCGCGTCGAGCCGAGCCGCCCGTCTCCGCGCAGAGGCGGTGGTGGCCGATCGCGTCTGGGCTCGCGGCGCTCGCGGCTGGCGTCGCGCTCCTCGTGGCGGGTCCGCTCGCGCAGGCGCCCGAGCGCGTCTCCGCCGTGGAGGCGCCGCAACTCACCGAGAGCGACGCCTCGCCGAAGGAGGACGCTCGTCAAGCTGGCGTCGAGCGGTCGGCGCCACGAGCGGCTGCTCGCGAGGATGCGCCCGTTGCGGCCGGGGCGCCCGAGGCGAGACCGGCTCGCGGAGGCGCGCCTTCGGGCGTGACGGTCGGTCGCGCGCAGGGAGTCGGGCGCGGCGTCGATGCGAGGACGAAGGGCAGCGCGCCGGCCGCGGAGTTCGCGACGGAGGCCGACGGCGTCGCGGCGCCGGTCGAGACGCCGGCTCCGCCGAGGCGCTTCGCCTCCGCCGAGGTTCCGCTGACGGACTCCGCGGGGCGCCGGTTGTCACGCTCGACCTCAGGGCTCTTTGACCCGGCGACGCCCTTCTCGACGCGAGGCGGCGAGAGCGAGCGCCTCGAGCGCATCGTCGCGTCGCGAGCGGCGGATCTGCGCGCCAATCGGTTCGCGTCGTGGGGGCTTCGATGACGAAGTTCGCCGCACATGTCTTGACGGGTGTCATGTTCGTGGGGGCGCTCGGCGCCTGCCGCGCCACGGCAGAGTCGACGGTCGCGCGCGAATCGTCCGGCTGCGCGGAGCAGACCGGCGCCGTTGACGTCGCGCTCGTGGCGTTCCTGTCAAAGGCGCGCGCGGTCCATGCGCAGGCGGATCTCGCCGAGGCGGATGCCGACGCTGCGAGGGCCGTCGCGGTGCTCGACGAGCTCGTCCGCGCGCCGGCGCCCGGGGGCGAGCAGCCGGCATCCGAGGTCCGCGAGGTCCTCGCCGATACGCTCGCGCGCATCGCCGAGCTCGAGGCGCAACGCGGTCGTTTCGACGCCGGTCGCGCCGCGGTTCGTCGGGGCCTCGCGCTGGCGGTCGAGCGGACGCACTACCGAGGTCGCCTCCACGAGGTGCTCGGAGCGCTCGAGAAACGCGCGTTCGACGAGCTGCGTGCGCGAGGTGACGAGGAGGCCGCGCTTGCCGCGAAGGCTCGCTCCGCCGCCGCGCTCCGCGAGGCGGTGGCGATCCAGGAAGACGTAATCGAGCGGGCGCTCGGCGGCAAGCGACCCTGAGCGAGGGCGCGCTCGGCGAAGGCCCGGCGCACGAGGGGTTCAACCCGCGAGAGGAGTAGTGTAGCGTCTCATGCTCGCTCCCGAAGCCCCGACCATGGCGCCCCCGCCACGAAGAATCCCCGGCGAACCTCGAGTGTCGCTCAGCCCCGCCGAGCTTCACTTGCTTGACTGCATCGACGGCTCGCTCGACGCCGACGAGCTCTCCTTCACGTGCGGCAGAGCCCCGAGCGAAGTCGCCGCCATGCTCGCGAGGCTCGTCGATGCGCATGTCGTTTCGCTCGACGTCGCGCCCACCGCGCCGCCCCCCAAGCCGGCGCGCGCCTCGTTCGGCGACGAGATCGAGCTTTCTCACGAAGTGCGCGCAGAGATCGACGTGCTCGCGCGCCGCATTGAGGGAGCGGACCACTACCAGGTCCTCGGCATCGCGAAGACCGCGACGAAGGACGACGTCCGCGCGGCCTACTACGCCGTCGGGCCGCGCTTCCACCCCGACCGACACTTCCGCAAGCACCTCGGGCCGTACAAGGCGAAGATCGAGGCGGTCTTCTCGGCGTTGACGAAGGCCCACGACACCCTCCGCTTCGACGCTCGCCGCGCGACCTACGACGCGAGCCTCGCGACCCCGCAGCGCGCCCCGCATCGTGGGGCCACGCCGGCGGCTGCACCCTCCGCCGCCGCGGCGGCGGCCGCCCGACCGGTGGCGACCGTCGCCGTCGAGACGGAGGAGCAACGACGCGCTCGGCGGGATGCCCTTGCGCGCAAGCTCGGCGCGACGCCGACCCCAGTCTCGCGACCGCCCCTCGACTCGCCCCCCCCGACCGAAGCGGTCGCCGCCGCGACCAGGTCGAGCTACGGCAAGGTCGCTGGGGTGCAGGCGAGCGCGGCCGAGGTGATGCGCGCGCGCTTCGAGCAAGTCGGGAACGACATGCGCGAGAAGCGCATCAAGCGCTACCTCGAGAGCGCCGAAGACGCGATGAATCTCGGCGACTACCGGACCGCGGCTGCGGCCTATAAGCAGGCCTCGAAGCTCGATCCGGCCGACGGGGACTTGGTGCAGAAGGCCGCGCAGGCCGCGAAGCTCGCCGGCCTCGCCTGACGGAGACCGCCGACTTCACGCTGGCCACCGAGAGGCGCCCGGTCTAGACAGGAGAACTCGGAGCAAACCGCCATGGAACGCGTGATTGGCATCGATCTCGGTACCACCAACTCCTGCGTGGCGATCGTCGACGACGACGGCGTGCCGCAGGTGATCCCGAACCGTGGCGGCTACAAGACGACCCCGTCGATCGTCGCCATCACGGAGGCCGGGCGTCGCCTCGTCGGACACATCGCGAAGCGGCAAGCGATCACCAACGCCGAGAACACCGTCTATACGGCGAAGCGGCTCATCGGCCGCAAGTGGGACTCGGCGCCCGTCCGGTCCGCGCGCCAATCGGTGAGCTACACGATCGAGGAGGGGCCGCACGGCGACGTGCGCATCCGACTCCGCGACCAGGCGTACTCGGTCCAGGAGATCAGCGCGATGATTCTCCAGGAGATGAAGCTCGTCGCCGAGGAGGCGTACCCCGGCGAGACGATCTCCCGCGCCGTCATCACCGTGCCCGCCTACTTCAACGACGGGCAGCGCCAGGCGACGAAGGACGCGGGCCAGATCGCCGGACTCGAGGTCATCCGCATCATCAACGAGCCGACCGCCGCGGCGCTTGCATATGGCTACGGCAAGTCGCTGAACAAGATGGTCGCGGTGTTCGACCTCGGCGGCGGGACCTTCGACATCTCGATCCTCGAGATCGGCGAGGGCGGCGTGTTCAAGGTCGTCGCGACCGCCGGAGACACCTTCCTCGGCGGCGAGGACTTCGATCTGCGGATCATGGATTGGCTGATCGACGGCTTTAAGAAAGAGCATGGCGTCGATCTGCGCCAGGACCGCATGGCTCTCCAGCGCTTGAAGGATGCGGCCGAGAAGGCGAAGTGCGAGCTCAGCGCGGTGAGCGAGGTCGACATCAACCTGCCGTTCATCATCTCGCATGGCCCGACCAACGAGGCGCTCCACCTGCAGCGGCAGATCGATCGCGCGACGGTTGAAAATTTGTGCGCCGACCTCGTGCAGCGCTGCATCGAGATTTGCCAGGGCACACTGAAGGATGCGCAGCTCGGGGCTGCCGAGATCGACGAGGTCGTCCTCGTCGGCGGCATGACCCGCATGCCGGCCGTGCAGAAGGCGTGCGCGGCGTTCTTCAAGCGTGAGCCGAGCAAGGGTGTGCACCCCGACGAGGTCGTCGCGGTCGGCGCGGCGATCCAGGGCAAGGCGCTCACCGACGAGCACGAGGATTTGATTCTCCTCGACGTGACTCCGCACGCCCTCGGGTTGCTCACGGCCGGCAACAACTTCGACGAGCTCATCGCACAGAACACGACCGTCCCGACCAGCGCGACGAAGACCTTCACCACGAGCCGGGATCAGCAGACCGCCGTGAAGATCCTCGTCATGCAGCGCGAGGGCACCGAGAACCAGCTCCTCGGCGAGTTCCTCCTCACGGGGCTCCGCTCCGCGCCAAAGGGCCAGGTCGAGATCGAGGTGACGTTCGCGATCGACAGCGACGGCATCGTGTCGGTGAGCGCGAAGGACACCGAGACTGGCCTCGAGCAGTCGATTCAGGTGACGGCGTCGAGCGGCCTGACGCAAGAGGAGATCGGCCAGATGATGGAGAGCGCTGAAGAGTACATGATCGAGCGCAAGGAAAGCGACGAGCTCGAGGGTGCGAAGCAGCAGGCCGAGAAGCTCGTCTCCGAGGTCGAGAAGCTGTTTCCGCAGGTCGAGGCCGTCGTGTCGTCGAGCGACTTCGGCCGCGAGGCGCTCGCCAAGGCCCGTGACGTCATCGTGAAGACGAAGGACGCGATCGAGCGTCGCGACGCGGCGCAGCTGAAGGAGCAGGGCGAGGCGCTCTCGCGCACCTTGAAGATGTTCAAGGGCGTGGCCAGTCGCCCGAGCTGAGGGCGCACGGCGACCCGCTCGATTGGCTCGTCCCCGAACGCCTCCGACTCATCGCGCGCGGCTCGCTCATCGCGCCTTAGGCCACGCGCTCCGGCTCGCGGTCGCCGGGCTGCTCGTCCTGCTCGCGGGCGTCCTCGCCGGCCTCGCCGAGGGGGGCTCGAGCCGGACCGCTGCGCGCGGACACGAACGCGAGGTCACCGCGCGTCGCGGGCCCGTTCGCTATACCCTCGAGGCGCGCCTCGACGACGCTCGGCACGAGGTCCACGGTCGCGGGACGATCGAGTGGCGCAACGACGGTGCCATCCCGCAGCGTGAGCTCTGGCTGCACGCCTACCTCGAGGCGTTTCGGGACTCGCGGGCGCCGCTCCTCGAGCCCGACATGGCGCGCGGATTTCGAGGGGGTGCCGCCCTCACGCACCTCGGCGGACTCACCGTGAAGCGACTCTTCGCGCGTGAGCTCGATGTCGATCTCTGGCCGCGCGCCGATCGCTCGGAGCCTACCGATGTACGCGTGCCGTTGCCGCGGCCGGTGGCGCCCGGTGAGACCCTCACGATGGAGGTGGAGTTCATCGCAGCCTTGCCTTCGCTCGTCTTGCGCACCGGCTTCGCGGGCGAGTTTCACATGGTCGCGCAGTGGTTTCCGAAGCTCGCGAAGGTCGAGCCCGACGGTCGCTGGGCGCACTTTCCATTTCGACGTTTCTCCGAATTTTACGCAAATTTTGGCGATTACGACGTCACCGTCGAGGTGCCGGCCCCCATGGTCGTCGGGGCGACGGGGGCGCCTGTCGAGTCGAGCGAGCAGGACGGGCGCCGGCGGGTTCGCTACCTGGCCGAGCGCGTTCACGACTTTGCGTTCGCGGCCTGGAGCGGCTTCGAGGAGATTCGACAGATGGCCGGCGACGTCGAGGTCGTCGCGCTCTTCCCGCGCGGCGAGCTTGAGGAGGCCGAGCTCGAGCTCGCGACGGCCGAGCGTGGGCTTCGTCACTATTCGGAGCGCTACGGCGCGTACCCCTACCGTCGACTCACCCTCGTGAGGCCGCCGCCCGAGGCCAGCGCGGCTGGCGGCATGGAGTACCCGACGCTCGTGACCACCGGAGGCTCGACACGCGGTCGGGCGGTCGGCGTGCGGGCGCTCGAGGCGCTCGTGCTCCACGAGCTTGCACACCAATGGTTCCAGGGCATCGTCGCGAGCGACGAGAATCGCTCCCCCGCGCTCGACGAGGGGCTCGCGACCTACGCGGAGATCGAGGCGATGGACGCGATGTGGGGAGGGGCTTCGGTCTTCGACGCGCTCGGTCTCCGCGTCTCGAGCGAGGCCGTGTCGCGCATCGTCGCAAAGGGCGTTGCCGGTGGTGGACCACTCGATCGTCCGGCCGAGACTCACTCAGACGGCCGCTCCTACGTCGGCCTTGTGTATGCGCGGCCTGCGACGCTGTTGCGCATGCTCGCGAAGATTTACGGGGAGGACGCGATGCGGCGGGCGCTCCGGCGCTACGCGAGCGAGCAGCGCTTCGCGCACCCGACGCCGAGCGATCTCGTCGAGGTCGTGCGGCGCGAGGTGGGCGAGCAGGCGGCGATCGCGCTGCGGCGAGGCTTCGAGGGGGCTCGCCTCGACGCCCGCGTGGTGCGGTTCGCGTCGCGGAAGGGCTCGAGCCGCGCGTCGTGGGAGGGTACGGTCGCCGTCGCACGTGAGGGCTCACTCGAAGTCCCGGTCGAGCTCGAGATCTGGGCCGAGAGCGGGGCGCGTTCGCGGCTCGTGTGGGACGCACCCGGGAGCGACGCCTCGCTCGAGTGGCGCGGCGACTCTCCGATCGCGGCGGTCGTCCTGGATCCGGAGGGCAAGCTGCTCCTCGACGAGCAGCGGCGCAACGACTCGCGAGGTGCGCCGAGGCCCACGCCGCGGCTGTACGGCTTCTTCGGGCTCGCGCTGTCGGTCGTCGCGGAGGTGCTGTGGCCATGACGAGGGCGACCCTCGTCGCGTCCGTGTTCGCGTGGGCCGTGCGCGCAGGCTTCGCGATCCTCGGGGCAAGGCCGCTCGTGGGGCTCGCAGCCGCGGTGATCGGGGAGCACCCCCGAGGTGACGCGGTGGTGTGGGACGAGGGCGGAGCTTGGCTGCTCGAGGTCGCGGACGAGGGCCGCGCTGCGCTGCGCCCAGTGATGGTCGAGACCGCAGGTGGCGCGTTCGTCGGGCTCCTCGCGTGGTCGATCGCCATCGGTGCGATGCTCTCGGCAGCGCGCGCGGGGGCTTCGAGCGACGTGCGTACGTGGGGAGGTCTAGCCCTGCGGAGGGCGAGCTCGCTCGCGCTCATCGGGGCGCTCGAGCTTGCGGCAAAGGCCGCGATGTTCCTCTTCTCGGGGGCGCTCGTTGGGTTTGCGTGGCGGCTCGTGGAACCCACAAGCCGGGGCCCCAACGCCTTCGTCGTCGGCGCTGGGCTCGGCGCGTGCGCCGCGTGGCTCCTCGGGGTGGTTATCGAGCTCGCTCGAGCCGAGCTCGTGTGGGTGGACGCGGGCATCTGGGGCTCGCTCGTCGAGGCACGCGCGTGGCTTCGTGCGCGCTCCTTCGAGGTGTTACGGGCGGCCGGAGTTCGCGCGTTGACGGTCGCCTTGGGGCTCGGGCTCGTCTCGCACGTCGTGACAGGCTCACTGCCGACGCATCCGTACGTGGCGCTCGTCGCGGTGCTGTTCGGAGCGGCAGTCCCAGTGGTCGCGCGCGCGCGATTTCACGCCGCGCTCGCCGCGTGCTTCGAGGCGCCGCCCGTCAACCCGTAGGTTCTGGGAAGGGTCGGTCGGCGCGCACGACGCGGTTTCGTCCCGCGCGCTTCGCGGCGTAGAGGGCCTTGTCGGCGGCCTCGACGAGCTGCGCGCTGTCGTGCTCCTGCCGCCCGACGACCTGCGCGAGGCCGAAGCTGCTCGTCACTTCGAGCGTGTTTTCACCCATCTTGATGCGCAATTTCGAGATCAGGATGCGAAGGCGTTCGGCGAGGATGTAGGCGCCGTCGAGCGGCGTGTCGGGCAGGATGATGACGAACTCTTCGCCGCCGTAGCGCGCCGGAACGTCACCTTGGCGGAGGGTAGCGAGGAGCAGCTTGCCCAACGCCTGAAGCACGGCGTCGCCGGCCTGATGACCCCAGGTGTCGTTGAAACGTTTGAAGTGGTCGACGTCGAAGAGGATGATCGAGAGCGGGTTGCCGGACCGCTTCGCGCGATGGAGGTCGCGCTTCAGCGAGTCCTGGAAGGCGCGGTGATTGAAGAGGCCCGTGAGGCCGTCCGTCGAGGCGATCTGTGCGAGGCGCTTGTTGGCCGCCTCGAGGTTCGCGTGAAGCTCGTCCTTCTCCTGGATGAGCTGCTCTTTCTCGGCGAGGAGGCGCTCGAGCCGGTGGACCATCGACTGGAAGTTCTGATTCAGCTCGACGAGCTTCTGGTTGGCCTGGAGCTTCAGGTCCTCGTAGCTCACCTGCTCGCCGACCTGGCGCTCAAACCCCGCCGCTGCGTCGCTGACGAGCTGGGGCAGCCGCTCGAGGAGCTCGGTCACGGCGCTCGAAGGGACGCGCAGCTTCGCGGCGGCTGCGATGGCGTTCGCGGTCGCCGTCTCGGGCGAGCCGCCCTCGAACACGGCGGCCATGCGCTCGGCGGCCCAAGCGACCCTCGCGACCGGGACCTCCGGGGGCTCCTCGTCGTGGTGACACGCGATCGCTTGCGTCGTGTGCTCCGAGAGGTTCCAGGCGCGCGCGAGCTCTGCACCGCGGACCGGGTGTGGCGTCGTGCCGACGAGCCGCTCGTGCACGGGGCGCGCCTCTGCGGGCCAGCGAGCGACCTCACCGGCGAGCTTCAGGTTCGAGTTGGCGAGGGCGAGGAGCCCCGTCTCGAGGAAGAGCCCGGCGGTGAAGCACTCATCCGACAGTTTGCTTAGGCCCATCCGCTGGGCGAGCAGGCGCGCGGCGACCGCGCGTCGCAACGAGTTCGCGAGGAGCACCTCGCCGTCGGGGCCAATCGGGGCCATCTGCGACATCGACAAGCCGAGCGCGATGTTCTTCATCCCGTCGACGCCAAGCAAGGCCGACGCTTGGGCCACGTCGCTCACCTTGTTCGGCAGCGCGTAGGCCGCGCTGTTGATCACGCTGAGGAGGCGCATGCCGAAGCCAGGGTCGGTCGACGCCAGCTGAGCGAGCTCGGAGACCGAGCAGTTCGGCTTCAATGCCGTTTGCACGATCTGCATCGCGAGCGCCGAGATCGGCACTTCGCTCTTGGCCACGCGCCCCACTCGCAGGCTTCTATCGGACCGGCGCCATCCCGTCTAGCCCGCGCGTCGCCCTCACCTGGCGAACCGAGCGGCTCGTCGTTGGGCGGCCGTCTCCGACGCTTGCGTTCCCACGGGCGCTTGCACTACGGTACGCCTCTTAGCGAGCCGAAAGGCCCGCGCTGAGGTAGCTCAGTCGGTAGAGCAGTGGACTGAAAATCCGCGTGTCGCCAGTTCGATTCTGGCCCTCAGCACCCGTCGTCAGGGCCCTCCCGAGAGGACCACGTAGAACACCGGCAGCGCGAATCCGAGTAGGACGAGGACGCCGCCGCGACCGACGAGGCCCTTGCGTCCCGGCAGCATGAAAACGCCGCTCGTCGCGAGGAACAGGAGCAGCACGGCATATCCGTCCGCGATCGTCGTCCACGCCTTCTTGCCGCGGTTCAGGTGCAGCCAGTTCGCCATGCGGAGGAGGGGGCGGGGCCGCCGCTCGCGAACGAGCAACGCTCCCTTGGATAGCTCGGCGGTCACCGTCGTACCGCCCGAGCGGACCTCGAGCTCGTCGTCGGAGGCGCGCTCGACAGAGTCGAGAGGCTGTCGCAGACCCGTCGCGGTGGCGATGCGCTGTGCGGCGAGCTCGTCGTCCTCGGCGGGGAGGGGCGCCCCGAGGCTCAGCGTCTCTTCGCGCTCGATGAAGTTCGGGTCCCAGTCGGCGATGTGGTTCACCGCGAGCCCGCTCAGCGCGTACACGAAGGTGAGCCCGACGACGAGGTAGCCGAAATCACGGTGGAGCGCGCGCAGCCAGGGGCGGAGCGCAAGGCGTCGTCGCGCGCCGGAGGCCTTCGCGGCGGCCGCCGACTCGCTCGTCGTCGAGGTCGCGTCGTCAGCCATACCGCTCCTCACGCCAAGGATCTCCGTGGTTGTGGTAGCCGCGGCGCTCCCAATACCCCGGCGCGTCGCGGGCGACGAACCGGATGCCGGTGAGCCATTTCGCGCTCTTCCAGAAGTAGAGATCGGGGACGACGCCGCGAACCGGCGCGCCGTGCGTCGCGGCGAGCGGCTTTCCGCCAAGGCGATGCGCGACCATGACCGTCGGGCCGAGCGCCTCGCGCAAGGGCACGTTCGCGGTGTAGCCATGCGCGCCTTCGAAGATCACGTGGCGCGCGCTCCGCGATGGGCGGGCTCGATCGGCGAGCGCGCGCAGCGTCACGCCCGACCACTCGGCGTCGAGCACCGACCAGCCCGTCACGCAGTGGACGTCGGACTTCAGCGTCGTCTGCGGCATCGCGAGGAGCCCCGTCCAGTCGAGCGAGAAGGGCTCCTCGACGTCGCCGTGAACGCGTAGCCCGAACGACGCCGTGCTGGGGTCGCCCTCTTCGCCGCCCATCGGCTTCAGCCGCTCGAGGACACGCTGCCCCGGCGGGACGCGCAGCCGCCCGTCGCCTCGTGTCTGCGCCAGCGCCTCGCCGCACAGGAGATCCTCGACGATTCGATAGAGACCGCCGCCGAGCGCCGTCAGCACCGTGCCCGCCGCGGCGCGAGTGATGAAGCGGCGTCGCGCGAGAAGGCGCTCGACCTCGGGGCTTCGCGGCTCGACCTCGGGGCTTGGAGGACGTGAAGAAGGCATTCTCACAACCTACGCCATCCTGCGCCGCGACGTTACCTCGCCCGGTCGATTTGCCGTGGCCGCGCGCGCGGGGCGGGACGCGCGCCCAGGGTCGTACTAAGTTTGAGCGATGGCCCGGCTGGGGAGCGTCGAGCAGCTCCACGAACCGTGGCGCCGGGAGGTGCGTCCGGCGCTGCGCCGCGCGTGCATTGGCGTCGCGGGAGCCGCGTGTTCCCTGGCCGTGTTGCTCGCCCGGGTAGGGACCGCCGGAGCTCGACTCGGCGCGATTTTTCTGGCGCTTTCTGGCGTCGTTCCTCTCGTGCTCGCGAGGCTCGCCGAGCGTAGGTGCGAAGCGGATGCGCGGCAGGGTGTCCGCGCGACCGTCCTCCACACCGAGCCCGAGCTTGGTCACGCCGTCTTACGCGCGCTCGCGACGGCCGAGCGCACCACCGCCCGCGAGGACACAGGATCGCCGGAGCTCGCGGAGCTTCATGTGGCGCGGCTCCTCGGGCGTGTCGACCTCGAGCGGTTGGTGCGTCGCGCCGGCCGAGAGGCGTGGCTCTACGCGGCGGGTGGTGCGCTTCTCGCCGCGGTCGGGTTCGGCCTCGCCGCCTGGGATCCCGCGCGGATCGTCGAGGGGCTCGACGTCCTCGTCGCGAGGGGCGGTGTGGCCCCCGTGCCGCTCGCGTGGCTCGAAGATTCGGTCGTGCTCGCCGAGCCGCCCGCTTACCTCGGAGCGACGGCGTCCGTCGTCGACCCGCTGGCGCCGCTCCAGCTCCCCGTCGGGACCGTCCTCACGGTTCGCGCGGTCCCGCGTCGCGCCGGACGGTCCCTCGTCCTCGGGGATGGTGGACGGGAGGTGCCGTTCGAGCTCGACCCCGAGGGGGCGCTCGTCGCGCGCTGGGTGATCGACGAGCGCGCGTCGTTGCGGGTCGCGGCCAGGTTCGGTGACGTGCGCATCCTCGAGCCGAGCGGCCTCGAGGTCGTCCCGATCATCGACGGCGCGCCGGTCGTGTCGATCGACGGTGCGCCGTCCACGTTGAAGCTTCTCGAGCATCCGCGCATCCCCATCCACTGGGAGGCAAGCGACGATCATGGTCTGCGCGAGGTGGTCCTCGTGCTGCGCTCAGGCGAGCGAGAGGAGCGGCGGCCGCTCTCGAAGCCCCAAGGCGCGAGCGATCGTGGAGGGCTCGACGTGCTCGCGCGGGACCCCTTCATCGCGAAGAGCTTCGTGCCGATCGAGGTCACCGTCGAGGCGCTCGACAACGACGCGATCCGCGGACCCAAGTGGGGCAAGAGCCCCTCGGTCGTCGTGGTCCCGCCCCAGGTCGCGGAGCTCGAGGCGCTCCGACACCGCGCCCTCCGAGAGGCGCGCGATGCGATGACCGATCTGCTCGCCACCCGCGTCCTGCCCGACCTCACGCCGTCGCGCCCATGGCTCGCGGAGCAAGCTCCGAAGCAGCGACAGGCCGTCGACGCCGTGCTCGGCGCGCTGCGTAGGGACTTTGGCGGTCTTCGCATTCCGGGTCGCGTCAGTGCGGCGGCGCGTGGCCAACTCGAGCGACTCGGCGCGGCGTGGAAGGCACTTGAGAGGACCCCGACCAAGCCTGCCCTCGCGAAGCTCGTGGAGACGACCGAGGCGACGCTGCTCGGGCTCGACGCCCTGATCGAGGCGCTCGGAGAGCGTGATACGCGAAGCTCCGCGCGAAAGCTGGCCGAGGTGGCCGACGAGGCGGCTGCCGCGATCAAATCCAGCCGCGAGCTCGAGGAGCGGGCGCGGGCCGAGCGGCGACTCGCCGCCGCGCTGGGGGTGCTCGAGGGCGGCGGACGAAACCTCATCGATCTCGGTCGCCTTGGGCTCGACCTCGGCGAGATCGTCGAGAGCGATTTGGCTAGGATCGCGCGCGCGTCGAAGGAGGGCGATCGGCACCACGCTCGGCTCGCGGCCCTCGATCTCGCGAACCGCCTGCGTCACCCCGACCCGTCCTTCAGCTCGTCGGGCAGCGGCTCAATGGGAGGAGGGACCGAGTCGGGCGCGTCGGGCGAGGGGGCACCGCCTTCCGACGCCGCGGCTGACGCGGCTTCGCTCGAGAATGCGCTCGAGGAGCTACGGCGAGACCACGCCTCCGAGGTCGCCGACGTCGAGCGCGCGCTCGACGACGCGGGGAGCGACGAGGAGAAGCAGGCGCGGCGCGAGGAGCTTCGACGGCTCGCCGAAGGCGTCCGAAACGCGACGAAGGAGCTCCCGGAGCAGGGAGCGGAGCCCTCGTCCGCTCGCTCGGAGGCGGCGGAAGCGCGCTCGCAGGGCGAGGGGATGGCAGCGGCTCTCGAGCGCGGCGATCTCGGTGCCGCCTCCGAGAACGGAAAGCGCGCCCTGGAGGCGCTCGAGCGAGCGGCGAAGCATGGCGCGGAGGCCCCACGAGGTTCGAGCGACCACGACGTCGCGGGCAGCGCGAGGTCGGCGTCGGCGTCGATGAGGAGCCTCCTCAAGGAGACCGACAAGGCGCTCGCAGAGAGCCGCAAGCGCGCGTCGGAGGCGGCTCGAGCCGTCCTCGAAAAGGCCGCGCAGCGCGAGAAATCGCTGGCAGAAAGGGCACGACAGCTGCGCGAGCGGAGCGAGGCGAGCGATGCGCCGTTGCCGGAGGAAATGATGCAGAAGCTCGACGAGGCCGCGCGTGAGATGGACGCCGCCGCCCGGGAGTTTCAGGGACGGCGCGGGGCGAAGGGGCTCGACGCACAGCGTGAAGCGCAGCGGCTCCTCGAGATGGCGCAACCCGAGAAGGAGCAGGAGGGCGACGGAAAGGGCAAGAGCGGAGACGGCGACGAGCTCGACCAGAACGCGGATGTCCCCGACGAGCGACCCGATGAGGCTGCCGCGCGGTTTCGCCGTCGGGTCACCGAGGGCCTGGGGAAGCGTTCGCCGGGGCGCCTGCGCGATTCGGTGCGCCGTTACACGGAGGGGTTGCTCCGATGAGGCGCTCGCACGGGTGCTTTGGTTCATCGCGGCCTCGCTGCGGGTGGCTCGCGGTGGCGCTGTGCCTCCTCGCGTTCGTGTGCATGAGCGCCTCCGGTCACGCGGATGACCTCCCGTTCCGAGCGGTCCGCGCTCGCGTGGCGATCCTCGATCTCGACTTCCTCGGTGCCGGCAAGATCCTCGAGGGCGGGGGCGACGCGGCCGACGTCGTGGTCGAGCGCGCGCGGCTCGCGATCTACCGAGGCGACTGCGACGGCGCGGTAGAGTTCCTCGATCGACCCGATCTCCGCGACGACGAGCGGGTGGCGGAGCTCGAGGCGATCGCGGTGGGTTGCGCTCGCGCGACGGCCGCGACCCTCGTTCGTCGAGATCCGCGCGGCGTCGTCGTGCGCTTCCAGGACTCGTCCGACGAGGCGCTCTTCCCGCTGCTGGTCGATTCGGCGCTCGCGATCCGCGACACCCTCGCGCGCGAGCTCGGGACGCGGCTGCCCGATCCCATTTTCATCGACCTTGTCCGCGACCAGCTGAGCCTGTCCGCCCTCTCGGGGCTCCCCGAGCGCGCGGCGCAGACGACCGGGACGGTCGCCGTCGCGAAGTGGGGGCGCGTGCTGCTCCTCTCGCCGCGAGCGACCCCGCACGGCTACGGTTGGCTCGACACGCTCGCGCACGAGATGACGCACCTCGTGCTCTCGCAGGCGACGCGCGACCGCGCGCCGCTGTGGCTTCAGGAGGGGGTCGCGAAGCGCCAAGAGATTCGCTGGCGACCACGTCACCCGTTTGATGGAATCCCTTCGTCCGATGACGTCGCGCATGCAGGCATCGAGCGCGGGCTCGGGCTGCCGCTCGACGGGCTGGGTCCGTCGATCGCGATGCTGCCGAGCGCCGACCAGGCGATGGTCGCGTTCGCCGAGGTGTCGAGCTTCGTCGCGTATTGGGTCGAGCAGATGGGGGAGAGCGCACTACCGAAGCTGCTCGCCGCGCTCCGGGATGCGCCTGCCAGTGCGAAGCCCGAGGAAGCGTTTCAGACGGTAAGCGGCGCGAGCCTCGCCGAGTGGGACGGTCGTTGGCGAGCGTGGCTCGCGTCGACCCCGCGAGCGCTGCCGGAGGAGCTCATGGGAGGGCGCGAGCTGCCGACGGGCGTCGTCACGAGCTACCGGGAGGTCGCGCGGCGCCGACGGCTCGGTGAGCTTTTGTTGGGGCGGGGCCACGTGGCCGCGGCAAAGCACGTGGTGGCGCGCGCGTCGAAGCTCTTGCCGACGGACGCCGCCGTTCGTTGCCTTCACGCCGAGGCGCTGCTCGCCGAGCGCGATGAGGAGGGCGCGCGAGCGCTCGTCGGCGCGCCGGGTGACATTCGCACTCCGACCCCGAGGTGGTGGTCGCTCCACGCGCGCCTCGCGGGGGATGGGGCGCTCCCAAACGCACGGGCCCTCGCGGTCGGAGGCGCGCCCTACGAGGCTCCCATCGCCTGCGACGAGCTCCCCGACGGGGCGCTGCCGATCGAGCCGGTGCGTCGCGAGCTGTGCCTCGCCGCCCGTCGCCGCCCGTTCCCCTGACCTCGCGTCGTTTCGTGACGGCGCAGCCGAGCGCTCAGCTTCGGTGCAGCGAGACCTCGCACACGGCCTCGCCCGAGACTCGGTCCTCGGGGTCGAAGGCTCGTTCGCGATCGTCGTGGCCGAGCGACGTGCCGACGACCAGCACGGCCGCCACCCCCGCAAGGTTGGCGAGCGTCAGCTGCGTCGTGTCCTCGCCGAAGCGCCCTCCGATGTGGCGTCCCAGCTCCTTGCCCTCGGCGTCGACGGTGACGAGCGCCCAGCGAAACGCGTAGGTCGCCTCGCACTCGATCGAGACGACGAGGCCCTCTTTCTCGGTCGCGCCTACGGTCTCGAGCCAGAGGTAGGATGCGCCCGTCGGCTCGAGCGGGCGGGTCTGCAGTCGCCGCGGGAGCCCTGCGAGGTCCGCGCGCCAGTCGAAGCGCACGCGGCCGAGGTCGCCGAACCGCTCGGTGTCGGCGATGTGTGCGCCGTCGCTGCGGGAGCCTACGAACGCGCGAGCGACAGCGAAGCTCGAGAGCGCCTCGTCGAGGCTCGTGCCGAGGGCCGAGAACACGCGCCTCAACACGTCGTAGAGGTCGGGCTCGGCGGCGAGGTCGAGGGCGTCGGCGGCCGTGCGCTGGCTGGTGAGTGCGACGAGGTCGGTAAAGAGCCGCGAGGTGAATGGCCTGCCGTAGGTCGCGTCGAGGTGTTCGAGCCAGAGGGCACCGCCGTGGAACTGCCGGGGATCCGAGCGCGTCAGGCCGCCCTCGGGCGCGCGTTGGAAGGCGTCGACGGCCGCGAACTCGACGGTCGGGCAGGGGGCGGCGAGGGCGGCGAGCTGGCTTGCGCCGAGCGCGATCGTCGAGGCGTGCGCGCCGGGCGAGAGCTGGAGGAGCACCGCCGCGGCGGTGGCTCGCGCGACGTTCGAGGCGAGGCGGCACCCGTCCACGTGAGGCTCTGCGACGACGAAGGCGCTCGCGACGTCGTGCGCGCCGACGGCGCTGCGCGGCTCGACGACCGCGTGGCCGCCCTTCTCGTTCGCGTCGAGGTACACGTCGAGCTCGGGCCCTCCGCCCGCGCGGTCGTTCGGCGCGAAGGTCGGTAGTCCGCTTCGCCGGAGGAACTCAAGCATGCTCTCGGCGCTCGTCAGCGTCGCGTGCAGCGCCTCGGCGGACGGGGTCGTTCCCGCCACGGCGTGGGCACATACGGGTGCGTATGTAGAGCAGCCCACGAGGCGCGCTGCCGGGCGCTCGGGTGGAGCCGCGGGGGTCGGGTCCGCGCTCGCGATCTGGGGCGTCGCCATGAGCCACGCGAGCCCCGCGAGCGGGACGAGCAACCTAGAACGGAGACGACTCACGACGCGCTTGAGCATAGCCCGTCGACGAAGCGCGGCGGAGCGAATGAGCGAATCACGACGGGAGCCTTACGGCGTTTGACAGCCCGCGCGTGCTAGCCGTAGAACCGGTATCGATGAGCACGTCCGGGCCAGGAACGTTCGACCCTCGCGGGGTGATCCGGCTCGACCTCCGCCTCGGGCAGCTCCGGCTCGACTCGTCCCATGCGCGCGTGATGGTTCCGGCGCAGGCGCTGATGGCGCTCTGTTCCGTCGCGGGAGAAGAGCAGGTCGTCGGGCTCGGCCACGCGATCGGTGAATCGATGGGGGCGCGTATCAAGGAGCGCTTCGCGTCGAGCGCCGAACGCGCGGGCAGCACCGACGCCGTGCGTGAGGCGCCGTTCGCGGTCGTCGTCGAGCACCTGGCCGGCGAGCTCGCGCTGGGCGGACTCGGGGCCCTCGTCGCCGAGCGCTGGGGCAAGGTCGTGACGCTCGTCGTCGACCACTGTCCGGTGGCGCATGAGCCCATCGGCGACGTCCTTTTGTGCGGCGTCCTCTCGGCTGCGCTTCGGACCTCGTGCGGACGCGGAGCCTCGGTGGTGCCGCTGACTCGGGAGGGCTCGCGGACGCGCTTCGTCGTGCTCGGAGATGAGGCCGTCGACGGCGTGCTCGCCGCGCTCGATGCCGGAGTCGGTTGGGGCGATCTGCTCGTGCGCATGAAGGAGGCGAGCGCATGAGCGACGTCGAGCGCGTCCGAGTCCTCGAGGAGCTGCTCGCGCGGGTCCGACGCAACCGACGCCGCGCGGTTCGCGCGCGAGAGTCGGCCGCCGCAGCCGAGCGCGACGGTCGCGTCGAGGGCGTGGTCGCCCCGAAAGCGGTCGAGCCGCGGTGGCTCGAGGAGTCGAGGGCCGACGTGCTCGACGTCGTCCCGCCGCCGGCTGAGCCTTCGACGGCTGAGCCTTCGACGGTGGAGCCTTCGACGGTGGAGCCTTCGACGGTGGAGCCTTCGACGGTGGAGCCTTCGACGGTGGAGCCTTCGACGGTGGAGCCGTTGAGCACCCTCCCTCCGATGGCCGAGCCGCTGACGATCGATCCGCCCACGGTCGATGCGAGCGCGCTCCTCGAGACGTGCACGACGCCGCCAGGGTCGGACGGTGAGCCGGGCGCGACGGACGAAGAAGAGCTCACCCCTCCGCCGCGTGACGCCTCGGCTTACGCCATCGCCGACGATGAGACGGACGACGAAGCGGCCACGCCTCCTCCGATCTCATTCCGAGCGACGATCGGCCCCGAGGGGATCCGTTTCGAGGAGGTCCCCGGCTCGACCTCGAACCCCTTCACCCCTTCGCTGCACGCGCTCGACGCGGCGCTCGCACTCGACGCCGAGTTCCGTCACGGGCAGCTGCTGCACGAGGCGTCGACTCCAATCCAGGCGCACCCGGCTGCCGAGCGTAGGGCCGAGGCTTCGGACAGCGGCGCCGAGACGCCCACGGGCGGCTTCGCGTACGCGCGCTCGGAGGCGGTGACTCCTGCCGGCGGTTTTGCGTACGAGCGCTCGGAGGCCGTCACGCCGGTCTCCGAGCACGAGACGCGCCGCCCGCTCGTCGACGCCCCGCAGCACGAGGTGGCGAGCGACGTGGGCCTCGTGGTGAGCGAGCTGCCCGAGGCGGTCTCGGACGTCATGCAGCTCGCGAGCGAGATCAGCGAGATTCACTCGTTCCTCCCGAGTCACGCGCACGAGGCCGGTGCGGTGCCCGGGTTCGGAGCCGTCGGCGAGGAAGCGCCGCTCGAGGGCGCACCTGCGTCGCAGCCTCGACCGCTCGACGACATCGGGGTCTCCGAAGACATCTTCGCCATGTCGGGCGGTTGGGGTGCTCCGTTCGATCAGGCGCTCGAGGCGCACGCGGCGCTTCACTTCGCCGAGCCTCTCTCCTTCGACGACGACCACGCGACACCGGTGCCGCGACGTGTCGACGACGAGGTCCCGACGAACCCGCCGCCGCCAGGTGAGCCCGTCACGCTCATGCCCGGCGCGCTCGCCGGGTACGAGAGCGAGAACGCCCCATTCTCGCAGAGTCCGGTGCCGGAGGCCGCCGCGTCGCGCGTGGTTGCGCGGGAGCTCCAAGATACGCCGCTCGCCGGCGCGCTCGGCACCGCCCTCTTCTCGGGCGAGGCAAGCGATGTCGTCGATTACGTCTCGTCGCGCGCCGTCTTGTCGTCCGACGCGTTCGGGAGCGTGCTCGACGTCGCACTGTCGCTTCGGCTGCGCTGAGCCTAGGCGGCCGCGTCGCGGCGCTCGAACCTCAGCGAGGCTCGAGCCAGACGACGGGCTCCTCGCGCAGCCAGGTGCGTTGCCGTCGAACGAAGACGCGCGTCGCGCGGACGATCGACGCTCCGAGCTCGCCCGCAGGCAACGAGCCATCGAGGTGCTCGCGCACCTGCCGGTAGCCGACCGAGCCCATCGCGCGCGCGTCGGCGTACCCGTCTCGAACGAGCGCGCGGACCTCCTCGAGCCATCCCTCGCGCAACCACCCGGCGGTGCGCGCCGCGATGCGCCGGTCGAGCTCGTCTCGCTCGCGGAAGACCCCGAGCAGGCGGGCGCGGTGCCTCTCCTCGGCGAACGAGTGTTCGGCGTGCCAGGCGCTCTGAGGCTTGCCCGTCAGCTCGAACACCTCGAGGGCGCGGCTCACGCGGACCGTGTCGTTTGGGGCGAGGCGTCCCGCGCTCTCCGGGTCGACGCGTCGAAGCTCTTCGTGGAGGGCCGCGCGTCCGCTCGTCACGACGAGGGCCTCGTGGCGAGCGCGCGCTTCGGGTGAGGCAGGAGGCATCGGGGCGAGCCCACGGAGGAGCGCCTTGACCCACAGGAACGTCCCACCGCACACGATCGGCACGCGACCGCGCGCACGCACGTCGGCGATCGCCGCGTCGGCGCGCGCGACGAAGGAGGCCGCATCGAGCGGCGCGAGCGGATCGAGCACGTCGACGAGGTGATGCGGGACACGCGCCCGCTCGGCGGCGCTCGGCTTGCCGGAGCCGAGATCGAAGCGCGTGTAAATTTGCACGCTGTCGCCGCCGATGACCTCGCCCCCGAAGCGCTCGCCGAGCTCGAGCGCGAGGTCGGTCTTTCCGCTTGCGGTGGGCCCGACGACGACGAGGAGCTCGCCCTCCTCGGGAGGGGCGACGTTCGCGATGAGGCTCACACTCCGCGACGCTCCTCCCGGTAGGCGGACGCCGCGACGAACGCGCGCACATCGGCGGCGTCGCGTGGGTCTGCGCCATCGAGCGCGGCGAGCCACGCCTCGAGCAGGGCTTCGCCGGCGGCGGGCCCGAGAGGGCCGTCGTCGACGAGGCTCGCTCCGACCGAGCGAGCGAACGCGACGCGACCCTCCGACGTCGAGAGCGACGTCGCCCGAGCGAGGGCGGCCCGAGCGAGCACCTCTGCAGAGGCCTTCGACCAGACGTCCGCGACGGCGTGAACGACCAGCGTCCTCGGCCCGGACGCGCGAAGCTCGAACCCGAGCCGCTCGAGCGCCGGCCCGTGGGCCTCGAGGCTCATCACCGCCTCGGCCGTTACCTCGAGCCTCAGCGGGAAGACGAGCCGGCGCGGCTGGAGCGGGCCTGCCGCGAGCTCGGCGAGCGCCCGGTGTGTCGTCACCCTCGCGAGCGCGGCGAGCCGATCGACGAACGCGAGGCCCGTCGGCGTGGCCGCAAGGACGACCTGGCCGAGCTCGGCTACGTAGCGGCTCGCTGTGGGAGCCACGGCGGCGCGATGCCCTGGGGCTTGGGATGAAGCGGGCGCTGCGGGGCCGAGTGGAGGCGCGCTGCGTGGCTCTGGCCGTGAGGGCTCTGCGGCGACCGCAGGGGACATGACGGTTGTCAATTGACGGGCGTCATTGAGTGGGCCGCTCCAGGTCCAGACGGTCTCGGGCTCGCCCGCGAGGGCTTGCGCGGCTCGCTCGTCCCGGCGTGCCCACAGGTTGCGGGCGCTCGCGGGGGGGCCATGAGCGACGCCGCCTCCCTCGTCCCCGCCCATTCGCGGCGCTGCCCGCGCGAGCTCTGCAGCGAGGACGGATCGCAGCGCATCGTTTACGGCGCGGGGCTCGGCGAAGCGGACCTCGGCCTTCTGCGGATGCACGTTCACGTCGCACGCCTCGGCGGGCAGCTCGAGGTAGACGACGCCGACGGGGTACTTGCCGCGCTCGAGGCGGTCTCCGTAGGCGGCGGCGACGGCGCGCGCGAGCGCGCGATCGTCGACGGGGCGTCGGTTGACGAGGAAGGTGAGCCCGCTCGCGCCGTTCGTGGTGCGGTCGGGACCGCTGAGGTACGCCTCGATGACGAGCGGCCCGCGCCGCTCCACGGCGGAGATCGCGGGGGCCGCGCCGAGCGCGTCCTCGACGCGGGTCTTCCGGCTCGTCGCGCGTAGCCACGTGCGGCTCAGTCGGCCATCGCGCCACAGCTCGAGCTGCACCTCCGGGTTCGCGAGGGCGGCCTCGCGGACGACGTCACCGACGTGCGCGGACTCGGTCGCCACCGCGCGCAGGAACTTGCGACGCGCAGGGACGTTGAAGAACAGGTCGCGCACCTCGACGACGGTCCCCACCGGGCAGCCGCACGGTCGCACCTCGACGCGCCCGTCGCCTTCGCTCGCGAGCTCGGTCCCCTCGTCGTCGTCGGACGTCCGCGTGCGGAGCCGAAAGCGGCTCACCGAGGCGATGCTGGGGATCGCCTCGCCGCGAAAGCCCAGCGTCCTCAGTGCCAGCAGATCCTCGGGCGTGCGGAGCTTGCTGGTCGCGTGCCGCTCGAGCGCGGCGGTCGCGTCCTCGCGGCTCATGCCGTGCCCATCGTCGACGAGGCGCACCAGCGCGACGCCGCCGGCTTCGATCGCGACGCTGACGGTGGTCGCGCCTGCGTCGAGGGCGTTCTCGACGAGCTCCTTCACGACGCTGGCCGGCCGGGCGACGACCTCGCCGGCCGCGATTTGATTGGCGACGTGCTCGGGGAGCCGGAGGACGGGAGGGCGCTTCATGCGTCCGTGGGCTCGGAGTCGTCGTCGCGGCGCGCCTCGGCGGCATCGAGGAAGGCCGTGGTGCGCGGTCGCGTGAGCGCGGTCGCGGCGAGCGCGAAGAGGCCGAGCTGCAGGTAGAGGAGCTGCCGATCCGTCGCGAGCATCTCCTCGCGTCGCTCCTCGAGCGTCGCCCGCCCGCCGTCCTCGCCGCCGTCGAGGCTCAGGGTGCCGACCTCGCGTGCGACGGCGTCGGCCATCGCCTGGCGCACCGGGCCTAGGAGCGCGAACGTGACGACGAGCAGGACCGCGTTGGCCGCGATCGCCTGGAGCGCGAGGCTCCGCGCGCTGCGTCGTCCTCCGAGGGTCGCCATCGACGCGAACACCAGCACGAGCCCGAGCAACGTCTGGCCGAGCGACAGCGGAAACGCGCGGCGGTACTGCGCGCTCATGGCCTCGAGGCGAGCTTCCTCACGAGCGAGGCTCGCGCGGACGAGCGGGTGCGCGAGGTCGAGCGTCCGTGGACCTGTCGGCGGGCCTGAGACCCGAGGGCCGGCCTCCGGCGAGCTCGAGCCGGACGCCGCCGCCGAGCCCGCCGGAGCGGACGCGCGCGCGCTCGCCTCGCGCGACTGTTCGCGCATCTTGGCGAGGGTGTCCGGCAGCTCGTGCGACCCGCGCAGGTAGCCGACGTTCGAGCAGCCGCTGGCCGAGCTCGTCATGCCGAGCAGCCACATCAGGCCCATCGTGACGATGAGGTACCACGGCCGTGTGCCGCGCCCCCGGGGTTCGACCGCTCGTCCGCCGTCGTTCGACGCCACCGTTCGGCCTTAGCACGGCGCGCCCGAGGTGCGCTTCGAGAACCGTAGGCGGGACTGGCGATCCGTACTAAGGATGGCTACCAGAACGGCGACATGGCGAAGCGACAGCGCACCCCAGGCACCGCGAGCGCGAACCCTGCGTCCCGCCGCCACGACGACGGGGATGAGGGTGAAGTCGTTGGTGAAGCCGAGGGCGAGGCCGACGGAGAGTCGGAACTCGACGAGACGCTCTCCGGCGAGGGCGGCGGCTTCGCTGACGCCGAGGCGTTCGAGGGCGAGCTCGTCGCGGTCGAGGAGGCCGACGAGCTCGGCGCTGCCGACGAGGGGACCGACGACCTCGACGCGCGCGAGGCCGAGCCCAAGGATGCGACGGATGGGGGCTACGCGCTCTCGCGGCGTGACCCGTTCAACGCTTACATCCGCGAGGTGCAGCGCTACCCGCTGCTCACGCCCGAGCAAGAGCGAGACCTCACGACGCGCTACGTCGAGACGGGCGATCCCGAGATCGCGAGGCGCCTCGTCACCGCGAACCTGCGCCTCGTCATCAAGCTCGCGTACGAATATCGCCGCGCCTACAAGAACATGATGGACCTCATCCAAGAGGGGAACATCGGGCTCATGCAGGCGGTGACGCGCTACGATCCGTACCGCGGCGTGAAGCTCTCGTCGTACTCCGCCTGGTGGATCCGCGCCTACATGTTGCGCTTCATCCTGAACAACTGGCGGCTCGTGAAGCTCGGCACGACGCAGGCGCAGCGGAAGCTCTTCTTCAACCTGAACAAGCAGAAGGCGAAGCTCTCGGCGATGGGGATCGAGCCGACCGCCGACGAGATCGCCGAGCGGCTTGGCGTAAAGGCGTCCGAGGTCCAGGAGATGGACCGCCGGCTCTCGTCGGGTGAGGCTTCGCTCGACGCGCCGCTCGGAGACGCCGAGGGCCGCTCGGTGCCGCGCATCGAGATGATGGCGAGCGATGAGCGCGGGGCGGACGAGACCGTCGCGCAGAGCCAGCTGAGCGAGCTCTTGAACGAGCGGCTCACGCGCTTCCGCGCGACGTTGACTGGCAAGGATCTCGTGATCTTCGATCAGCGGCTCGTCGCAGAGGAGCCGCTCACGCTCCAGAAGCTCGGTGAAGATTTCGGCGTGTCGCGCGAGCGCGTGCGTCAGCTCGAGGCCAGGCTCGCCGGCAAGCTCCGCGAGTATCTAAAGAGCGAGCTCGGCGACGCGGTCGAGCTGGGGGTTTGATGGACTCCGTGAGCGCCGGGCGTGGGCGGCTGACGATCGTCGCCACGCCGATCGGCAATCTCGAAGACATGACGCCACGCGCGGTGCGAGCGCTCGGCGAGGCCGACGTCATCCTCGCCGAGGACACGCGACGGACGCGCGCGCTCCTCACGCACCTCGGCATCGCCGGCAAGCGCGTGGAGCGCCTCGACGCGCACGTCGAACGGCATTCGGTGGACCGCTGGGTGTCGCGCCTCGAGGTGGGTGAAGCCATCGCGCTCGTGACCGACGCCGGGACGCCGGCGGTCAGCGATCCGGGCTCGGCCCTCGTGCGCGCCGCCGCCGAGCACGGGCGTGAGGTGGTGCCGATCCCGGGCGCGAGCGCCGTGACGACTGCGCTCGCGGCGTCCGGATTTCCTGGCGACAGGTTTCGCTTCTTCGGCTTCTTACCGCGCAAGGGCAGCGGCCGAACCGAGCTCCTCGCCGAGCTCGAGGCGACCGAAGAGACCGCGATTTTCTTCGAATCACCGCAGCGCGTCGAGCACACCCTGGGCGAGCTCGCGGTGCGAATGCCCGAGCGCGAGGCGGTGGTCGCGCGCGAGCTCACAAAGCTGCACGAGGAGCTTCTGCGCGGCACGCTGAGGTCGCTCGCTGAGGGGCGCGAGTGGCGAGGCGAGCTCACCATCGTGCTCGGGCCTTACCGACGTCGCCCCGCGGCGGTGATCGACGTCGATGCGCGCATCGACGAGCTGCTCGCGGCAGGGGGCCGCGCGAAAGACGTCGCCAAGGTCCTGGCCGAGGAGACCAAGCTCCCGGTCCGTGAGCTCTACGCAAGGATTCTGCGGCGGGGGCAAGGAGACGAACGATGAATGATCACGACAACGACGACGATCACGACGACGAGGAGGAGCTCACGCCAGAGGAGCTCTTCGACACCATCGAGGTTGCCGCGGCCGAGGGCGCCTTCGAGGAGGCGGCGATGCTCGTCGCGCTCGCGAACGCAGCCTTCCAGTCGGGTCAGCTCGAGGACGACGTGCTCCGGGCGCGCTTCGATGCCGCGCAGGCCGAGCTCGAGCGTTGCCAAGGCAACCTCGACGCCGCGTCGGAGCACGCCTCGCGGGCGGTGAAGGCGCTCGAAGGGCTCGGTGCAGCCGGGGCTCGCACGCTCGCAGGGGCGATCTACACGAGCGCGCTCATCGAGCTCGATCGCGACGACGTCGACGGCGCGATGAGCTTGCTCGATCGGGCCGCGACGATGCTTGAGGCGCAGGCACCGAAGGACGTCGACGTGTTCGCGTCGGTCCTCATCACGATGGGCGAGGTGAGCCTCGAGGTCGGCGAGGCCGAGGCTTCGTCGCGGCTCTTCGGGCGAGTGCTCGAGGTGCTCCGCGACGCGCAGCCCGACTCCGAGGGGCACGCGCATGGCCTCAACGCGCTCACCGGCAAGGCGTTCCTCGGCCTTGGGGCCGCGGCGGTTCAGAGCGGTAAAAACCGGGAGGCGAAGGACTTCCTCGAGCGCGCGATCGAGTTTCTCGACGAGGGGCTCGGTGACGGGCACCCGGTGAGGATCGAGGCGCTCGAGCGGGTCGTGGAGCTCTACCGGTCGATGGGGGACGAGGCTGCAGCCGCGCTCGCCGAGGAGGAGCTGCGCGCGGCGCGCGAGGCCTTCCGGCGCGCCGAGGACGAGGACGACGAGCTCGACGACGAACTCGATGAGCTAGACGACGACGACGACGACGACGACGACGACGACGACAAGACGTGAGCGGCGGCCGGGCGTGATGCACCGGGGCGCGCCTCTCCGTCGAGCTCGCGGCGGGGCGTACGCGCCGGTCGGCGTCCGTGGCGAAGGCGGCGGCGCGGCTTTACGCTGGGTCACGCGCGCGGTAGACGCGCCCTCGTGAACGAGGCGGTGGTGTTCGGACTGACGGCGTTCTCGTCGCTCGTCGCGATCGTCGATCCGGTCGCCGCGCTGCCCGCCTTTCTATCGCTCACGGCGGGCGAACATGAGACGAAGCGCGCCTCAATCGCGCTGCGCGCGAGCATCACCACGGTCGTCGTGCTCTCGACCTTCGCGGTCGGTGGCCAGGTGATCTTTCGGTTCTTCGGCATCAGCATGCCGGCGTTCAAGATCGCGGGGGGGATCTTGCTCTTCACGATCGCGCTCGAGATGTTGCGCGCCAAGCCCTCGAAGACGCGCACCACCGCGGCCGAGACGGAGGAGGGCGCGCAGCGCGAGGACGTCGGCGTCGTACCGGTCGGGATCCCGCTGCTCTCGGGGCCGGGCGCGATCGCGTCGGTGACGCTGTTGTCCGAGCGGGCCTCGAACTTTCGGTTTCGGGCCGGGCTCTTCGCGGCGATCCTCGCGCTCGGCGTCCTGAGCTGGCTGACGCTGCGCTCCGGTGCGCTCATCGCGCGCGTGCTCGGCAGGACGGGCATCAACCTGATCGCGCGAATCATGGGCCTCTTGCTCGCGGCCATCGCGGCCCAGTTGGTGCTCGACGGTTTGGTCGCGGTGATGATGCGCCTCCGCGCGTGAGCGGCGTCGGCGCGGAGGCCGGTGTAAAGTGCTCCCCGTGAGCCGAGCCTCGCACGCGCCGCATGACCGAGAGCTCGCCCTCGCGTCGAGGCTCGTCGCGTCGGGCCGGACGCGCGGCGAGGGGGCGCCGCTGAGCGACCCGCTCGTCCTCGCGTCGACC
>VGRJ01000065.1 GCA_016875405.1 Deltaproteobacteria bacterium | reverse complement strand
GTCGTCGCGACCGAGCGCGAGGTGGTGAAGAACGAGCGGCTGCAGTGCGTCGACGATGACGTCGACGGCACGGTGTCCGAGGCGCTCTTTCGTGCGGCCTTCGAGTCACACGGCTACGGCCGTCCCACGATCGGCTGGATGGAAGACATCGAGCGGCTCGGTGCCGATGATTGCCGCGGCTTCTACGAGACCTACTACGCGCCGAACAACGCCACCGTGGTGGTGGTCGGCGACGTCGAGCGCGAGGCGCTCTTGTCGCTCGTCGCCGCACGCTATGGGGCGATCCCTGCTCAGCAGATGCCTGTCGAAGACGTACGCCCCGAGCCGCCTCAGCGCGAGGAGCGACGCGTCGAGCTCGCCGCGCCGACCCCGACTCCGAAGCTCGCCGTCGGGTACCGATGTCCTGCGATGGGGGACGTCGACCACGCGCCGCTCGTGCTGCTCGTCGACGTGCTGTTCAGCGGCCGCTCCTCGCGCGCGTATCGTCGGCTCGTTCATGGCGCCGAGCTTGCGAGCGAACTCGGAGGGCAGGTCGGTCACTTCCGTGATCCGGCGCTCTTCGAGGTGAGCGCGACCTTGCGCGAGGGCGTCGAGGTCGAGCGCTTTCTCGCCGAGCTCGAGGCCTTGTTCGAAGAGGTCCGGCGCGAGCCGCCCACGGAGGCGGAGCTCGAGCGCGTGAAGGCGCGCAACGAGCTGTCGACGTTCCAGGGAATGCAGTCGTCGAGCGGCAAGGCCGAGCAAATTGGCTTCTCGGAGCTCGTCCTCGGCGATCCCGCGGCGCTCTGGACGCGGCTCGACGCCTTCGCGCGTGTGACGCGCTCGGATCTGCTTCGAGCCGCTCGTCGTTACCTCGCGCCCGAGCTTCGCACCGTGGTCGTCGCCTCTCCGAACGGCGATGACGAGTTCGAGGACGACGAGGTCGAGGACGACGAGGTCGAGGACGACCGGGATCGTGCGGCAGGGGGAGAGGCGTGAAGCTCCTCGTCGAGCCGAGTCGCGAGCTCCCGATCCTTCAAGTCGTCGCCACCTTCCGCGTTGGCGGCGCGCACGATCCGAGCGGCCTCGAGGGGCTCGCGCGGGTGACGGCGCGCATGCTGCGGCGCGGCACGACGCGACGCACGGGCGACGAGCTCGAGGAGCGCTTCGACGCCCTCGGTGCCGAGTTCGCGGCGAACGTCGGGCTCTCGGCGACGAGCGTCGGGGTCGAGACGGTCGTGCGTTCGTCCGAGGAGGCCATCGCGCTCGCCGCGGAGGTGCTCGCCGAGCCGGCGTTTGACGAGGTGGAGCTCGAGAAGCTGAAGCGCCAGATCGAAGCCGAGATCGTGGCCTCGCGTGACGAAGACGACGCGCTCGCGTCACGTGCGCTGCGCCGACATTTGTTCGCGGGTCACCTGCACGGGCGACGCGTCCAGGGGTCGGTAGCGTCGGTGCGCGCGATCACGCGCGAGGACGTGGTCGCGCACTACCGCCGAGCTTTCTGCCGCGCGAACGTCGTCGTGGCGATCGGCGGCGACGTCGAGGCGAGCGACGCGGAGCGCATCGCCGAGAAGCTCCTCGCTGGGCTCCCCGAGGGCGAGCGAGTCAGCTATCCGGCGCCCGAGCCAACCCTGCCGAAGGGGCGACGCCTCGTGATCGTCGAGAAGCCCGAGCGGAGTCAGTGCCAGCTCGGGGTCGGTACGCTTGGGACGCGCCTCTCCGATGACGATCATGCGGCGCTCGTCCTCGCGAACACGGTCTTCGGCGGCATGTTCACGTCGAGGCTCACGCAGGAGATCCGCGTCAAGCGCGGCTGGTCTTACGGGGCGAGCTCGGGCCTGATGAGCGGTCACGTGCGCGAAGCGTTCACGATTTGGTCGGCCCCGTCGATCGACGATGCCGCCGCGTGTCTCGGGGTCGAGCTCGAGCTCCTCGAGCGGCTGGTCGAGGATGGGCTGACCGATGATGAGCTCCGCTTCGCCCGCGAGTATCTGCGCCGCTCTTACGCGTTCGAGATCGACACCGCGAAGAAGCGCCTGCAGCAGCGGCTCGACTGCGAGCTCTTCTGCCTCCCGGAAGATTTTCACCGTCGCACCCTCGAGCGCATCGGGACCGTGGACGCCGGCGAGGCGAGCGCCGCGGTGCGCCGCCGGCTCGACCCAGGTGCCCTCTGGGTCGCGGTCGTGGCCTCCGACGGGAAGCTCGTCGAGGACCTACGGGCGACGACTCGCTGGGACGCGATCCAGGTCGAGCCCTTCGATCGGGACTGAGCCGGGCGAGCGGCGCTCGGCTGCGGAATGTGACACATTCCCTTTCCCAGGACCGAGGGCTTCCGATAAGGTCCTTGGCCCCGCGCAGGCCACCATGACCGCCGCTCTGCAGTTCGTCGCCAACGACATTCGCCTCGAGGGAATCGAGGTCGACTGCCCGCTCGAAGCGGCATGGCTCAACCGCGCCCTGGCCGACGCCGGTGTCCGCGCAGAGCCGGGGAAGACCGGGCGGCTCGTGGGGAGGCTGTCGCGCTCGGATGACGACGTCGTCGTTCGATGCAAGGTGTTCGCCGACGTCGAGGCCGACTGCGTCCGTTGCCTCGGGCCAACGCACTTCCGCGTGACGGCGGAGCTGTCGCTCTTGCTGCAGCCGGCAAAGCCGACGGCGGCGCACGGGCACAAGGGCTCGGCGCGGGGAGGGCGGACCGACGAATCCGACGACGAGTATGAGTTCGGCGCGGACGAGGCCGAGGTCGACACCTTCGACGGCGAGCGCGTGGTCCTCGACGAGTTCGTCCGCGAGGCGATTTTGCTCGAGATGCCCAACTTCCCCTTGTGCTCCGAGGCGTGTCCAGGTATCCGTCCGGCCCCCGTTCTTCACGAGCGGCCGGAGTCGCCGGCCCCCGTGGACCCTCGGCTAGCCCCTCTGGGGCAGTTTCGAAAACAGCTGGGGGGCGCCGTCACGCTCGACGAGCTGATGGCGGCAGCGGCCGAACGCTCGGCCGCGATGGGGCGCCCGGTGCTGCGTCAAAACGCGCATCGGACGTCCAAGAAGAAGAAGTGACGCTCATCCCGAAGGAGTGTTTCCGTGGCCGTACCGAAGCGAAAGACGACGCCGAGCAAGCGTGACATGCGCCGCGCTCAGAACGAGAAGATCATCCCCACGCAGTACATCAACTGTCCCAACTGCGGGGAAGTGATGCTCCCGCACCGCGCGTGTGGCGCCTGCGGCTTCTATAAAGGTCGCCAAGTCGTCGCGAAGACTCGCTGAGCCTTGGGTTCGCCTGAGGCTTGCGCCCCACCTCGGGCGGGACGAGCTATAGCCTCTGGCGAAGATCGAGCTTCATTGGCGGCCCTGTCGTGCGCCGCCTCGCGTCCTGCCACTCCACTGATCCTGACGGGGGTGTGAGCGGTCGCTGTTTTACCGTCGTCAAGCGCATGGGCCTCGCGGCGCTCGTCGCCGAGGTTGGTTTCGAGGGCGACGCAGCCCGACTCGCCTGAGTCGGTGAGGGGCTCGAGGAGTCGAGGATGCACACCCACCCGCGGACACGAATTCTCGGCACGGGGTGCTACACCCCCGCGCGGGTCGTCAGCAACTCTGACCTCGAGGCGATCGTCGAGACCTCCGACGAGTGGATTGCCACGCGGACGGGGATTCGACGCCGTCACTTCGCGGCGGACGGTGAGACGACGAGCGACATGGCCACGGCGGCGGCGCGGCGGGCGCTCGATGCCGCGGGCCTCAACGTGGCCGACCTCGACCTCATCGTCGTCGGCACCGTCACCCCCGACCAGCCGTCACCCGGGGCAGCGACCCTGGTGCAGCAGAAGCTCGGCGCGACCGACATCCCGGCCTTCGACATCTCCGCGGCCTGCGCCGGCTTCGTCTACGGACTCACCATCGCCGATCAGTTCATCGGGACAGGGAAGGCGCGGTGCGTGTTGGTCGTCGGCGTCGAGCTCCTGTCTCGCGCCGTGAACTGGAACGACCGCACGACCTGCGTGCTCTTTGGCGACGGTGCGGGCGCCGTCGTGCTCGGCCCCTCGTCGATGACGCGGCCGAGCGATCGGCCCGATGCTCCACGGCCCGGCATCCTCGCGACGCAGCTCTTCACGGACGGCTCGCTCGCCGAGGCGCTGTGCATCCCCGCGGGTGGCGCGGCGCGTCCCGCGACCCTCGAGGTCCTCGCAGCCGCCGAGAACAAGGTGCACATGGACGGCCAAGACGTCTTCCGCACGGCCGTGAAGCAGCTCGCAGCGTCGTCCGCCCAGGTCATGAAGGCTGCAGGCCTGGTGAGCCGCGATATCGACTGGGTCGTTCCGCATCAGGCGAACATGCGCATCATCACGCAGGTCGCGCAGCGGCTGGGGTACCCGCTCGAGCGCTTCGTGCTGAACCTCGAAGAGTACGGCAACACCTCGAGCGCCTCGATCCCGATCGCCCTCGACGAGGCCGTGCGCGACGGGCGAATCCAGCCCGGCCAGCAAGTCTTGATGTGCGCGCTTGGAGCGGGGATCTCGTGGGGCGCGGCGGTCGTCCGCTTCTGACCTTGCTCCTCGCAAGGCTTGCGCGATTGCCGCGTCCTTGCTAAAACGCGCGCTCCCGAAAGGCGATACGTACCATGAGCACGCCGAATTCCAAGGTGAAGTCGAAGTTCGAGACGAAGGAGAAGCTCGTCGCCGCCGTCAAGGCGCTCGCGACCGACGACCTGTGGGTGGCGCGTCTCAATCAGGACCGCGGCGGCTCGAAGGGCCTCGATCAGGTCTCGAGCGCAAAGCTCCTCAAGCTTCACGCGACGTTCTCGGCCGTGAAGGAGAAGTTCGGCACGCGCGCCAAGTTGATCGACGCCGTGCTCGCCGCGGAGGGTCGCACCAAGGATGCAGGCTACCGCACGCGCCTCGAAGGTTACGCCGTCCCCCGCCTCTACGACCTCTACACCGCGAAGGCGAAGAAGTCGGGCGCGAAGGCCGAGGGCGCTCTGCCGAAGAAGGCTGCCGCAAAGAAGACCGCTGCCGCCGCGAAGCCCGCGGCTGCTGCGAAGAAGCCGGCGACGAAGAAGGCTGCTGCGAAGAAGTCGGGCGGCTGAGCGCGTGACCTCTGCCGACGTGCGTCGCTCGCAGCCCGCGAGCGGAGCCGCGGCGGCTCCCTCGTCGGACGGGCTCGCGCGTGTTCGTGCGAGCTGGGCGAGGCAAGCGTGGTTGGTGTTTCGTAAAGACCTCGCGATCGAGCTCTCGACGGGCGAGGTCGTCACAACGAGCGGCTTCTTCGGCTTGCTCGTCGTCGTCATATCGTCCCTCGCGTTCTACGCGGGACCTGAGTCGAGGACGCAGGTCGCGCCAGGCGTCTTGTGGGTGGCCGTGGCCTTCGCGTCGGTCCTGGCCCTCTCTCGAACCTGGCAGCGCGAGCGCGAGCACGACGCGCTCGCCGGACTGCTCGTGTTGCCGGTCTTCCGCAGCGCGATCTTCGCTGGCAAGGCGCTCGGGGTCCTCGCGTTCACCTTCGCGATCGAGGCGCTCGTATTCCCTGCGACGGCGCTGCTCTTCGACCTGCCGCTCTTCGAGGGGGACATCGGCTTGGGCCTCGCGGTCTTTGCCGCCGTCGCGACGCCTGGGATCGCGGCTGCGGGGACGCTGTTCGGGGCGATGACCGCGCGGACGAGCGCGCGGGACCTCGTGCTCGCGGTCGTGTTGTTTCCGCTCCTCGCGCCCACGCTGCTCGCCGCCGTCGCCGGGACGCGCGAGCTGTGTGCGGGGGCGCCGCTCACGTCGCTCGGAGATTACCTCGCCCTCATGGGGGTCTTCGGCTTCGTCTTCATCGCGGGCGGCGTCGGGCTGTTCGCGCCGTTGATCGACGGTTGAGCTTCGCCTACACCCGGAGAGAGAGCCGGTGACCAGTCGAACCGTCGCGATCTTCGGAGGGAGCTTCAACCCTCCCCACGTCGGGCACGTCCTCGCGGCGGCGTACGTGCTCGCGGTCCACGAGGTCGACGAACTGCTCGTCGTCCCCGCGTATCGGCACCCGTTCCACAAGGAGCTCTGCTCCTTCGAGCACCGCGAGGCGATGGCGCGTCTCGCGTTTCGAGACCTCCCGCGCGTCACCGTGAGCCCCATCGAGCGCGAGCTCGACGCGCCAGTCAGTCGCACCGTCGACACGCTCGAGGGCCTGCTTGCGCGGCACCCGGATTGGCACCTTCGTCTCGTGATCGGCGCCGACGTCCTCCACGATCGCGACAAGTGGCATCGCTTCGAGCGCGTCGTCGAGCTCGCGCCTCCGATCGTGCTCGGTCGCGTCGGCGTGTGCCATCCCGAGGCGCCGCGCGCGGTGTTGCCCGACGTGTCGAGCTCTGAAGTGCGCGGTGCGGTCGCGCGTGGTGACGCAGACACGCTGGGCGCTCTGCTCCCGCGCGCGGTGCGCGATTATGTGGCTCGCGAGGGGCTCTACCGAGCGCCATGAAGAGTCTCGACGTCGTCGTCCTCGGGCGAGGCAAAGTCGGCCGAACGCTCGCGGTCGCGCTCCGCCGTGTGGGCGTGAAGGTGCGGCTGCTCGCGGGGCGTACGGGCAAGCCGCTCGCGGGAGAGATCGTGGTCCTGGCGATCCCTGACGGTGCGGTCTTCGGCTCGGCCGAGCGGCTCGCTGCGCTGCCGTTGCAGCGCCGTCCGCGCTGCGTCCTCCACTGCGCGGGGGCCCTCGGTCCTGAGGTGCTTACGCCGCTCACCGAGGCCTCGGTCCCCGTCGCGCAGTTTCACCCGCTCGCGTCGTTCGCGCGCCCGGGGGGCACCGAGCTCTGCGGTGTCAGGGCGCGGCTCGCAGGTGACCGACGGGCCGTCGCGGCCGGGCGTCGACTGTGTCGTCTCCTTGGCATGGTCCCGCTCGAAGGACCGCTCGACGCGACGGGCTATCACGCGGCCGCCGCGCTCGTCTCGAACGGCGCGGTCGCGATCGTCGCGGCGGCGACCGAGCTTCTCGTGTCGTCGGGCATGGACGCTCGCGTGGCCGCGTCCGCCCTCGGCTCGCTCCTCGCGACCACGGCGCGCAACGTCGACGTTCTTGGGCTGCCCGAGGCGCTGACGGGTCCGGTGCGGCGCGGCGACGCGGCGACGATCGCTCGTCACCTCGGCGTGCTGCAGCGCGACGCACCCGCGGCGGTCCCTCTCTTTCGTGAGCTCGTCGCGGCCCAGCTCACCCTCGCGCGTCGGTTCCCCGAGGGGAAGCGTGCGTCGCGGTCGGCGCTCGACGCGGTCGCAACGGTCGTCGAGGGCTCGGCACCTCTGCGGTCGCGCACCAGGAAGCGGAGCTGACCGGCGCGATGGATATCGCGGTCGATCTGCGTCTCCGGACGACGCTCGTCTGCGGCGCGCTGGCGCTCGCGATCGCGATAAGCTCGCTCCTGGGCACGCGCATTCGGAAGAGGCACGCGCTCTTCGCGGCGTTCGCGGCCGACGTGGGGCTTTGGTACCTTTCACAGTCGCTGTTCGGTTTTTACCAGGCGCCGCTCTGGGCCCGCCTTCGGATGGCGCTTCCGGTCTTGCTGCCGCCGCTCGTCGTGAACCTCTTCGAAGCGGTGGTTCCCGACGAAGGCGCGGGTACCGCGCGGTCTCGTGCTGGACGCCTCACGCTGGCCTTGGCGATCCCGACGTTGGCGCTCGTGCTCGCGACTTACCCAGGGCGCTCCTGGGTGCGAGGCCTGCTCGTTGGGTACTCGGTCGCCGTGGTGGCGTGGGGGCTCGTCGAGCTCTCGCGTCGCGGTCGCAACAGCCGCTCACGCGCGACGCGACGGCGGGTGAGCTTCCTCGTGATGACCGGCGCGTTCACCGGTGCCTTCACGCTCGTCGACCTTGGATGGGTCCTTGGCTACGCGAGCGGAACGCAGCCCCCGCCGGTGGGCGTGGTGCTCTCGATCGTCTTCTTGTTCGTGCTCGCGCAGGGAATTCGGAACGATCGGCTGCTCGATCTCTACGAGCTCATCGGTCGGCTCGTCGTCGCGACGGCCGTGTCGTTCTTGATCGCCGGTCTCTTCTACGTGCTCGTCGCGGTGGTCGGTCAGTTCAACACCATGTGGCTCAACGCGATCGTCGTCGCCATCGTGGTGCTCGTGCTGTTCAACCCGCTGCGAGACTGGACCGAGCTGCAGGTGCAGCGCTACGTGCTTCGGGAGCGCAGAAACCTCGAGGCATCCCTTGGCGAGGCACGGCGCAGGCTCGCGCACGTCCTCGAGGTCGATGAGCTCTCCGAGGTGGTCATGCGTGGGCTCGACGAGTCGCGCTCCGTGACGGCGGCGGCGCTCTACTTCCTTTCGGACGACGGCTCGACGCTCGAGCGCCGAGCGGCCCTCGGCACGAGCACGCCGGCGCGCATCGACGTCGCTTCGGCCTCTGCGCTGCTCGACCAGCTCCACAAGACGCCGGTCGTCCTCGAGGAGCTCGCGCGGGGGCAGCGCGAGGGGCGTCCGGTGCCACGTCACCACGTGGCAGGCGACGCGGTGCTCGCTGCTGCGGCGGTGCTCGGTCCGCTCTCGGAGCAGGCCGTCGCGCTCGGAATTCGGGCCGAGGAGGGTGAGCTTGTCGGCGTGCTCATCCTCGCCGACGAGCGCATCGGAGACGCTTTCAGCCCCGAGGACATCGCGCTCTTCGAGCAGCTCGCGTCGCAGATCGGCGCGATGGTCGTAAGCTCTCGTGTCTACCTCAAAATGAAGGAGCGCGACCGCCTCGCGGTGCTGGGGCAGATGGCTGCGGGCCTCGCTCACGAGATCCGGAATCCGCTCGGCGCGATCAAGGGTGCAGCGCAGCTCCTCGCGGAGCCAGGCCCCGATGGCTCGAGCGCAGAGGGGCCGAGCCGCGAGTTCGTCGGGATCATCCTGGAGGAGGTCGAGCGCCTCGATCGCGTGGTGTGCTCGGTCCTCGACCTCGCGCGCGAGAGCCCTGGTGCCGTGCCTCCCATCGACGTCAACGGCGTGATCCGCCGCACGTTGCAGGTGCTCGGCGCCGAGTGGGGCGAGGCGGACCTCGTGGTGGTTGAGGAGCTCGACGAGTCGGTGCCGCGCGTCGCAATCCCTCCCGAGCAGCTCAGGCAGGTGCTCATCAACCTGCTCCGCAACGCGGGGCAGGCGATGCGCGGTCGCGGGCGGATCGGAGTTCGAACAAGGCTTCGGGTCCGTGAGCGCCCGCAGCTCGGCGACGACGGCGCCACGGTCCTCGCCGCCGAGCGTCACGTCGTGGTCGGTGTCACGGATGCCGGCCCCGGGATCCCTCAGTCGGTCCTGAAGAACCTGTTTCTCCCATTCTTTACCACGAAGGAGCGAGGCACCGGCCTGGGCCTCGCGATCTCGCAGCGCATCGTCCAGGGCGTCGGTGGCCGAATCGAGGTGCGGACTCGCGAGGGCGAGGGGACGACCTTCGAGCTCGTCCTGCCCGCGGCGATGGGGGCCCTCGGGACCCCGATGCCGCCCGCGGTCGAGCCTGTCGCGCCGGGGAGCGCCTCGTCGGCTTGACCGGCGCTTCACGCGCCCACTAGTATTTTTAGCTCGACGCGACGGCGTCGCGGAGAATCCTTGGGCGAGCGACACCACACTCTTCGCTTCTTGACCGGGCGTTCTCAGGGAAGCGAGGTCTCGCTTACCGAAGCCGCACCGCTGATCGTCGGTCGCTCGGGCAGCGCGGGCCTCGCGCTCCTCGACGGGATGACGTCGCGCCGCCACGCTCGCTTCGCGATCGAGGGCGGGGACGTGGTGGTCGAGGACCTCGGCTCCGTGAACGGTACCTTCGTCAACGGCCGGAAGATCCTCGCGCGAACGCTGCTGTCCGAGGGGGACCGCGTGTTGATTGGCGCCACGATCCTAAAGGTCTCGACGTCGTTCGCGACCTCCGTGACCGAGCCGACGATCGAGGTCGTCGAGGCCGTCCTCGAGCCCGAGTGGCAGCGTAGCTATCGCCATCTGCTCGACGAGGGAGGACTCGCCGCGTTCCTCGAGGCGTACGTGCCCGGGAGCGAGGTCGCCTTGCCCGACGGGACCGATGTCTTCCTCGAGCTGCGTCTCGATGGTGCCTCCGGCTTCCTCGCGCTCTACCGCGGCAGGATCTGGGACTGCGGGCTCGACTCGTTGCCGACCGCGCCGCCGATGAAGGTCCTCCTGCGAATGCTGGCGGCGACGCGCGGCGAGGTGGATGCGCGCCGCAGCAGTCCGCCGGATGAGCGACGCGTCGACGTGGAGGTGTCTGCGCTCTTGATCGATGCCAAGCGCGCAATGGACGAGCTCGACGTCCTGCGGCAGCGCTTGCCCGACGCGAGCGAGGTCCTCGCGATCCCGAGGCCGCTCTTGCCTCCGCTCACCGACCTTGACGACGTCGAGCTCACGCTCCTGCAGCTCGCGCACAACCACGGACACCTCGACAATATCCTCGACGCGACGCCCCTCACCGACGTCGACGCGGTCAGGCGCTTGCTCGTGCTGCTCGAGCAAGGCTACCTGCGTCGGGCATGATGCCCGCCCGGGCCGCGGGCGCTGGGGTTCGTTGCGGTTCGGTGCTATTCCCTCCGCATGTCCGAGGTGATCCTCGAGGTCCGCGGCGAGCTCGACGTGCCGGGTGAGACCGGGCGGCAGGCGCGGGTGTTCGCGCTCTGGTTCGCCTTCCTGCTCCTCGCCGTGGTCGTCGCTTCCTACCGACGCCCAAGCATCCCCGAGCGCGCCCGCGGAACCGACGAGGGGGTGCAGCTCCTCGCCGCGTATCGACGTGAGCGCGCCACGATCGCGCTATCGCTCGGCCTCCTCCTGCCCGGGCTCGCGACCGCGTGGCTCACCCATCGGCATCGCCGGGGGGGCGCGCACGCGCGCGGCATCGTCGTCGACATCACCTCCGACGGGGAGCTCAGGCTGTGGGGGCGGGGTTATGGGCAGCGCGTGTTGCTCGAGGGCGCCGAGGTGTCCGAGCGCCTCGTGGACCTCTATAGCGGTCGGCTGGGGGCGTGGCGCGAGCGGCGGATCTCGGTTCGCTCCCGCAAGGTTCTCCCCGGGAGCCCCTCGCTGCTCGAGCTCGGCACCCTCGCTGACGACGCGGACGAGCGGGTTGGCTTGCCGCTCGTCGGCGGCGAAGGGGACTGCATCGAGGTCGCTCGCGCCGACTACCTCGCGATCGTTCAGCGGATCCGCGCGCTCGTCGATCCGGGGTCCGAGGTACAGGAGAGCGCGTGATTCGACGCGGGGCCTTCGCGCTCGGGATGCTCTGCGCCTGCGGTGGTGAGCGTTCGGAGCCATGCCCTGCGGCACCCTCCCCAGGGCCGGCGCCATACCTCGACGTCACCGACGACCTCGGCATCGACTTCGAGCATCACCTCGCGACCGACCTCTGCGAGCTCACCGACACCACCGGCGGGCCCGGCGTGTGTGCGTTCGACTACGACGGCGATGGCGCGCTCGACCTCTACTTCGTCGAGCGCGCGGGCCACCCCAACGCGCTCTACCGCAATGAGGGCGGGCACTTTCGGGACGTGGCGGCCGAAGTCGGCGCCGAGCTCGTCGGCGTCGATGGGATGGGATGCCTAGCGTTTGATCAAGACCTGGACGGAGACCTCGACCTCCTGGTCACGGCGAACGGTCCGCTCACGCTGCTCCGCAACGACGCAGGTACGTTCCAGGATGTGAGCGAGCCCTCGGCCGTCTCCAAGATCAGCGGCTTTGCGGTCTCCGCATCTGCGGGCGACGTAGACGGCGACCGCGACCTCGACCTCTTCGTCGGTCGCGTCGTGAAGCTCGACACGTGCCCAGCCGAGTGCAAGCTCTTCCCGATCGCGTGCGAGTCCGACACCAACGTGCTGCTCATCAACGACGGGGGGGTCTTTCGTGACGAGAGCGCGGCGCGCGGCATCACCGGCGCAGAGCCGACCCTCGCGACGTTGATGGTCGACATCGACCGCGACGGGGACCTCGACATCTACGCCGGAAACGACATGGGCTTCGCCTTCGAGGACCGGCTCTACCGAAACGATGGCTCCGGTACCTTCGCTGACGCCGCGAGCGCTTTCGGGCTCGGCGTGAAGGGTAGCGACACGATGGGCGTCGACGTCGGGGACTACGACCGCGACGGCAACACCGACTGGGTGATGAGCGATTTTTCGGACCGTCCCGTGCGGCTCTTGCGCTGCTACGATTCGAAGCTTCCGTGCAGCAACGAGGTCGTCCCCGATAGCTTGGCACACGTCAAGTGGGGGACGGGCTTTGTCGACGTCGACCAGGACGGGTGGCTCGACGTCGTGGTCGCCGGCGGTGACGTTGCGACGCTCGACGGAAGCCCGCTCCGCCTCTTCTACCAGCGCAACGGTGAGTTTCTGGAGAGCGTCCCGCGGCCCGACGAGGCCCTCGCGAGGCGGGTCACGGGGAGGGGGCTCGCGTTCGGCGATCTCGATGGTGATGGCGCGGTCGATCTCGCGCTCGCGGTCGCCGGAGGTCGGGCGCGCGTGCTCTCGAGCCGAGCGGCTTCGGGGCACGCGCTGCAGGTCGAGCTTGGGACGGGCGACGTCGGCGCGAGGGTGTCCGCGACGACGCCCGAGGGGTCGCTCGTCGAGCACGCGGTGATCGGCGGGAGCTACGCCGGGTCGAGCGACCCGCGGCTCCACTTCGGTCTCGGGGCTCACTGCTCGGCCGACGTCGAGGTTCGCTACCTCGACGGTCATGTCGAGTCGCGCTCTGCGGCGCGGGGCCTCGTCCGCATCGAGCGCTGACGCGCGGATGCGAGGCCTGAGGGCCTCGAGCATGTGCTCCGAAGCCCCCCAAAAGGCCGAGGGCCCGCCTCCCAGGGGAAGCGAGCCCTCTCCGAACCAACCGTCAGGGCGGCTCGTGCCTCAGGACATCATTCGTAGATGCCCTTCTTTTCGAGCGGGAACTGCCAGAAGGTGTGGCCGGCCTTGCGCAGGTAGTCGGGGACCGACACGTACTGCGTGAGGTCATCGCACGCCCGGTTGTCGTCGCAGGTGCAGCCGCTGTTGTCGGTGGCGTTGCAGTTCGAGGGAAGCTGACCGTCGGCCGACTTGAGCGTCGGGTCGAACTTCACGCGCGGCTTGCCATCGACGAACTTCGGCAAGTACCAGTCCGGCTTTCCGTCGTTGTCCAGATCCGGACCGTCCGTCGTCTCGTAGGCTTTGACGAGGAGTTCGTTCGCCCACTCGAGCACGCGCGCCGCGATGCCGCGCTGAACGGTGCGGGCGGGCGTGACGTGAGTGAGGGTCTCCTTGCCGAAGGTCTGCGCGACCCAGATGCGGCCCTGCGGATCGTGGAACTGGATCTGGTTCGGGATGCCCGGGTTGTTGTCCGAGCCCTCTTGCCAGAGCTTCATCATGTCGAGCCAGGTCTGCTTCTGGTTCTCGGGGATGTAGATGAGCGTGTAGGCGATGAGGAACTTCTGCTGCTCCCAGCCGACCTGACCATCGAGGGGCAGGGTCTGCACGGGGGCCTCGTTGCCGAACTCCGAATCGCTACCCGGCGCGGTGCAGAGCGCCGTGCCGGCCGCGGGGAAGCAGGTGCGGGTGTTCGGGGTCCACCACTGGACGTGCCCGAGGCCCTGCTTCGGCCACTTGTTGCCATCCTTGTCTTGCTCGATGAGCGGCTTGTTGCTGCTCGACGCGACGGCCCAGCCCTTCAAGGCCGTGTCGCCGGTCAGCATGTTCGCCACGAAGCGGCGGTAGCCGTCCTGGAACAGGTCCGCGAGAGACACCGCGCGGTAACGACCGTCGAGGAAGTCCGTACGCGACGAGCTGACGAAGTTGTCGGCCGACTCCGCGATCAGGTACGGGACCGTGATCTTGTCGTAGTACGAGCCGGCGTTCATCGTGTACTCGGAGTCGTACTCGCCCTTGTTCTCGGCGAGACGGTTCTCGAGCAGCTTGCCGTTGTAGGTGACGTTCTCGAACTGGTCGAGGCTCGCGCCGTCCGGAATGGTGAGCTCGCGCGGGACCTCCGCGTAGGCGTCGTCCTCGGAGACGAGGACGCCGTTCACGCGGCCGTGCCAGCCAGCCTGCGGGCGGGCGAACATGCGGGTGAAGTGATCGAACACCTCGCTCGAGGCGAGGAGCTGGTCGCCGAACGACTGCGCGCCGAGGTACGACCACAGGCTGGTGAACGTGTAGCCGGTCTCCTTCGCGTAGTCCTTGTAGATGTTGTGGAGGAGGGCGAGACCCTTCGCGCCGTCGCGAGCCTTCTCGTTGTAGCGGCCGAGGATTCGGTTCGAAGCCGAGCGGACGCTGAACGTGTTTCGGTTGCGGCGGTAGTCGTCGAAGATGTGATTGACCTCTTGCTGCGTGAGCAGGAAGTCGAATACCTCGTAGTTGTCGGCGCCGTTGTCATGGCGGTAGACGGCGGCGTTTCCAAGGTCGGCCCAGCGATCGGTCGCGAACCCATAGGGCACGCGCACGCGCTTCTGGACGTCGACGGCCGGCCCGCCGCGGTAGAACGGATCCGGGTAGCCGAACGCCTGAGTGAGCTCCTGCTTGCTCGGTCGCCGGAGGGCCTTCCACTGCACGTAGTCGACCGGCTGCTGACGGCACTTCGTGACCTGGTTCTTCACGGTGACCATCATGCCGTCGAGGAGCGAGTCCCACTCGCCTTGCTTCGAGTCGTCCCACGACGCCGGGCGCCAGGCGTCCGTGTTCGTGATCGTGTTGCAGGCCGAGATGAGCTCGTAGTTCTTCTGGTACTGCGAGTAGTGGATGTCCTCACCGTCAAACTGCGGCCGGAAGCCGAGCAGACCGCCAAAGTTATCCATCTTCGCGACCAGCCACTTCGACCGGTCCTTGCCGAGCGCGTAGCTCGGGTCGGCCTGGACCGCGACCGCATCGCCGTAGAACATTCGGTGCGCCGCGAAGTCGTACGCGCCGAGACCGAGGAAGTCCTGCGAGTACTCACCGGCGTAGTCCATCACGGACGAGTGCATCCACATCCAGATGAGGTTGTCGCGCTCGTCCTTGTTCATCGGGTCGAACCACCGCGGACCGACGCAGTCGCCGTTGGCGTCGTAGTCGGTGCACTCGTTGGTATTCGCCCCGTTCTCCGTGCGGAGCTGCCAATACTGCGGGCGGTAGTTGAACGCGTCGGACGAGCTCACGAAGTTGTGGCGCATCGCGACCGAGTGCCCCATTTCGTGTGCAATGACCGCGTAGTGCGCTCGCTGCGCGACGTACTTGCGCATCGCCTCCGCTCGCGACTGCTGGAAGTCCACCGGGTTGATGGCCGGGTCGTCCGGCGTGGTGCCGAACTTGCCCCAGGTGTACTTGCACGCGTCGCCGTCCTTGACTGCGCAGGCGTTCTCGAACTTGCGCTCGAGAATGTCAGCCAGACCAGTCATCGACATTGGCGCCGGCGCTTCGTGGATCATGCACATCCCGCGCTCCGCGAGCGCGTTCTGCATCACGTTGTGCATGTGCTTGTGACGATGCGGCGAGAGGCCCCGAAGGGGAGATGCGCTGTTCAGCACCGCGCCGTCGAGCGGGAGGCCCTCGGCGCCGGCGATCCGCTGGATCTGCGGCGTGAGGAGCTCGGCCTCAACCTCGCTGCCGAGCGCGGCCTTGCGGGTCGCGTCGTACATCGGGCTGTGCGTGCTCGGGGCATCGACCGCCGCCATCACGCCGGTGACTTCATTGGTCATCTGACGGATGAGGGCGTCGAGCTTCTTGTCCTTCTGAAGACGAAGCGCCTCGACCTGCTCGACCGGGATTTGGTTCATCCCCGCGATGCGCTGGTCGAGCTCCTTGCGGGTGACGCGCGGAGCCATGCCTTGGCCGCCTGAGGCGACGTCGGCGAGCTGCGCCCAGTTCTTCACGAACGTGCCGTCGGTGACCTCAGCGGTCGACAGCTCGCCCTTGATGTAGCGGATGCGGTCGATGACGCCCTGGCTCCAGAGGTCGTTGACGTGCGACCAGACGTTGATCGACGCCGCGAAGTCTTCGCCGGTGAGCGGGTCGTGCGAGTCCGTATAGATGCCCCAAGGCGAGGGCGTCTGCGGGGTCTGCATGACGTTCACGACGTGGAAGCGAAGGTCGCCCTTGCGGACGTTGAGTGCGGCCCGGCAGACCTCGAGGGTCGCGAGGTCGCGGCTCTTCGTCGCGTCGGCGCACTCGCGCGACGACATCCCTGCGGGCAGGCGCTTGTCGGCGGCCGCGCAGATGGCGGGGTCGCTCGCCTCGACCGGACTATGGCAGAGCACGATCTGCTCCGGCATGCGGGCGAGGTGACCGATCGCGCTGTCGATGACGGCGCCGGCGTTGCGGCGCGCCACGAGCACGCTGGACTCGGCGTCCTCGCTCGCGAGCGCGACGCACTTGGCCTCGCGGTCGGCGCTGTTGAGCGGGCCGAACTCGGGGAAGGTCAGGCCGTGGCGGCAGTCATCCACCTCCTCGGCCAGCGCGCGCGCCTCCTGATGGTCGTCCTGCTGGCCGAAGTAGACCGGGAAGGCCTCGGCGACCTGCGTGCCCTCGGACGTGCCGGTGAGGCAGAACGCCTTGTTGTTGCCGGTCGTCGCCATGCACTCGGCGTACTTGGCGGTGACGATCGCGTGGCGCATCGCGACGTCATGGTCGTGCGTCGCCCACTCGCTGCCCTCGAAGTAATCGGGGTTCGAGCCGTTGCTGAAATACCAGACCAGCGGGCGGCTCTTACGGAAGCGGTAGGGGAGCGTGCACGCCTGGCGGAAGGTGTCGCACTTCGAGCCGCCGTACTTGAAATTCACCTTGTCGTAGCACTCGCTCAGCGCGGCCGGGTCGTTCGAGGCGGCGCACTCGCCGTTCTCGATCGCCAGGTTCACGGTGACGAGCCCGCAGCGGTCCTCGGTACCGTCGCCGTTGGCGTCGGCGTGTGGGTCCTCACCGTACGCGAGCGTGGCGGGCGTGAAGCACTCGACCTCGCCCTTCATCGCCGCGGGGTCGGCGTAGTAGTGGCTGCGCTCCCAGATGTTGTAGCGGTTGATGAAGCGGTGCCAGTCGTTGTCGGTCATCCCGTAGTTGCGGGAGTACCCAAGGCGCTCGGTGTAGAACGCGCCGAACGCCTGGAAGCGGTAGCCGTCCCAGTCCTCGGGCTGATAGTCGGTATCGACGACCTTGCGGAATGACTGACGAATTGTCAGCTCGACCGCGTTGCAGTTGCCGATCGGCTGGCTGCCGCCGAAGAGCTCGTCGGGCAGGTAGCACGCGGGGAACTTGTCGATGCCCCAGCCGAGGTGGCTGAGGTCGATCATCTTCGGGGTGGCGAAGGCCTTCGTGGTGACGTCGAAGTAGCCGTTCTCCACGTCGAAGTGAGGCGCATCCTCGTCGACGGGGTCATTGACGTAATACGAAAGCGACGTGTATTCGACTCCGCCGTAGAGGCCGAGCAGCGAGAGCGTGTCGAAGTCGTAAGCGTGGGTGTTGAGGTTCTCCGACCAGTCGACGCGGAAGTACTCGCGGTCGTACCAGGCGCGGTCTGACTGGTTCTCCTCGACGACGTTCAACTCCTCGCCCGTGGCCGGGTTGTAGGCGTTGCGAATGTCGAAGTGGCTCTGGATGCGGTAGGCGGCGACCACCTGACCGTCCGTCGAGGCCTTCCCGGCACCCTTTCCGTCGCTGTTCTCGATGCGCTCGTAGGTGAGGCGCGCGACGAGCAGGTTCTCGGTCACCTGCCACTTCACTCGCGCGACCGCTTGAGCGTACGTCGAGGTGAACAGGCCGTCCTGCGACGCGCCGTACCCGACATCGACCAGCGTGCCCTGGGTCCAGAACTCAGGGTCGTCCTGAGTATCCTTCAGGTCACCGCCGACGAAGAACGACTTCGACAGTGCGTTGGCCTGAACCCGGTTGATCGGCGCGCGCTCTTCTGCACAGCCGATCGAAAGCGCGCCGAGCCCTGCCATCGCAAGACCGGTTCGCAACCACTTCCAGTTCATCGAAGGACCTCCTTACAAGTCACCACGTCCACCTTCCGTAGCCATCCTGCCCCCGTGGCTGCCCCGCCGAATGCGGAGCAAAGTCACGGAATTGGCCTTTTCGATTCGATGAGTTACTTCAGGAGGAAAGGCCTAAGTCACGCCAGGCCGAGCGCGTACGACCGCGTCGACGCCGACATGGAGATTCGGCTTTCGGGGCATACCTCGGATCCTGCCCCATCGTCAACGTCCGTCGACCGCTTCCTGCACGGATGTCATCCCCTCCGCGGCGACCCGCGGAGCGATGCCGTGCGTCGGCGGGTCAGGTCCAGTGACCTTCGCGCAGCGCTGCCGGGTCGACGAGCCGGAGCTTCGGCGCGAGGGCCTCCCGGAAGATGTCGTCGTCCTCGGGGTCGACTGCCTCGGCGGGGAAGTTCACGGCCACTTCCATCGACGTCGCGAGGATCTTGAGGAAACAGGCGAAATTCGAGGCGCAGAGGGTCGGCTTGCGGTTCGACCCGACCATCACGGTCATCACCGGGCAGTCGCCTTCGGGGTCGGGGCGCGTGGTGTCGAGGAAGTACGGGTCGCCGAGGAGCGCGCTGTGCGCGACGAAGATCCAGCCTTCTTTCCAGCCCACGGAGGCCGGCGTGTCGGCGTTGCCGCGGCCGTAGCCGAGTTGCTCGCGCTCGAGCTCGGCAGCCGGGATGAAGCGAATGCGCTCGGTCGGCGTGCGCGTCTCGACATCGAGCGGGTCCGCGGCCTTGAGGAACGCCACATAGCGCGGCGGGAGGGCCAGCGCCTTCTTGAGGGCGCGGACGACCTCGTCCGTGTTCTTCCCAAAGCGCGCACCGATCCGGCGTTGCTGGAAGACCTCCTGCAAGGACGACACTGCCTCGGCGAGATCGCTATCCACGGGTACCCCTGTGCTCGAAGTGCTGTCCGAAAGAAGGCCGTCGAGGTTACCATGCGACCGCGCCGTAGGGGTAGCCGAGAATCTCCCCGAGCCTCCGGTGCAAGGACGCGCCCGTGAACGAGATCGCCTACCTGAAGAGCCAGTACCGACCGCTCGAGATCGACCACGCCTACGGGCCGAGCGTCCACCTCCTCGACGATCCGGTGGCCTGGTCGCTCCTCACGCGCGTGTGCTCGCCGGAGACGACGCAGCCCGAGCTCGGACGCCTCGTCAACCGGCTCTATGACGGCCTCGCGCGCGCCGCCGTCGCCGCCGAGCTGCCGCGCGAGCGCGTCGATGCGCCGACGCGAATGGCGGCGAACCATCGCGAGGCGGTCTATCGCGGCCTCGTCGTCGATCCGCGGACGCGTGCGGTTACGGTGGCGATCGCGCGCGCCGGAACCACGCCGTCGCAGGTCGTGTTCGAGCTCTTGAACGAGGTGCTCGACCCCGAAGTGGTGAGGCAGGACCACCTGTTCATGAGCCGCCAGACCAACGAGGCTGGCGAGGTCACCGGCGCGCTGTGGCACGACGCAAAGATCGGTCGAGACATCGAGGGCCGGTACGTGTTCTTCCCCGACCCGATGGGCGCGACCGGCTCGTCGATGATCAGCGCGATCGATCACTACAAGCGGTCGCTCGACGGCACGCCCGCGAAGTGCATCGCGATGCACCTCATGATCACGCCCGAGTTCGTGCGCAACATGCAGGCGGCGCACCCGGACGTCGTCATCTACGCGCTGCGGCTCGATCGCGGCCTCTCGACGGAGCGCGCGCTTGCAGCCCGGCCCGGGACGTACCCCGCGGAGGAGCGCGGCCTCACCGACACCCAGTACATCGTGCCGGGCGCGGGTGGCGTCGGCGAGCTCTTGAACAACGCCTGGGTGTGACCGCCCCGCGTCAGCGCCGCCGGCGGCGACGGCGCGGGTTGTGGTGCGCGACGAGGTGCTCGTAATCGATCGCGCGGCCGAGGGATCTTGGGGGCCCTGCGAGGTCGGACCCGTATTCGCCGAGCACCCGCGCCACTTCGGCGAGCTCGCTGTCACCGACGAGGGGCCTCTCCGAGAGCCACCGGTCGAGCTCGGCGACGAGCGGTTTCAGACCGCGGCCGTCGACATGGCCCCGGCGCGCGAGCTCGACGTAGCTTCGCGCGAGCGCGGGCCCATCGAAGTGGTGACGCAGCACCAGGTCGCGGAGCACGCGGATCACGGCGCGAGGCGTGAGCCGTGCGTCCTCGAGGAGGACGAAGGCGGCCTGCGCGTAGTTGAAGAACGGTACGACGCGCGGTCCGTAGGCGTCGAACGTCGAGGGTGACGACTGACGGTCGAGGTGGATCAAGATCCGCTCGACCGTCGGCATCGGCTCGAGATAGCTGGCGAGGCGTGCGATGTCGGCGATGTCGTCGTCGTAGCAGCGGCCCGCCTGGAGCAGGGCGGCGAGGCGCTCGCCGCGCACCTCGCCCGAGCAGACGTCCGCGTAGAGCGAGTAGACGAAGGCGTCGGCCTCCGCGTCGTCGCCGAGCAGCGCTTCAAGGATCGGCGCGCCGGACTCGTCGGTCGTCGAGGGCATCTCGCAGCGCCGCCGCAAGAGCGCCGGGAGCTTGTAGCCGAGCTGGCCTCGCACCGCCCGAAACCGCAGTCGGAGCAGGTTCTGGAGGTTGGGCTTCAACGTGAGGCTCGCGAACCGGACGCCGTCGAGCTCGAGCTTCTCGAGGATGCGGCGGCGCAGCTGCTCGGGGCTCCCGGAGAGGATGTGGATGTCGACGCCCGCGTCGCCGAGCTCGCGCATGAGCGCGGCGGCCCCAGGGACAGTGCGCTTCTGGTCGGGGCGCTCGAAAGCCGTGCGGAGCAGGTCCCGCGCCGTGTCGAAATCCGTGCGCAGATAGGTCTTGTCGAGGTCCCAGCGCGCGACGAACACGGCCGAGGAAGATAGGCTCACGCCGTCCAGCTTGCCAACATCCGCTCGAGCGACTCGGCGAGATCCTCGCGTCGAGCGTGGCGAGCGACTCGAACCGCCTCGCCGAGGTGACCGAGGGCCGCCGAGAAGTGGCCCTGCTCGAGCGTGGCGTTCGCGAGGGTCGCGAGCAGCCTTGGACGCTCGACGGCGTTGGGCGGGGCGAGCTCGAGCGCCTCGCGCACGATGCCGATGGCGTGGGCCGGACGACCTGCGGCGAGCAGGGCCTCGGCAAGCTTCCCGGACAGCACGAGGAGCGGACCGACGCGGTCCTCGGCGTCGCCGCGCGCGAAGGCTCGACGCGCCATGTCGAGCGCACGCGACAGCGCGGTCACGCGGCCCTCACGATCGCCGAGCTCCCCCGTGATCCGTGCGACCTCCTCGAGCAGCGGGCCCGCCGCGCGCGTGTCTCCGGCTTGGTAGGCGTGGTTTGCGCGTACCTCGAGCGGCAACGTGAGGCTCTCGTCACCGAAGTCATGGAGCGCCCGCGCGTGGAGCTCCTCGCGGGCCGCGGGTGGCGTCGCCTGGAGGACGAGCTCCCGGAGCAGCGGGTGCGAGACGAGGTGCTCGCCATCGCGGGTCGCGATGAGGTGCAGCTCGCGCAGGCGGACAAGGTGCTCGCCAAAGCTCGCCACCTCGGGGAGCAGCGCGACGAGGTGCGTCGAGGTGGCGACGTCCCCGAGCACGGCGATTGCCTGCAGAACTCGGCGCGTCTCGGGCGCGAGCCCGGCGAGCCTCGCGCCGACGAGCTCGAGCAGCCGCGCTGGCGGTGCCTTGCCTCCTTCGGCGGCGTAGCGCACGAGCTGGTCGATGTACAGTGGTGCGATTTTTCCCGCGACGGCGACTGCGCTCGCGAGGCTGTCGAGCGTGCTCGCGTCATGGTTCCCGAGCGTTTCGACGATCGCGCTCGCTTCGTCTTCGGGGAGGCCGTCGAGGCGCCGATGCTCGGCGCTCGTCCAGCCGCTGTCGAAGCCCGGTACAGCCGCGCCGAGGATGAGCAGCGACGCGAGCGGTGGCTCGTTGACGAGGTCGGCGAAAGCGTTGCGGCTCGCGCCATCGAGCGACGGGAGGTCTTCGATGAACAAGAGGACGCGCCCTTGCGCGCGGCCCACCGAGACACCCACAGCCCAGCGCAGCGCCTCGGCGACGAGCACGCGCTTCTCGCTGTCCATGGGGAGGAACGGCACGCTATCTTCCCAAGGTCCAAACTCGGGGAGCGTCGGCACGGCGTGCTGTCGCCCGAGCAAGAGCTGCAGCCCGGCGCGGGCCTCGGGCGAGGCGCCGAACCAGCTCGACGAGTCGATCGGAGCGTCGCGAAGATCGGCGAGCTCGACGATGGCTTCTCGCAGCGCGTGCCAGTGAACGCCCGCGCCCCATGGGTCCGGGCCGACGGTGACGACGCGATCGCCGATGCGCTCTCGCTCCCGCAAGAACTCGGTCGCGAGGCGTGTTCGTCCAATCCCGGGCGGCCCTTCGACGACGGCCGCAACGAGCGCGTCGGTCGCGCGGCTGGAGAGCCAGTACAGCCAGCGGAGCTCGTCGTCGCGACCGCGCAGCGGAAGATCTGGCGGCTCCGACAGGTGGCGCGGCGGGGGGGCGACGGTGCGCGCTTTTCGACGGGCGACGGTGGCGCCGCAATGGCCGCAGAAGCTCTGCAGGCGAGGTACGGGCGCGCCGCACGAGGCGCAGGCGAGCTCGGCGGCTCGCTCGACCGTCGTGACCGCCGAGCGTAGCTGGGCGTAAAGCTCTTCGGCGCTCTGGTGCCGCTCATCCGGCGACTTGGAGAGCATCCGCATGAGCGCGTCCACGAGCGGGCCGGGGATGCGGCGCTCGGGGTCCTCGGCGAGCTCTTCGGGCAGCAGCGCCCGCGGGTCGGGGGGAGCTTCCATCATGTGGAGTCGGACGATCTCCTGCAGCGAGTCGGCCCGAAATGGTAGGCGCCCCACGAGGAGCTCGTGGAGGACGACGCCCATCGAGTAGATGTCGCTGCGGTGGTCGAGCGCAGCGCCGCGGGCTTGCTCCGGCGACATGTACTCGGGGGTGCCGCACACGATCCCCGGGCTCGTGATGCGGCCGCCGCCTGATCCGCTCTGGAGCGCGCCGCGGAACTGCGCGAGCCCGAAGTCGAGCACCTTGATGAAGTCGCCGCCGGTGCGGAGCGGCTCGAGGAACAGGTTCTCGGTCTTGACGTCGCGGTGGACGATGCCGTGGTGGTGGGCCTCGGCGAGCGCGGCGAGCGCCTGGCAGACGATGTCGACGGCGCGGCGCGGTGCGAGCGCTCCCTCCTCACGGACGACCGATGCGAGGTCGCGGCCGCGCAGCAGCTCCATCACGATGTAGAAGCGGCCGTCGTGCTTGCCGAAGTCGAGGATGGTCACCGAGTTCGGGTGGTTCAGCTTGCTGGCGGCGCGCGCTTCGGTGACGAAGCGCGCCTCGACCATCCGATCCCCGAGCATGTGCGGGTGGATGATCTTGACCGCGACGCTGCGGCCGAGGTTCTTCTGCTCGGCTCGATAGACGCGGCCCATGCCGCCGACGTCGATCAACTCGGTGACGGTGTGGCCGCCGGGCAGGGTGGCGCCCACGAGGGGATCGCCTTGGTCTCGGCGGACGGCGTCGAGCGGGAAGCCGCACGTCGCGCAGAAACGATGGTGGGCCTCACAATCGACCCCACAGTGCGGACATGCCTCCCTCCCCACCACATGTCGGAGCTTAGCACGCACCCTGCGATACCGCGAGGCGCGCCGCCCTGACGCCTCGGGGCGCGCGACCGAGCCCCTCGCCTTGACGCGCTCGGCAAAAGGCGTCTAGATGCGGGACTCCACGCCAGGAAAGGCAAGAATGAACATGGCCGTCGACATCAAGAAGTTGTTCAATGAAGAGCTACCCGCCGCGATCCAGAAGAACCCTGGCAAGGCGACGGAGATCAGCGCGAAGTACCAGCTCAACATCGGCGGTGACGGCGGTGGCCAGTGGTTCATCGACTGTACCGCCTCCGGCCCGAAGTGCGAGGCGGCCAACCCAGGCGCTGCCGACTGCACGATCGAGATTCACGAGAGCGACTTCCAGAAGCTCATTGAGAACCCGCAGGGCGCCGGGATGCAGCTCTTCTTCAGCGGCAAGCTGAAGGTGAGCGGCAACCAGATGCTCGCGATGAAGCTCCAGAAGCTCTTCGACCTCCGCGGCTGAGCCTCCCGCTCGCCCGCGAGCGAAGTCTCCGAACCCGACGCGCCGGTGTCCCGAGAGGTCGCCGGCGCGACGCATTTTGTGAGACGCGTTTGCGTGGAGGGGGCAGGCTCGAGCGCATGCGACCGCTCGAAGGCATCCGCGTGCTCGACCTTTCCCGGCTCATCCCGGGGCCGTTCGCGACGCTCGTCCTCGCCGATCTCGGGGCCGAGGTCGACAAGCTCGAAGATCCCGGCGTCGGCGATTACCTGCGCTTCTTCCCGCCGCAAGCCGGCGATACGTCGGCGGGCTACCAGCTCTTGAACCGCGACAAGCGGAGCCTGGTCCTCGACCTAAAGAAGCCCGAGGCGCGCGAGGCCTTCCTCACGCTGCTCGGCCGCTACGACGTGCTCGTCGAGCAGTTCCGCCCGGGGGTGCTCGCGCGGCTCGGCCTCGGTCACGACGTCTTGCTCGCGCGCTACCCGAGGCTCGTCGTGTGCGCCATCACCGGCTATGGGCAAACCGGGCCGCTCGCCTCGCGCGCTGGGCACGACCTGAACTTCCTCGCACGCGCCGGGCTGCTCGGGGCGACCGGGCCAGCCGAAGGTCCACCCCAGGTGCCGGGCCCTCAGCTCGCCGATGTGAGCGGTGCCCTCTGGGCCGTCGTGGCGATCCTCGCCGCGCTCCGCCGCCGCGACCTGTGCGGCCAAGGCGGGGTCTGCGACGTGGCGATGAGCGAGGGGGCCCTCGGCTTCGCGTCGCTCGCGCTCGCGGCCGGCATGACCGGAGCGGCTGGAGAGCGCGGACGCGAGCTCCTCACGGGTGGGATCGCGGCCTATCAGACCTACCTCGCGAAGGATGGCGCCCCGATCGCTCTCGCGGCGCTCGAGCCAAAGTTCTGGTCCGCGTTCGCGAGCGCCGTCGGGCTCGAGCCCGACCCGAGCGCGCTCGTGCCGGGCCCGCACCAAGAGACGTGGAAGCGACGCGTCGCCGAGGTGATCGCGAGCCGCACGCGGGCCGAATGGGGGGTGTTCGCCGCGGCGACCGACGTGTGCCTCGAGCCGGTGCTCCGCCCCGACGAGCTGCCCTTCGACCCGCACCTCATCGAGCGCGGGGCGCTCTTCACGATGAGCGTCGACGGTGCGGAGCTGCCCGGTCTTCGTACGCCGGTGACGCCGCGCGGCCTCGAGCATCGACCGGCAGCGCCGGCGGGGCGCGATACGGCGGCGATCCTTCGCGAGGCGGGGTTCGACGACGCGGCGATCGACGCGCTCCGGTCGGCCCGCGCGATCGGGTGAGGGCCGACGCGGTTCGCCCCGCGCGACGCGCACCGTCCGGCTCGTGCGTTCTCGAATGACGAATATCAATTGACAGGCGTCAGGTGACTCGAGCCGGCGGCGCGAGCCCGCGGCGGCCCCCATGGCCGCCTCGCGTCACCCGCCCGCTTCCTCGTCGAGGCATGCCGGAACGCCGATGCGGTAGCTCGGGTAGCGGAGCTCGACCCCGAGGAGCCGACGGATCGCGCGCCCATCGACGCTGCGGTTCGCGCGCCGAGTCTCATCGAGGAGCGCAGGCTCGACGCTCGACGGGAGCGGAAGGCCGAGGCGGTCGCAAACGAAGCGAGTGAGCTCGAGCGAGCTGCAGGGCTCGTCGTCTGCGACGGGGTAGGCGCCCGTCACGCTCGAGCGGAGGCCTGCGAGCGCGAGGCTCGCGAGGTCGTCGACGTGGATGCGCGAGACGAGGTTCGAACCATCGCCGCCGAGGCGCCAAGTCCCTTCGCGAATCGACGCGTGTGCACCGCGGCCCGGCCCGTAGATCGCTGCCGGCCGGAGGATGAGTGCGGAGGGGTGGCGGAGGACGATCGCCTGCTCGGCCGCGACGCGCAGCGACTCACGCGGGGTGCGCGGCGCGGTCGGAGTGTGCTCGTCGACCTCGGTTGCGGCGCCGTAGACGCCGGTCGTCGACAAGTACACGAGCTTGAGGACGCGACCACCGAGGGCTTCGAGGAGCCGCGGGGTGTGCTCGACGAGCCCCTCGTCCGACCGCACCAGCGGGATCGAGTGAAGGACGAGGTGACCCACGTCGGGGAGGCCTTCGATGCGCGCGACGTCGGGCAGCGGCAGGTCGCGCGAGCGCAGCCGGACGACCTCGTGCCCGAGCGCCTCGAGGCGCCTCGCGACGCGCTCGCCGGTGAAGCCGGCCCCTAAGATGAGTGCGGGAGGAGGGCTCATCGTGCGAGGGTTCTCGCGCCGCTCAGGGGACCTCGACGAGGCTCAGCATCGGCAGTGCGTGGTACGCGCCGAGGTAGCCGCTCGCCTCGGCGACATACACGCCGCAGCGCTCGTCGACGAGCATCGCGTCGGGGACCAAGTCGGCCGCGGTGCGGCCGAGGAGCGCGCCGTCCTTCGGGCGGACGACGAACACCTCGGTCTGCGGCAAGAACAGGGCGCCGGACCGGAGCACGGGCTGGAGGCTGCTCGGGCGATCGGCGGTGTTGCGGTTCGCTGCGAACACATGGCGGTAGCGGACACGGCCGGCCTCGACGTCAAAGGCGACGAGCTCTCCGGATTCGCTGTTCGCGAAGAGCAGATCGTCGACGAGCAAGCGCGACGCCTGCCCCTCGGCGAGTCCCGCCGGAAGGTCGTAGCGGAGCTTGCCGGTGACGCGGTCGAACGCGGTGACGCCGACCCGTGGCTGCTCGGCCCCGTCGTCGGTGATGACGAGCACCACATTGCGCGTGACGATCGGGGTGCCCAGGATGGCCGCGGGGCGGGGCAGCGCCGACTGCCAGCGCTCGGCGCCCGTCCAGGGATCGATCGCGACGACCACCGCCTCGCCGCGACGTGGCCGACCCGCGAGCGCACGGCTGGCCGTGGTCGTCACGGCAAAGAGCTGATTTCCGTCAATTGCGACGCCGTGCGAGTAGCGGCCCTGCGCGCAGTGGCGCCAGACGATCTCGCCGGAGAGGATGTCGATCGCCGACAGCTCCTGCGTGCCGCAAGTCGCGAGCATGAGCTTGCCCGCGCGGCGGAGGCGAAGGGTGCCTTCGCGGCGCATCGGGCGGCGCCAGCGGATCTCGCTCGAGTCGAGATCGACCGCAGCGAGGTGCCGCTCACCCTCGCCGATGAGCAAGAGGTGCGGGAGGCCGGGCGTGCTGACGACGGCGCCGGACGTGCGCGCGCCCGAGCACGGACCGAGTCGAATGTCGTAGAGGCGCTCGCCATCGACGAGGTCGTGCATGACGAGGTGGCCGTCGGGGGCGAGCCGCGCGAGCCCGACCGGGGTTGGGATCGAGACGCCGCGATGCGTGCGCTGCGTCCAGAGGAGCTGACCGCTCGTCCGCTCGATGCACGCGACCTCACGCTGCGACGCGCACACGAGCCGCTCGCCGACGAGGTGGATC
>VGRJ01000064.1 GCA_016875405.1 Deltaproteobacteria bacterium | reverse complement strand
CGGTCGTCAACGGCTCGACGAGGCCGATCGACGAGGTGGTACTCGTCGTCACGTTCTGGCGACGGGTCGGCAACGACCGCGCGAACGTCAACGAGCGGGGCCTGTCTTGGAGGCGACCTCTCGAGCCGGGCCGAAGCGTGAAATGGCGCGTGCGCGGGCGAGGGGATGCGCTCCGCATCACGAGCTACGTCCCGAAGGGCGCCGAGGATGGCCCCTACGCGAGCGCAGACGAGTACGCGAGCCTCCTCACCGGCAAGCTCCCGGCGGTGCGGCTCTACGGCGCGACGATGCTCGCCTACCTCGGCGATCCGCGCGCCGAGGCGGCCACCCGCAACCTCGGGGTCCTGTCACGGCTCGAGGAGGCTCAGCGCGCCGCGCTGCTCGCCACGCAAACCCCGCTCTTTGCCTGCGACGTCAAGGATGGGCGCGCCTGCGTCGTGAACCGGACCGGAGAGCTGGTTCGCCGCGTGAAGCTCCGAGATGGCGATGCGAAGACGAGGGTCGTCGAGGATCTATTCTTCGCGCGCCAGGGGCTCGTGGTCGAGTTCCCGATGGCCGTGCCGCCGCTGCGCGCCGAGCCCGTGTTGGCCGAGCCGCGAGAGCCCTGAGCGGCGACAGTTGGCCCACGGTGATGCGGTGTTCGCCGGCACGCGATGGGCAACGCGACGGACGGTCACGCCGAATCTCGGAATCGCGGGCACCCCGGGGCGGCGAGGTCTGATAGGCTATCATGCCGACGAGGAGGAGTGCTTCGCGTGATCGGACGACGACATCTCGGGTTTCTCGCGCTCTGTGCGTTTCTGCTGGTCGCCTGTGCCCCTCTCGACACCGAGCCGCTCGGTGACGTCGAGCAGCCGATCATCAATGGCGAGGTCGATGACGTGAACCACGCGGTCGTCGCGCTCTTCAGCGACAATGGCGCGTGTTCGGGGACGATCCTTCACGTGCAGAGCGGCTCCGCGTGCATCATCACCGCGGCGCATTGCTTCGGCTCGGGACCGCTCAAGATCGTGGTGCGCGGCACGGACTACGACAATCCCGAGCAGGTGTTGACGGTCTCCGAGTACAAGGTCCACCCGCTCTACAACGACCAGGACAACGCCTACGATTTCGCGATAGTGAAGGCGAAGTTCGCCGCCAACAACATCCCCCAGATCTTGCCGATGTCGCCGCAGGAAGACTTCATCAAGGTCGGCACCACGATCGAGCACAGCGGCTACGGCGTCACCAGCTACCCGAACGGCTCGACCACGATTCGCCATCGCTCCTTCGGGAAGATCGGGGAGCTCTACGCTACCCAGCTCGCCTACAACCAGCCGGGGAGCGGACCTTGCTCGGGTGACAGCGGCGGCCCGCAGCTCGTCGACACGCCGAACGGCAAGCGCGTCGTCGGCGTGACGTCGTACGGCGACCAGGAGTGCAAGAGCATCGGCGTCAGCGGGCGGGTGTCGAGCTTCTACAAGTCGTTCATCCTCCCGTTCTGCGGAGAGCTGCCCAACTCTGGCTCGATCTCGAGCTCATCGTCGAGCGTCGCGACCTCGTCGAGCGCTGCAACGAGCGGTGCGGGCGGCTCCGAGCCCACGAGCGTCGGGGTGTCGACGACGGCCACCACGGCCGGCGCTGGCGGCGCGAGCGCCGGAACCACCGGCGCGGGCGCGAACGATCTGTGGACCGCGGGCGAGGTGGGAAAGACCGAGCACACCGGCACCGTCGTCACGACCTCGTGCGCGGTGTCGAGTGAAGGGCCGTCGGGTTCGCGCGGGCTCTCGTGGACGGCGCTCTGCGCGCTCGGGCTCCTCGGCCATCGCCGCCGCTCGCACAGGTCCCGTCGCCGACTGCATTGAGCGTCCGGATGCGTTCGTCGACCGACAGGTTGCGCCCTGGGATCTTGCGGGCGCTGAATGCCCTGGGCTTCCCGGCCGATGCGGTCGCGCATGACGGTTCGCTCTTCCCCAAAGCCTTGGCTCACGCGCTCGAGGGGGATTCGCCCGTGCTCGTCCGAGCGGGCGTCGCCCTCGCGCCGGCATCGACCGACCTCGGCCCGGTCCCACGCGATCCGATCTGGCTGCGAGTCGAACCCGAGGGCAGCGAGGTGCGCGCGGCAGCCCTGCTCGGTCATGACGTTCGCTCCCTCGTGGCGACGCGCGTCGAGGTCGAGGCGATCGACGAGTGGTGCTGCGACGCCCCGAAATGCGAGCGTACCCGCAAGCGCTTCGAGGTTCGCCTGCTCGCCGGGAGCTCCCCCGAGGAGGCTCGGCTCACGCTCCTCGAGGGCACGTCCCGCACCGACGCGGAGCGGCTCGCAGCGGCGTTGCAGCGACGGCTCGGGATCGACCTCGGGCGGCTCGGTCCGGAGGCCGCAGCCGACGAGGTTCCGGCAAGCCCCCCCACGAGAGACGAGGACGAGCCCGCGCTCCCTGCGGTTGATCTAAGTCAACTTTCACTGCGGTGCGAGGCGGGTCGCTGGGTGCTGCGGGATCGCGTGACGCTGGGCCCCCGCGCGTCGCTCGGCCGCGAACTCTTGCTCTTCGGGGTCGTCGTTGCGGCAACACTCGGCGCGGGCATCGGCGCGTCCGTCGCATGGCACGCGGGCGACCGTGAGCGCGCGGCGATCTTCGGCATCTGCGGGGTCGTCGGGGCGATCGCGGCCTTCGCCGTGTCGCAGATCGCGCTTCATTCCGCTCGCTACCGCGCCGAAGGGGCGCCGGTGTTGTTCGCTTGCCGTGATCGCTTCGTCGCGGCGCCTTGGGTCGCGCGCGATGGTGCGGTGATGCTCCTGCCCGAAGGGCGTTACGGAGCCGGCCTCCCGATCGGGGGGATCGACCGGATCGCGCACGTCGCGGAGGATGGGGCTCACCGGCTCGTCTGTGTGAGCGACCACGGTTCGATCGAGCTCGCCTCGTTCGGGTCGGAGCGCGCCGCCTTGGCTTGGCAACGCGTCGTCTTGCGCATGCTCGAGATGGCCCGTCACGTGGGTGTCCTTGCGCTCACGGTGGCGAGCTGGATGAGCCTTGCGGCATGCGGCGCCGATGGCGGTCACGCCGTGACGTCCACCCCGTCATCGCCGGGCAACGCCAAGGGCTCGTGGGTTCCTGCCGCGCCTGGGACCGCGCGGTCGGCTGCTGCGCCGATGCCGCTTGGGACGGCGTCGGCGCAATCCGTGAGCCCGTCGGCGACGACTCCGACCGCCGTGGCCGCCGATGCGACCTCGACGCCTCCAGCGCGGCCGGCGCACGTTCAGGTTCCCACCATCGATGACGATCTGCCGCGTGCGCTCGCGGAGGGGCGAGCCCGCAATGTCCCGGTGTTCGTCGATGTGTGGGCGGCGTGGTGTCACACGTGCCTGAGCATGCGCTCGTACGTGCTGCCGGACCCGGCGATCGCAGGCTTCGCGACCGAGGTCGTCTTCGCGACGCTCGACAGCGAGAACGAGCGCAACGTCGAGGTTCTCGAGCGCTACCGGGTCGGTGTCTGGCCGACTTTCTTCGTGCTCGCGCCGCGTGACGGGGAGGTCCTTGGGCTGTGGGAGGGCTCCGCGTCGGTCGAGGAATTGCGCACCTTTCTGCGCGGGACCCTCGATGTGACCCGCGCTTCTTCGGAGCCGGCGCTCGCGGCGCTCTTGCAGGGGAGCCGCGCCCAGGCGGCGGGCAATTGCACCGACGCACTTCGGTACCATCGCAAGGCGCTGTCGAGCGGTGGCAAGGACTGGTCGCGCCGCGGTGAGGCGGTGAAGGGGCTCATCTACTGCCAGCGCCGTCTGCGAAAGTGGAAGGACTGCATCGCCACCGGCATCGCCGAGGTCCCCGGCCTCGTCGGGGCGTCGACGCCTGCGGACGTCGCGGGCACGCTGCTCGATTGCGCCGATGCGGTCGACGACGCGCGGCTGCGCCGAGAAGCGACCGACGTGGCCCTTGCGCGACTCGAGCGGCTCGTCGCGGATCCACCGGTCGGGGCGTCGACCGACGATCGCTCGGATGCCCTTGGGTTGCTCGCGGGCGCGCTGCGAGCGCGGGGGCGCCGTGACGAGGCGACGCGGCTCGTGGAGCGGCAGCTCGCGATGCTCGAGAACGCCGCCGCCTCGGCCGTGACCCCAGAGGCCGCCGCAACCTTCGACTACGCGCGGATGAATGCATATCTGGTGCTGGGGCGGCAGGCCGACGCCGTCACGATGCTCGAGCGGCGGGCGGCCGAGCTGCCCGACGCGTACGAGCCCCGGGCTCGACTCGCCCAGGCGTTGTCGGTCCTCGGTCGACACGAGGAGGCGCTCACCGCGGTGGAGTCGGCGCTCGCGCGCGTGAAGGGCCCGCGGCGCACGCGCTACCTCACGATGCTGGCCGATGTCCTCGGCGAGCTCGGACGGACCGACGAGGAGCGTCGGGTGCTCGGCGAGCTCGTGCGTGCGTACGAGTCCCTGCCTCCCGGCTTGCGGAAGAACCCCTCGAACGTGGCCGGACTCACCACGGCTCGCGCGCGTCTCGCGGCTTTGCGCTGAGCGGTACAGCGGAGCGGTTCTGCGCAGCGTTGGGGGCCGCGGTCTCCGTCCGCGCGTGAGTCGGCGGGGGACGCAGCGCGCTCGCTCCTGCGTGAAACTGGCCCGCGTTCGGTCGGTGACGCTATGCCGTGGTCCGTCGAGGCAGGCGAGGTGCGAGCGGCTTCCATCAGGATGCGAGCGGGGCGCGAGTCGGGGATCGTCCTCGTGGCCGCGGTGTCGCTCGCGTGGCCATCGCTCGGGTGCGCGCGTCCGTCCGCGCCCACGGGGAGTGGGACTGCGCCGTCGGCCACAGGGGCTCCGGGGTGCGGGGCGCGCGTGTCGGCGCCGAACCCGCTCCCAGGGGTGAAGCCCGAGCAGCGCACGCTCGCCTACTGGGTGGATCGGCAGCCCGACGTCGACGGCGTGGTCCTCGCACCGGCCGCGATCCGCGCGCACAACCAGGCCTTCGTCGCACGCGATCGAGCCAAACCGGATGCGGACGCGCTCGCGTTGTTCGATCTGCGCACGCCGGTCGATCGCGCGCGGCTCGAGCAGGAGCTCGAGGCTCGCCTCGGGTTCTTGAGGACGCGCGTCGAGAAGGGAGACTACGTCGCGCTCGACGGCACGCGCCCGGACGCCGCACCGTTCGCGAAGCTGGCTCGGTTGCCCGAGTTCCTCTCGCCCGAGCGAGGCGGGGAGCTGCGAGTCGCGCTCGAGCTCACGCCGTTGCGGTGCGGCCCGACCAAGCATGGCCTCTACAAGGCGGGCGACGTGCAGGAGGCGTTCGACCGCAACCTCTGCAGCACGCTGCGGGCGCAAGAGCCCGTCGCCGTGCTCGGGAGCTGGCCCAACGGGATGAAGCTCGTCCGCTCACGCGGAGCGCTCGGCTTTCTCGATCCGGACGCGAAGCTCTCGCCGGTTGCGACGGACGCCGTCGCCGACGCCCTCGCGCGAGGTCCGAGGCTCAGGCTGCCCGCGCCGACGAAGCTCACCGGTGCGAGCACCTCCGTCGCCCTCCCTGCGCTCACCTTCCTCGCCAAATCAGAGGGAAATCGGGGACATTTTGCGACGAGCGCCGGATTTGACATCAGTCAACCAGTGGCCGATGCCGACACCGAACGCCCGCTGACGCGGCGCGCCCTCCTCGAGGAAGCCTTCCGTCACCTCGACTCGCCTTACGGTTGGGGTGGTCGCGATGGCGGTCGAGACTGCTCGGAGTTTCTCGGGAGTGTGTTCGGCGCGTTCGGCCTCGAGCTCCCGCGGAACAGCGGCCATCAAGCTCAGGCGGGCAGCATGTCGATCGACCTCGCACGCCACGCCGATCCGACCGTGCGGCTGGCCCTGGTCGATGCGGCCTTCGAGCAGGGCATCGTGCTCCTCAGCTTTCCGGGGCACATCATGCTGTACCTGGGTCGCAGCACCGAGGGGACCCCGATGGTGATGCACGCCTTCGCCGAGTACCTCGAGGCTTGCGGGAGGGAAGGCCCGGGCGAGCGCCTCGTCCAGGTCGATCGCGTCCAGGTGAGCGACCTCGCGCTGGGGAAGGGGACGACCCGCGGCTCGTTCCTCGAGCGCCTCACGCGGATCACGATCCTCGGTTCGAGCGCCGGGCCCGCCCTCGAGGCCGTCGTCGAGCGGCGACCGGCGGCGCCCCCCGAAGCGCGCGGGGCTTGCCGCGAAGGCGAAGCGATGACCGACGTCGCGCTCAGGTTCTCGCCGCGCCACCCTCACCCCGGACAGCCCCTCCGCGTGCTCGTCACCAGCGCGAGGGAGCTCGGCTCGCCTGCGCTCGTCCTCGATGACCCCGATGGTCGTCGCGTCGTCCCCGAGCTGCGGAAGACCGGCGGTCCGCCCTATGGCTTCCTGGCCGAGGTGCCGGCGCCTGCGGAGGGAACCTGGCTCGCGCGGCTCGCGGACGGCCCGGTGACGTACGCGTGCGGCGAGGCCACCGTGCATGCCCGGCCTCCTCTCCGGCAGGCTGGCGGGGGGATGGCGTGGCTCTCGGGCGAGCGCTGGTCGGCGAGTCACGAGCGGCTCTACAGCATGTTCGTCGAGTCGCTGTTCGCGTACCCGTTCGACGATCGCACGTGGACGAACCTCGAGACGATCCTGGCCGATCCGGCGCGCAACATCCTGCACGGGCACCACGGCGCCGATGAGGAACGACGCATCGCACTCGAGCCCGACTGTGCCGACCTCCCGTATTTCCTGCGGGCTTACTTCGCCTGGAAGCTCGGTCTGCCGTTCGCGTACCGCCACTGCAGCCGCGGCCGGAAGGGGCAGGCCCCGTACTGCGACGGCGAGCTGCACACGAACCTCAGCACCTCACCCGAGGGCCGGGATGCCGTCGAGAAGTTCGCGACCTTCGCCCGCGCCAACGTCGCGAACGGCGTCCATTCGGGGACTGGCCGGACCGCTCCGACCGACTCGAAGACCGACTACTACCCGGTGCCCCTCACCCGCGAGGCCCTCGCTCCGGGCGCGGTGTTCGCCGACCCGTACGGGCACGGCTACGTGGTCGTCGGCTGGGTGCCTCAGGGCCTCGATGGTCACGGGATGCTCATCGGAGCGGACGCGCAGCCCGACAAGACGATCGGTCGTCGGCGCTTCTGGCGCGGCACGTTTCTCTTTTCGTCGGAGACGACCGAGGCCGGCGCAGGCTTCAAGCGTTTCCGGCCGCTCGTCATGCGCGGCGGCAAGGTCGTCTCGATCCCGAACGACCGGATCGTGAGCGAATTTCCGGAGTTTGCGCCCTTCAGCCTCGAACAATACGAGCACGGAAAGGATGGCTTTTACGACCGGGTCGAGGCGCTCGTGAACCCGCGTCCGCTCGCCGTCACCGACGCGCTCGAGGTCTTGCTCACGGCGCTCTTCGAGCAGGTGAAGGCCCGCGTGACGAGCGTCCAGAACGGCGAAGCCCACATGGGGACGAGCCGCAAGGTCATCGACATGCCGAAGGGCCACTCGGTCTTCGAGACGAGCGGTGACTGGGAGGATTTCTCGACGCCGTCGCGCGACATGCGGCTCTTGATCGCGATCGACACGATCGCGGGGTTCCCTGCCACGGTGCGGCGCCAGCCCGCCCGCTTCGGCTTGACCGAGGCAGGGCCCACGCTCGAGCAGGCGGTCGCCGAGCTCGAGGCGCGCATCGCGAAGCGCCTGGGTGAGCTCGCGTTCGAGTATCCGCGCTCCGACGGCTCCTCGTTTCGCCTGACGGTCGCCGAGGTCGTCAAGCGCGCGAAGGACCTCGAGGTCGCCTACAACCCGAATGACTGCGCGGAGGTGCGCTGGGGCGCTCCCGAAGGCTCCGAGGAGCGCTCGACCTGCAAGCGTCGAGCGCCGGCCCATCAGCGTTCGCAGCTGGAGAAAAACCGCGTGTGGTTCGCGTCCCGCACGCGCCCCGCGAGGTGAGGCGACGCGTGGGGCACGTCGCCTCGACGGTGCGTTCGCTCAGTTGTTCGTGGCGTTCGAGGTGCCGGGCACCGTCGAGTTGAGCAGCCACTTGAAGGCGTCGACGAGCGCGAGCGAGTCGTAGTCGTTGTCGCCGACGTCCCAGATCACGATGCGCAGCGTGACGAGGTCGCCGGGGATGATGTTGCCCTTCGTCGTCAGCCAGAAGGTTCCGCCGTTGGCCGCGCAGTTCGTCCCGGCGAGCTGGGCCTTGCCGAGTGCGCACGAGGCGTTGCTCACGTCGGGGTTCGCTGCCTTGGCAGCCGTGAGATCGCAGACGTTGAAGAGTCCGGTGCCCGCGGCGATGTTGATGCCGATCGGCCAGAGGCCCTTGCCGTCGTCGTACACGAGGAGGTTCTTGTCCTTCGGATTCGGGACCGGGCTCGTCGGCTTGGGCGTGTCGATCAGCACTGCGACCTGATCGTTGAAGGTCGAGCAAACGAAGCCCGGGAACTCCTGCGACATGAAGTAGGTGTTCAGCGAGAACGCGCGGGCGTTCGTCGGTCCGCGCACCACGAGCTCGAGCATCACCGAGTCGTGCGCGGTCGCTGGGCTGCCCGCGTCGCCGCTGCCGCAGTTCGGCGCGACGGGGAGCTCATTCGCGTTTTTCAGCGGCGGGTTCGCGGTGGTGAACCAGTCCTTGATGCACGACGCGCTCGCGCAGGTCGAGATGTTGACGGTGCTCGAGAGGTCGGTGCCAAAAGCGTTAGAACTGGCCGGCCCCGGGCTCGGCTGGATCAGGTCCGAGGCGATGCCGGTCGAGAGCACCGCGGCCTTCTGGCCCTCGAGGGTCGGGGGGGACACGCTGCCGAGCGCGCTGCGGATCGAGCGCTGCGTGCTCGTCGTGGGGAGCGTCGTGCCGTCGGCGCGCAGGAGCTTCGCGCTGATGAGGCCCCAGGTCCGGTCCTTCTTGAGTGCCGGACTCAGGGTCGTCGTTCGGCAGAGGCCCATCGCCTTGGCGTAGTCGGTCGCGGCGCTCGAGTTGGAGCCGAGGAGGGCGTCGCACGCGGTCGTGTCGAGCGTGTCGAAAATGTCCTGCTTGCCGTTGCAGTTGTCGTCGATGCCGTTACCGACCACCTCGACCGCGCCGGGGTTCACGAGGCTCGGGGTGGCGCCGCAGGCTCCAGCCTTGTCGCAGCAGTCACCCTCCGAGGCGAGCCAGCCATCGCCGTCGCAGTCGACCTTTGACGAGTCGCACGCGGCGCACTTGCCCATCGTGCAGCTCTCGTCGCTCTTGCAGATCGTGTTGCAGTTGCCGCAGTGGTTCTTGTCCGTCATGAAGTCGAAGCACGAGGCCCCGCACTTCTGCAGGTTCCCGCTGCATGCCGCCTGGCACATCCCGGACGTGCAGACCTCGCCCGCCTTGCAAGCCTTCGGGGTCTTCACGGTGTCGCAGCCCCCGCAGTTGAGCGGGTCAGTCATCGTGTCGACGCAGAGGCCGCTGCAGAACTTCGTGCCCCCGAGGCAGCCGAACGTGCAGAGGCCCTGGGAGCAGACCTGACCCGCTGCGACGTCGCAGGACTTGTTGCAGCTTCCGCACGCGGCGGGGTCGTTCGTGAGGTTCACGCAGCCGGAGGAGCACTTCGCGAGGCCGTCCTGGCACTCGAGAACGCACTGGCCCTTGCTGCACACCTCGGTGGGGCCACAGGCCTTGCCGCAGTCGCCGCAGTTCGCCTCATCGTTCTGCACGTCGGCGCAGAGGCCGTTGCACTCCTTGCCACCGCCATCGGCGCACGACAGCACGCAGGTCCCGGCCGCGCAGAGCAGCCCGTCGGCGCAGGCCTTGCCACACTCGCCGCAGTTTTTCGGGTCGTTCTTCGTCTCGATGCAGGCATCGCCGCATTTCGTCGTCCCGCCGAGGCAGGTCAGCCCGCAGCCTCCCATCGAGCAGACCTCGCCCTTGGCGCAAGCCTTTCCGCACGCCCCGCAGTTCAGCGGGTCGAGGTTCGTGTTGGTGCAGGCCTCGCCGCAGAGCGTCGAGCCGGGACAGACGTCGGCCGTTCCGCCTGCACCGCTCGAGGTCGTCGGGCTTCCTCCGGTCGTCGAGGGGGTCGAGTTTCCGCCCTGATCGCTCGTCGTCGGGGTGTCCGTCATCGGGCTCTCGGAGCCGCATGCCGCGCCCCACGCACCGAGTGTTGCAGCAACGAGGAGTCCGAGGACCCGCCTGTTCAGCCCATCGTGTCGTGCCATGTTCGCCCAGCGCCACTGCGTCGTGGGCAACCATGACCCTGACGGAGCGCTCCTCCCGTAGTGGCTGCGGAGACCCGGTGTCCGCCGAGAGCCAGCGCAATCGAGGAGGTCCGCTCGGTGAACGGGGTGCCGTCGGGGGTCGAGGTCAGGGGGCGATCGTGAGCGTCACGTCGATCGCCGGGCCGCGCCACGGGCCGCCTCCCGGGATGATCGCGTCGTTGTCGAAGACGGCGTTCAACACGCTCGCTCGGAGCGGCTGCGGGACGAGCGCCAGCTCCTCGCGGGTCGACTCGCCGAGGACGTTCTCGAAGCCGAGGGTGAACACCTGGTAAACGGGCTCGCCGTTCGCGTCGGTGACGACGAGGAAATAGGCCCGCCCGTTGATGGGCGAGCCGTGCGCATGCGCGACACTGACCGGGGCGAGGTCGTGAAGCCACGCCGGGAAGCGCGAGTCTGCGGTCGAGGCGCGACGCGCGTGCGGGGCGGCGTGGGGCAGGAGCGTGGGGCCTGCCGGAGCCACGAGCGGGGCACGTCCGGCGAGCGAGTCGCGCGCGGTGAAGCGACCCTCGCGGCGCTCGCGCCCGTTCCACGACGACGACGGACCGACCCGCCACTTGAATGTGAGCGGGAGGGTCGTCGGCTGGGCGATGCCAGTCATCGGGGAGGTGAGGTAGGCGGCCTGCGTCGGGTCCTCGACCGGGAGCGTCTCGAGCAGGGTGCGGAGGGCGTCGTCGTTGGTCTGGGCGCCGAAGATCACGCCAGGAAATTCCGGGCTCGTCGACTCGTGGTCGACGCATGCGGCCACGAGGTGCACGGCAGCGAACCCGAGCACGCTCGCGAGCGCAGGTGCGACGAGGCGGCGGACGAGCCGCGTGGGGGGCGTCAGGTGATCGATCATGGCGTCGTCCAGGGGTCGGAGAGCCGCTTGCGTTCGGTCAAGTCCGTGTCGGTCAGGCTCTCGAGGAACGCGATCACGTCGGCGCGCTGCGTCTGGGTGAGCGCGAAGCCGTGGAGGAACTCGCTCTTGTTCGGGTTCAGTCGCCCGTCGCCCGCATTGGGCCCCGACGCGACGTTGCGGCCGCCCGCGGCGTAGTGATCGAGCACCTCGTCGAGCGTCGCCATCGAGCCGTCGTGCATGTAGGGGGCCGTGAGCGCGACGTTGCGCAGGGTGGGCGCGCGGAAACGGCCCATGTCGCTCGCCAGCCCGGTGATGGCGAAGACTCCGGTGTTCGGCTCGGGGTACGCGCCGGTCCCACCGACGTTGTAAAGCCCGGTGTTGTGGAACATCGTCTCGATGATCGCGGTGCCATCGTGGGCGGTCGAGTCCGAGAAGTTGAAGCCTCCGTGGCAGTGGAAGCACTCGAGCTCCTCGGAGAAGAACAGATCGCGACCGCGCTTGGCGCTGGCGTCGAGGGCATCGGGATCGCCCCCGTAGGCGTACCGGTCGTAGGGTGAGGAGAAGGACAGGATTGTTCGCTCGAACGAGGCGATGGCGCGCACGACGGACGCGAGGCTGAACGGCTCCGCCTCGTCAGGATAGGCGGCCGCGAAGAGCGTCGCGTAGCGCGGATCCGCGGCGAGGCGGTCGAGCAGGGTCTGCTCGTTTCCGCTGAGGCCGAGCTCCACGGGATCCTCGCCGAACATCGGCACGAGGGCCTGATCCTCGAGGGCGACGAGGACCGGGTTCGCCCAGGTCAACGTCGTCAGGTAGCCGACGTTCGCGAGGCTCATCGAGCCACGGGGGGTGGCGTCGCCGGTCGAGCCCACCGAGGTCGCGCGCCCGTCGGTGAACGCCTTGCCTTGGAGGTGACAGCTCGCGCACGACTGCGTCTCGTTCAGCGAGAGCCGCGTGTCGTGGAAGAGGTGGCGACCGAGCTCGACCTTCTCCGGCGTCATCGGATTGTCCGCGGGCACGCGCGGCTTCGGGACGCCGGGTGGCAGTCCGAAGTCGAAGGTCGTGCCGCCGCCGCTCGTCGTGGTCGTCGGTGGCGGCTCGGTCGAGTCTCCGCCGCAGGCCGCGAGCGCGCCGATGGCGAGTGCCACCGTGAGCGCACGGCGGCCGTTCACGTCGCGATGGAGGTCGCGCATGGCTTCGCCTTCACTTGACCTTGAACGCCGTCTGCGCGCCGACCTTCGGCGAGCCCGTCGCGATGTCGATGCCGAGCTTGTCGAAGATCTGGGCGCATTCGGGATCGGTCTTTCCGCCCATGCAGCCCGAGGCTCCGCCACCGTCCGGCTTCGCGAAGTCGACGGCGGCGACCATGGCCGCGTAGTCGACGACGATGGTGTTCTTCGCCGCGTCGAAGCCAGCAAGCTCGATGGTCGCGACGTTCGGGCTCGTGCACGCCGTCACGCCGCCGCTCGCGGGATCGCCGTCGCAGCCCGTGCTGCCGACGTGCAGGTTGAACGCCTTCATCGCGCCCTCGGCCATCGCGTCGATGCGCAGGAACTTGCGGCCACCCTGCCAGTTCCAGAAGAGGCCCGACAGGTTGAGCGGCGACGGCGCCGTCGAGGCGTCGCTGTGGTTCAGCTCGAAGGGGACGCCGAGCTTGAAGCGTACGCCATCGTATTTCACCCCGGCGGGGATGGTGCCGCGCACGGTCAGGTTCTTCTCGGTGGTGCCGTTCGCGCACTTGCCCTTCTTGTCCTCGAAGTCGAGCAGCGCCAGCTTTTCGAGCTGCCACACGCCGTCCTGCTCGAGCGTGACGGGGACCTCGTCCTTTCCATCGAGGAGCCGAACGTCGTGCACGTACAGCCGGAAGTCGAGCAGCTCGGCCTTCGACTTCGACGCCCCGAGGCCGTCGAACGACGTCCCGCAAGCGAAGGGTTGCCCGCCGACCTCGGCAGCGAAGGTGAGGGTGATGGCCTCGCTGCCACCGCCTCCCGTCGAGGTCGACGCCGCGGGCCCGGACCCGCCCGCGCCTCCCGTGCCGGCAGTGGTCCCGCCAGCGGCGCCGGTCGAGGAGGACGAGGCCGTCGTATCGGTTCCGTCCTCACCACCGCAGGCGACGAGAACGAGCGCGGAGAGGAGTGGGGCCAAGACCTTACCGTTCATGGCCCCAGTCTCGCACACGCCGACGCGGTGCGCCTGTGTCACGAGGTCGCACTGCCCGAGAACGGATGGAAGGAACGAGAAAGGGCCGCCGTTTTGAACCGCGACGGGCGCCCGTGCGATAACCGACGCCGTCGGCCTCGGTGCGCGAGGCCCCACCGGATCCCTCGCGATGCTCTTCAACACGCTGGAGTTCGCTGCGTTCTTCGGCGTCACCTTCGTCGTCGCCTGGGAGCTCGCGCGGCTTCGGGCCGTGTGGCCGAGGCTCGGCTTTCTCCTCGTCGCGAGCTACTCGTTTTACTCGTTCTGGAGCTGGCGCTACGGCCCGCTCCTGTTCGGCTCGTCGACCGTCGACTACGTCCTCGCGCAGCGGATCGCGCGGTCCCGACGGCACTCGACCCGCCGCCTGCTGCTCGTCGTCACCGTCGTCTCGAACCTCGGGCTCCTCGCTGTGTTCAAGTACGGGGCGTTCGTGACGGAGAGTCTGCGAGCGCTTCGGCCCATCGTCGGCGCCACGACCGCGCCGACCGCAGACGCGGTGATCGCGACGCTGCCGCCGGTGGGGATCTCTTTCTTCACCTTCGTCTCGATGGCCTACGTGATCGATGTCTATCGAGGCCGGCTCGCGCCGCACCAGAGCTACCTGCGCTACCTCGTCTTCGTCGCGTTCTTTCCGCACCTCGTCGCCGGGCCGATCGTTCGCGCGCAGGATCTGCTGCCCCAGCTCGAGCGTCCGGCGCGCCTGTCACGACGTGAGAGTGGCGAAGGGTTCTTTCTGGTCGCGCTCGGCCTCGTCAAGAAAGTCGTCATCTCCGACGTGCTCTCGACGAACCTCGTCGACCGCGTCTTCGCCGATCCGCTTCACCACTCGGCGGTCGAGACCCTCGCGGCCGTCTACGGCTACGCAGTGCAGATTTACTGCGATTTCTCTGGCTATTCGGACATCGCCATCGGGTTGGCGTTGCTGCTCGGGGTGCGGTTCCCCGCGAACTTCGACGCTCCCTACCAGGCGACGGACCTCGTCGCGTTCTGGCGTCGCTGGCACATCTCGCTGTCCTCGTGGCTGCGCAATTACCTGTACGTCCCGCTCGGAGGAAACCAGGGTGGGCGGCTCCTCACCTACCGGAACCTGATGGTCACGATGGTCCTCGGTGGGCTCTGGCACGGCGCGTCGTGGACCTTCGTGTCGTGGGGAGCCCTCCATGGGCTCGGCCTGGTCGTCGTGCGGGTGCTCGGCGGCGAGACCGGCTCCGGAGCACCCCAGCGGTCGGTCGCCGAGCGACTCGCCGCGTGGTTCGTGACCTTCCATTTCGTGTGTTTTGCTTGGGTCTTCTTCCGGGCGTCCTCGTTCCACAATGCGGCGGCGGTCTTCCGGCAGCTCGGCGCGAGGGGTGGTGGTGCGGGGCTCCTCTCGCCGCTGATGACCGGGTGGTTGGCGATGAGCCTCGCGGCGCTGTCCGTGCCGCGCCGTGTCGTGGGATCGCTGCGCGAGCGCTTCATCGGGCTGCCCGCCTGGCTGCAAGGCGGTGTGCTGTTCCTCGTCGCGGTCCTCCTTCACGAGGTGTCGAGCGCCGAGCGCGTGCCGTTCATCTACTTCCAGTTCTAGCGAGGAACGCGCGGTATTCTTCGAGCAGCGCGGAGTGGAGCCACGCGCCGAGCTTCGTCGCGCCTTCCCGCGTCGGGTGAAGCAGCTCGTGATCGGCGAGGCCCTGAGCGCGCCAGCGGGCCATCGCGCCCTCGCCACCCATCGCAGCGCGACCATCCCAGAAGGCGCAGCCTACCTCCGCGGCGCCGCGACGCTGGGCCTCGATCACGGGCGTCATGCGCGGGAACCCGCGGATCGCGGTGCCATCTCGAAAGCCTGCGTCGAGCGGCCCGTGCACGAGGCAGCCTGCTCGCGGCGCGCGCTGCCGGAACGAGCCGAGGACCTCCCGCAGCTGGCGCTCGTACGCGTCGAACCCCGGAAATTCTTGGCTGACCGCGCGGGCCTCGTTGATCCCGAAGTTGAAGACGAGCAACGCCGGCGCACGCCAGGCGAGCTGCTCGGCGAGGTGGTCGGGGGCGATCCGCGCGAGCTGACCCATCCACGAATTCGTGACGCCCAGCGCATCGACGACGATCCCGCGCTCACGCTCGAGCACCACGCCAAAGAGCCGCACGCCGCTGCCTCGCGGGGCGAGCCGGAGTTCATGAGGTCCGTCCTCGACCTCGAGTGTGACCGCCGCGGAGCGCGCGCGTTCGCCGCGGGTCTCGACGAGCCGCGCCGGGGTTCCGTCGACGAGGAGCTCGAAGGGTTCGCCACCGGGATGCTCGAGGTAGTCAACCTCGAAGCGGGACACGCGCCGGCCGAAGTCGCCGGTGGTCGCGGTCCCGACGGTCGCGTGCGCGAGCGGCCCCAGCGCGTGCAGCGTCGTGGCTCCGAGTCCGTAGAGGCCATCGGAGGCGAGCGGACCGTTGATGCGGCTCATCGCCCAGCCGGCACCGGTGCCGAGCCGGACGCCTTCGTGGAGGTAGCGCCAGGTCGGCGCGATCGGCATGACGAAGCCGTGGCCGCCATCGCCGAAGCGACGCTGGAGGCTGCGACGGAGCCCCGCCGTGACGAGGTCGGTCTCGACGGTGGAGTCGCCCCAGACGGCGATGCGCACCCGAACGCCCGGCTCGCCTCGCTCGAGTCGCCGCAGCTCCTCGAAGTAGGGATCGAGCGCGCGATGGGTCGGATCTTCGATCGGCGTGGGTGAGGGCTCCTCCTCGGGCTGGGCCGCGCGCGCCGCCGTCGCGATCCCGTCCGGGGTCGTCTCTCGCGGTTCGCTGTCCGAGCGCGCGACGCCGGGCGGGCGCTCGCCTTCCGGGGGCGAGGCCGGGATCGGCACCACCCCGATGGCCTCTGCATCGCTCCGCGGCGCAGGCGCGAACGAGAGACCGGCGCCTGGCTCGAGCGGCTCGAGGACGCGAAGTCGCGCGCAGCGAGGGGTCGCGTAGGGGAGGGCGAGGAGCAAGCTGAGGGTCGCGAGCGCACGCGTCACGGCCCGATCGGGAGCGTCGCCCGGGTCGGGGCGGAAGAGCGAGCGCGGTGCCTTCATGCGCGAATTCACGGGCGGCTCCTCTGCGGCGCGAGCGTACGCCGAGAACGCGGACCGGGGCTCGAAATCCGCGAACCTCGGCGGCGACTCTCGGTGTAGGCTCCGCGCCCCTCGAGGTCCTTCATGGGTCGGTTGGCTCGGTTCGCGGTCGTCGCGTCGCTCTCGTTCGGTTGCTCCCAACACCTCGAGGTGCGCGCGGCGGAGACCACCTGCGAGCGGCAGCCTCACCAGGTCGGGAGCGTGATCGCCCGCCGCCGGGAGGCGACCGGGCGCGAGGCGCCAGCGTTGAATGAGGTGGCTGCGCGACCGTCGGCGCGCCCAAGCGCGCGGCCGGCGGCGTTCGACGCGGCGCGTGAGAGGCTCGCCGGGCTCCCGGTCGACCCCGCACCGCGGCAGCTCATCTTGTCGCGGCACTACCTGACCTCGAACGAGCAGTTTCTCGAGCGGTTCCGGCCACGGGTGGAGGGAAAGGGTGGCGTGATGCTCGGGGTCGGCTCGGACCAGAACTACATCCTCGCGGGATGGGCGCGGCCGGGTCTCGTCGTGGTGAGTGATTTCGATCAAGTCGTGGTCGATCTTCACGCGATTTACCGCATCTTCTTCAAGACCGCGGCGACCCCGGAGGCGTTCATGCGGCTCTGGTACGTGCGGTCGCTCGGTGATGCGGCGCTGCGCGAGGCGGGGGGCACGAAGAAGGAGACGTCCCGCCGGCGTTACCTCTTCGAGCAAGTGCAAGACCGGGTTCACACGCATCTCTGGATGTCGATGCAGCGCTTCGCCGCGGCCGGCACCCGCACGATCCTGGACGATCCCGAGCAATACCGCTTCGTCGCGGACCTCGTCGCCTCGGGCCGCTTCCTCGCCGTGCGTGGCGACTGGACCGGCAAGCAGACCATTCGCGAGGTCGCGCGGATCCTCGATGACGTCGGGCTCGACGTGACCACGCTCTATCTCTCGAACGTCGAGGAGTACTTCCCGTACACGGGCGGGCTCGGCGAAAACCTCGCGGCGCTGCCGATGTCGGCTTCGAGCGCGGTGCTGCGGACCTTCACGTGGACGCGCACGGCGCGGGCGGGCGACGACGGCTATCGCTACGTGGTCCAGTCGGGGGCCGACCTCCGAGCGTGGCTCGCGTCCGGACGAGCGCGGCGGCTTCGTGACATGGTGGCGCGCGCCGAGATCGTCGAGCCGGGGCCGATCTGGCTCGTCGGGAGTCCGGGGCCCTGAGGCCCGGTGGGTTGGTCGATGAGCCGGCGCATCGCCGTCGCCCTGGTGACCGCAGCGCTCGTCGCCTGCGCGCCACCGGGCCGCGCGCCATCCGCGGAGCCCACGCCACCGAGCCGCCCTGCGCTGTCGGACCGCGTCTCAACTTCCGCGTCGAGCGCGGTGAAGGGGATGCCTCGGGTGGCCCCCGCGAGCGCGGATACGTCGGCCCCTGCAGGACCGTCGTTCGCATCGCGCGAGGGCGAGGCCGCGCCCGTGGCGCTCGAAGTCGCCGCGGGGCTGGCGGCGTCACCGGCGTCGAGTCCGGTCGTCGAGCCCTGCGGCGCGGTGCCTGAAGGGATGGCGTGCGTTCCGGCAGGGCCGTTCGTCCGCGGCGCGGAGGCCGATCGGCACGACTGTCCGCAAGGCGGGCAGCGACGCCCCTACCGCGGTGTCAACGCGCCGCGCATGACGATCGACCTCGACGCGTTCTTGATGGACTTGACAGAAGTCACAGTGTCCGAGTGGGGGGGGTGCGTCGCGGCGCGGGTGTGCAAGCGAGCAGGACCGCTCTACCGTGACTTCGACCGGCCGGCGCAGCCGATCGTGGGGGTCTCGTGGTTCGACGCCGACACCTTCTGCCGCTGGAAGGGGAAGCGGCTGCCGACCGAGGCCGAGTGGGAGAAGGCCGCGCGCGGTCCGGACGGGGAGGCGAATCCGTTCGGTGATGCGCCGCTCACCTGCGCGAATGCGGTCATCATGGACGACCGGGGGCGCAGCTGCGGGGTCGACAATCGCAGCGAGCGAGCCGGTACCGGACGGGTGCTCGAGGTGCGTTCACGACCGCCAGGGCGCTACGGGATCTTCGATCTCGCGGGCAACGCCGAGGAGTGGGTCGCCGACTGGTGGACGCCGAGCTATGCGGCGTGTGGCGCGGCGTGCGCCGGCAAGAACCCGAAGGGCCCCTGCGACGGCGCGCGCTCGTGCGAGGGGATGACGTGGCGCAGCGTCCGCGGCGGCTCGTGGTACTGGCCCGCCGAGCACGCGAGCGGGTTTCACCGTCGTCGGCACTTCCCCGCCAACGAGGCGAAGACCTTCCATCACTTCGGGTTTCGCTGCGCAAAGGACGCGTCGCCCTGAGCGCTGCGAAGCGCTTGTCACCGCGACGGGGTCACCCCGCTTAGCCTGCGCGCGTCGAGCCTCCTCGAGCGCCGCGCCCCCTCAGGGGAATAGCGCGCCCCCTCAGGGGAATAGCGCGCCCCCTCAGGGGAATAGCGCGCCCGACGTCACCGTCATTGACCGCCCGCACCGCCCGTCCCGTTGGCACCGCCCGCGCCATCTCCGCCGCCCGCGCCGTTCGCACCGCCGCTGCCCGACATCGGCGCTCCGCCCTGGCCGCCCATCGTGCCGCCGACTCCGTCCGACCCGACGCTCCAGCCGGAGCTCATCGCGTAGCCGTAGGTCGCGACGGCGTTCGCCACGTCCATCGAGTTGCCTGACATCGTCGAGGTGTCGCCGCCCGCACTTGCCGTGCTGCCCGTGGCGCTCGGCTCGGCGACCGGATCGTTGCAGCCGACGAGCGCGGACGCTCCCGTGAGCGCGACCGCGAGCTTCAAGAGCCCGGCCGTCCGCGTGCGTTCGACGTGCCCGGTCCCGCCCGGGTTAGCGGCGCCGCAATGAGGGCATACAGCCTCGTCACGCCGGTGGTGGCACTGGCAGGACGGGCACGCGAGCAGGTTGTCATTCAGCGAAATCATCCTAAAGGACTCACGCGATCTGGCCTCATTCGTCCAGCCAATCGTGCGGCGGCGTGCGCCTCGAACGCCCGCGCGCGATGAGCTTCGGCACGCGTCGAGGGTGACCGCCCTCGACTTCCGTCCCCATGCGTGCGACCACCCGCGCGTGACCATCCTGTCTGCGCAGGGCCTCGCCAAGGCCTTCGGTCCGAAGGTGATCGCGAACGCCGTGACGCTCTCGATCGAGGAGGGTGAGCGCATCGGTCTGCTCGGTGCGAACGGCTCGGGCAAGAGCACCCTCGCGAAGATGCTCGCCGGGTTCGAGCCGCTCGACGGCGGGACGCTGATGCTGCGGCGCGAGGCGACCATCGGCTACCTCGCGCAGGAGCCGGTGCTCGATCCGGCCCGCACCCCACGCGAGGAGGTGCTCGCGGGGCTCGGCGCCTGGGCCGACGCGCGGGCTCGTTACGATGCAGCGAGCGCTGGCCTGGGTCGTGGAGATCCGGCCGCGGAGGAGGCGCTGCTCGCGAGGCAGGCCGCGGCCCTCGCCGACGTCGAGCGGCTCGGCGGGTGGGACCGCGACCACGAGGCGATCGCGATGCTCACCCACCTTGGGGTCCGTCGCCCCGACGCCCCGATCCGCGAGCTCTCGGGGGGCGACCGGCGTCGCGTCGCGCTCGCGCGGCTGCTCGTGTCCCGTCCGACGCTCGCGATCCTCGACGAGCCGAGCAACCACCTCGACGCGGACACCGTCGCGTGGCTCGAGGATTACCTCGTCGATGACTACCCGGGCGCGCTCTTGCTCGTCACGCACGATCGCTACCTGCTCGACCGCGTCGTCACGCGGACCCTCGAGCTCGAGCGCGGCCACCTTCACGCGTACGACGGCGGTTATCAGGACTACCTCGAGGCGCGCGCCGAGCGGGCCGAGCTTTCCGAGCGGACCGAGGCCAATCGCCAGAATTTCTTGCGCAAGGAACTCGAGTGGCTGCGCCGTCAACCGAAGGCCCGCACCGGCAAGCAGAAGGCCCGGATCGGTCGCGCCGAGGCCTCACGTGACATCGTCAGGCCCCGCGGTGAGAAGACGGCGATGCTCGAGCTCGAGACCACGCGCGCGGGCAAGAGCGTGATCGAGCTGCGTGGCATCACCCTGATGCAGGGCGAGGCGGTCCTCGTGCGCGATCTGGAGCTCCTGCTCCGCCCCGGCGAGCGCGTCGGGATCGTCGGCCCCAACGGCGCGGGGAAGACGACGCTCCTCCGGGCGCTGCTCGGCGAACACCCGGTCGCGAACGGGGCGATCGTGCGCGGCCAGAACATCACCACGAGCTACCTCGACCAGCACCGCGCGGGGCTCGACGACGTGCGCTCCATCTTCGACAACGTCGCGGGTGATCGGACGCGCATCGTGATCGGCGAGCAGAGCCTCGAGGTGCGCAGTTATCTCGAGCGCTTCCTGTTTCGTCCCGAGGACCAACGGCAGCCCGTCGGTTCCCTCTCGGGCGGGGAGCGTGCGCGCGTCGCGCTCGCGAAGATGCTGTCACGGCCCGGAAACCTCGTGATCCTCGACGAACCGACGAACGACCTCGACGTCGCGATGCTCGGAGCCCTCGAGGAGCTCCTCGTCGAGACGAACGCGGGGGCCGTGGTCGTGACCCACGATCGGTGGTTTCTCGATCGGATCGCGACGGCGATCCTCGCCTTCGAGGGGGAGGGCAGGGTCGTTCGTTACGAGGGCAACTACCAGATCTACTGCGCGCTCCGGCCGGAGCCCGTGCGGGGAGAGGTCTCCTCGTCCGACCGCGCGCAGAGCGAGGCCGCCTCGCCGAAGAACGCCTCGCCCGCTGAGCCGGCGCGCGCCAAGGCGAAGCTCACCTTCAACGAGAAGCGCGAGCTCGAGGGGCTCCTCGATCGCATCGACGGTGCCGAGCAGGAGGTCGTGAGGCTCGAGGCGGAGCTGGCCTGTCCGCGACTCTACGCCGAGCGCGGCTCGGACGTTCCCCGCCTCACCGCAGGCCTCGAGGCGGCGCGAGCCGAGGTGGTCCGGCTCCTCGCTCGCTGGGAAGAGCTCGAATCGAAGCGCGGTTGACGTTTCGCAAGCGTAACGCTCCCGCCCCGCGCGGCTTCGCCACGCCTTGGGGTTGCGGCTTCGGTACGGGGTCTACCTTCCGGTCGTGCGTACGCTCCCGAACCTGGTCTCTCGACGCCGTGACGAGCTCGTCGCTGGCATCGAGGAGAGGCTGCGGCGAGGCGGCCTCCTCTCGGGCAGCTCGCCGAGGCTGCAGCCCATCGCCGTGAGCGAGCAGCTCGACCTCGTCGTCGGTGGCGCGCGCTTGCGACGAGGCCTGCGTTCGAACGGCACCCGCATCACGCCGGTGATGTCGCGCGGAGAGGAGCCCGCCGTCGTCATGGACGAGCTGTCCTCGATCCGTCACGTCGTCGAGGAGGCTTGCCTCGGTCTCGAGCCTGGCTCGCGGCCTTCGCGCGCGGAGCTCGAGCACTTCGCTCGTCGCGTCAACGCGGCGATGCGCGCCGCAGGAGAGGCTTACGAGCGCGAGGTTGCGTCGACCCTCGAGCGCGGCGAGACGGTCGATGACCCGGAGTCGACGATCGCACTATTTGAATTGACGGAAGTCATTCGAGTCGCCGCGGGGGCCGCGGGTGCGGTGCTGCGGATTCGGGACGTCGGGACCTTGGTCATGCTCGTCGACTCGTGCGCTGGCCGCCGGGGTCGAGCCCTCGCCGGTACGCTCGATTTGGGCCGTGGCGGGTCTCGAGCTGCGGGTGGGGTGGCGCCTTCTGGCGCGGAGGACGGCCCGCGGCATGACGGGCCACTCGTCCTGGTCGACGGCACGCTCGCCGAGCGCCGCGTGACCCTCCCCCTTCGTCTGCGGGGGCGTCTGCGCGGGGTGCTCGTCCTCGAGCCTGCGGAGGGCGTACCGACCCACGACCACGAGTCGGAGCGGGCGCGCGCGCTCGGGGACCGCGTCCTCGCCGCCCTGGCGACGGCCTGGAGTGTCGGGCTCTTGCGCCGTGAGGTCGAGGGGCTCCGCGCCGAGCGGGACCAGCGCGTGCGCCTCGTGGCGTCGCTGGTTCACGACCTTCGGGGGTGCCCTCGCTACCGCAAAGCTCGGGGCGCAGCTGCTCGAGCGGTCTCGGCCGGTGCCCGCTTCGCGATCGAGTCTTGCGGCGAGGTGCTCGGCGTGTCGAGCGCGCCGGAGCTGCGCCGCGCGTTGTGGAATCTGCGCGTCAATGCGGCGCGGCACTGCGTGACAGGACGCAAGGTCCGGCTCACCGTCGAGGCGGACGACGCGACGGCCCGCGTTCACGTGCACAACGCAGGCGAGCCCATCCCGGACGGCGACCGGGAGCGCTTGTTCGTCGCCTTCGAGCGCGGCGCCCACGACGGCAGGGGCGAGGCTTCATGGGGCTTGGGACTCGCGGTCGTGCGGCTCCTCGCTGAGGCTCACGGCGGGAGAGTCACCGTCGAGAGTCGCCCGGACGATGGGACGACGTTCACGCTCACCCTCCCGCTCGATGCCCGTCGACGCGACCAGGACGGCGCGCCCGGCTAGGTCAGATGTCGAGCTGGATGCCCAGCTCGACGACCTGGTTCGGAGGCAGCGAGAAGTAGTCGGTGGCGCTGCGGACGTTGCGCGAGAGGGTGAGGAACATTGCCTCGAGCACGCCGCTCATGTGGCCCTCGGGACCGTGGAGGAGCGTCTCTCGGCCGAGGAAGTAGGTGAGCTGGTCAGGCGTCGCGTCGAGCCCGAGATCGTGCAGCGCCGGGAGCAAGGCCTCGGGCACGTTCGGCGTCTGCATGTACCCGTAGTGAAGCACCACGCGGAAGATGTCGTCGGTGATCTTCTCGACGTGGTGACGGTGCCGATCCCCGACCTCCGGCACGTGGTCGGTGACGATCGTGACGAGGACGAGGTGCTCGTGGAGAACCTGGAAGCGGCGAACGAGCAGGTTCAAGACCGGCGGCGCGCCTCCCTGCTGCGAGGCGAGGACGACGCCGACGCCGGGGACCCGCCCGATCAATTTCGATGGCATCTCGGCGATGAACGCATCGAGCGGCGACGAGAGGTTCTTCATCTTCTCGGCGAGGTAGCTGCGGCCGATGCGCCAGCTGACCATGACGAGGACGAACCCGACACCCACGAGGAAAGGCAGATAGCCGCCCGCGAAAAACTTGAGGGCGTTCGCGACGAGGAACGGGAGGTCGAACGCGAGGAACAGCACGAGCACCGCCGCAGCCTTGGGCTTCGACCAGCCCCAGTGCTCGCGGGTGACGACGTAGAACACGATCGAGGTGATGGCCATCGTCCCGCTGACGGCCAGGCCGTAGGCGGCAGCGAGATTACTCGACTTGCGAAAAATCAAGACGAGCGCGATGCACGAGACCGCGAGGCCCCGGTTCAGCATCGGCACGAAGATCTGGCCTTCGGCCTCGACGCTGGTGTGCAGGATGCGAAGGCGCGGGAAGTAGCCGAGCCGGATCGCTTGCTGCGTCAGCGAGAAAGCCCCCGAGATGAGCGCCTGCGAGGCGATCACGGTGGCGGCGCTCGCGAGCGCGACGGCGCCGTAGATCCACGGGCCCTGCGGCATCATCGAGTAGAACGGTCGCTGCACGGTCGTCGGGTCGACCAGGGCGGAGGCGCCCTGGCCGAGGTAACACAGGCCGAGCGCCGGAAAGACGAGGCCCAGCCACGCGTTGCGAATCGGGGCGCGCCCGAAGTGGCCCATGTCGGCGTAGAGCGCCTCGCCGCCCGTCACCGCAAGCACGACGCCGCCGAGGACGCGGAACCCGTGCGAGCCGTTGCGCTGAAAAAACGCGAGCGCGTGGTGCGGCGACAGCGCGCCGAGGATCCGCGGGTCCTTCGTGATGTTCCAGACTCCGAGGAGTCCGAGCACCGTGAACCAGAGCACCATGATGGGCCCGAAGGCCTTGCCGATGCCGCCCGTACCCTTGCTCTGGATGGCAAAGAGCGCCGCGAGGATGACGATCGTCGAGGGGACGACGTATGGCTCGAGCTTGCTGGTCGCCACGCTGAGGCCCTCGGCCGCGCTGAGCACCGAGATCGCCGGGGTGATGATGCCGTCCCCGAAGAGCAGCGCCGCACCTGCGATGACGAGGAACGCGATGAGGCCGATCTGACCCGGCGATTTGGGCTTCTTCTCGCTCGGGACGAGCGCGAGCAGCGCCATGATGCCGCCCTCGCCCTGGTTGTCCGCCTTCATCAGGAAGGACAGGTATTTCACCGTCACGACCATCGTGATGGACCAGATGATGAGCGAGATCAGCCCGAAGACGTTCGCGGGCGTCGGCGCCACGCCATGCGGCCCGTGCAAGCACTCGGTCAGGGTGTAGAGCGGGCTCGTGCCGATGTCGCCGTAGACGACGCCGATGGCGCCGAGCACGAGCGCGGCCATCGAGCCGTGGCCATGGCCACCGGTACTTGGAGGGTGGTCGGACGTTCCGCTCGAGGAGGTCTCGGACCCTCCGGCGGAGCTCGCGACGTCGGACCGCGCGGCTTCACTCATGACGACGCGGTATCTACTCCGGATCCGCCCGCGCCGCGGCAAAATTTGGCGGACATCGAGGGGGGTACTGATGTGGTCGTCGATCGAATAGCATCCCCCACGTGGTGGGTCGAAGCACCAGCGACGCGCTCGAGCGACTCCGGGAATCGGGCACGCTCGCCGGGGACAGCCTGTTCGCGGGTCGCTACCGCCTCGAGGATTGCCTCGGGCAGGGCGCGATGGGGATCGTGTACCGCGCTCGCGACTGTGACCTCGGTGAGGCGGTCGCACTCAAGTTGCTGTCGGTGGAGCCGAACCAGGATGCCGTCGAGCGATTTCGGCGTGAGGTGCGGCTCGCGCGGCGCGTGACGAGCCGTCATGTCGCGCGCATCCACGACATCGGCGAGGCGGACGGGTTCCACTTCCTCACGATGGAGCTGGTCCTGGGCGAGAGCCTCGAGGAGCGGCTCGCACGCGCGCCGATGAGCTTCGAGGACGCGGCCCGCATCGCGGCGGAGATCGCGTACGGACTCGATGCGGCGCACGCCGAGCAGGTCGTGCACCGCGATCTCAAGCCCGCGAACGTGCTGCTCGATGCGGCCGAGGGGCGCGCCGATCGAGCGGTGCTGACCGACTTCGGAATCGCGCGCGCGCTCACGGAGTCGATGGCCACGCACCCGAGCGGCACGTTGCTCGGCACGCCGGCGTACATGGCTCCGGAGCAGGTGCTCGGGGAGCGGGTCGATGCCCGCACGGATCTCTACGCGCTCGGCTTGAACCTCTACGAGATGCTGACGGGTGAGGTCCCCTTCCTCGATCCGAACCAGGGCGTCATCGCGGTCGCGCTCGCGCGATGCCATCGTTCACCCGAAGATCCGCGGCGGCATCGCGCCGTGCCCGAGGAGCTCGCGGCGCTGGTGATGCGTTGCCTCGAGCGCGATCCGACGCGCCGTCCGCCGACCGCACGCGGGGTCGCCGAGAGCCTCGAGGGTTGGCTCGCGCGCGACGCGCAACCGTCCCTCGGCTCGAGCGACACGCTGACGGTTGCCTCGGCGACGGTGCTCGCCCTGCAGGCGTCCGCAGCCTCGCCTCCGACGAGCGGTCCGTCGTCTGTCGCGGCTCGAGGAGGCGTGCGCTCCCTGCGCCCGTTCGAGGCTCTCCCGGCCCTCGAGCGGAGCCTCGCCGTGTTGCCATTTCGGGTGCGCGGTGCCGACGCCGACGATCTCGGGGTCGTGTTGCAGGAAGAGCTCATCGACGTGCTCTCTCGAACGCGCGGACTCCGGATCGCGTCAAGCAACGTCGCGGAGCGCTTTCGCGACGAGCGCGATCCCAGGGCGGTCGGTTCCATCCTCGGCGTCGACTCCGTGATCGATGGGACGGTGCAACGGCTCGCCGAGCGAATCCGCGTGACCGTACGTTTGCTCGACGCGGCGAGCGGCGCGCAGACGTGGAGCGCCCGGCACGAGGTTCCGCTGTCGGAGGCGCTCGCGCTCGAGGAGACGCTGGCCGCACGAATCGCCGAGGCGCTCCGACTCGAGATCGGCGCCGAGCGGGCAGGCGAGTCGGCGCCGACCGAAGCCGTCGAGCTTTACCTCGCCGCCCGCCGGGAGATGCGCGGGGGGGACTTCGCGAACTGGCGGCTCGCGGTCGAGCAACTCGATCGCGCGCTCGCGATCGCCCCGGATTTTCGGCTCGCGCTCGCGGCCCACGCCATGTCGCTCGTGCGCGGCTGGTGGGCCAGTGGCTCGTCCGAACGCGACTGGGCGAGCGAGGTCGAGGCCAGCGTCGCGCGGGCCGTCCTGTCGGCGCCTGGCCTCGCGGAGACGCGCCTCGCGAGCGCTATGCTCGCGATCCAGCGCGGCGATCTCGTGCACGGCGCGGCCGAGCTCGGGCGTGCGCTCGCGATCGCGCCGACCTTCGCGGAGGCGCATGTCTACCTCGGAGAGTTGCAGTGCGAGGCGGGTCAGGTGAGCGAGGGCATGCGTCGCCTCAAGTTCGCGCTCGAGCTTCACCCCGAGACCTGGCGTCCCCACGCGAACCTCGCGCGGGTGTGTGCGCTGCGGGGCGAGCACGAGGCGGCGGGGCGCCATCTCGCGGAGGTCGAGCGCCTGCGGGGCGATCGCGGCATCGTGCGGCTCTCGCTCGCGATCCGCATCGCCGTGTGGCGTCGCGACCACGCGAGGGTGCGGGAGCTCGTCGACCTCCACGCCTCCGACGCCGACCCGGTGGTGCAGGGGCTCATCGCCTACGGTCGGGTGGTCCTCGGTGAAGCCGATTCGCTCGAGGGCTTCCGCCAGGCCTCGCGCGCGACCGGCAACCGGCGGATGATGTCGCTCGTGGATCAGCTCGCTGCCGAGGCTTACGGGTCGCGTGGGGATGACGCGCGCTGCCTTGCGTGTCTTCGGGCCGCCGCCGAGGTCGCGCTCGTCGACGTCGAGTGGCTCGAGCGCTGCACGACGCTCGCGACCGTGCGACAGGCGCCGGAATTTGCAGCCGTTCGGTCGCGCGTTCAGCTTCGCGCCGCGAGCGTGTGGGGGCTTCCGTGAGTCGACCTGCGACCGGTTCGCTCGAGGAGCGCGTCACCGAGCTCGAGGTGCGACTCACGTACCAGGATCGCCTGATCGCCGAGCTGAACGAGGTCGTGATCGAGCTTCGCGGGGAGGTCTTGCGCCTCGCCGCAAAAACCCGCCGCGTCGAGCAAGAGCTCGAGGTCGGGGCATCGAACGATCCCGCGAACGGCCCGCCGCCCCACTACTGAGCGCCGCCCGCGCAAGGGTTCACGACGTCGCCGATTCGAGCTCCTCGCGGAGCCGAGGCGACGTCGTGAA
>VGRJ01000063.1 GCA_016875405.1 Deltaproteobacteria bacterium | reverse complement strand
GACGATCTTCAACATCAACGCGGACGTCGTCGCAAACCAGGTCGCGCTCGCGCTCCGCGCCGAGGCACTCGTGCTCGTCAGCGACACGCCGGGCCTCCTCCGCGACGTGAAGGACCCGTCGAGCCGGCTCGCGCGGATCGATGAGGCCGAAGCGATGCGGGGGATCGACTCGGGCACCATCACCGCCGGCATGATCCCAAAGGTCGAGGAGGCGTTCGCCGCGGTGCGAGCTGGGGTCGGCCGCGTCCACATCGTCGGCTGCATCGGCGAGGGGGATCTCGCGCGCGAGCTCGCAACGCCCGGGAGCGTGGGCACCGTCCTCACGCGGTGACGGGCCCCGCGCGTCCCGAGCCGCGCTCCCCTTCGAGGCTCACGTCACGTTAGGTAGGCTCGCTGGGGCGCGCGCCGCCTCGCCGTCGCGGGCGCGATCGGGCTATAAGCCGAGGTGGATGAGGCCATCGCGATGACCACCGCCGCGCCGAACGAAGAGAACATGCCGACGACCGAGGACGCGTCCTCGGACGCCCCACCCGCACCGACCGAGGCGACGCCGTCGTCGAGCGAGGCGGAGGTCGAGCGGCGCGGAGACGACGCTGCGGCAGACGAAGGTTCGGCGCCGGGCTCCGAGCCCGACGACGAGCCCGAGGCGCAGGCCGTCGAGCCTCGCTGGTGGGAGGATTTTCGCGACTTTTACCTGACGTTCGACCGCCGCACCCTGGGCCTCACGCGCATCCTGCTCGCCTTCTTCCTCCTCTTCGACCTGCTCCGCCGCACGAGCGACTGGTGGAAGATGTTCTCGAACGACGGCGTCCTGCCGACGCACTTCAACCTGTTCCGCCCGCAGTCGAGCGGCTGGTCGTTCTTCAACGCGTTCGCGACGAGGCCCGAGCTCTGGGCGCTGTGGGCGTTGGGGCTCGCGATCTACATGTGCCTGCTCGTCGGCTACAAGACGAGGGTCATGCAGGTGCTCGCGGCCATCTACGTCGCGAGCATGAACGGGCGCGTCCTCCTCATCGAGAACGGCGGCTACGTCGTCCACAACCTGCTCTTGCTGTGGACGGCGTTCCTCCCGCTCGGCGACCGCTTCAGCGTCGACGCGATGCGCGAGTCGATGCGACGACAGCGCGAGCGCGGCGCGGTCGACCTCAACGGCCGTGAGACCGCAACCGCGCCCTGGCGCATGACGCCGCACGTCTCGATCGTCGGCCTCATCCTGGTCCTGCAGCTCGCGGCGATCTACGCGTTCAACGTCATCCACAAGACCGGGCCCGCGTGGCACGACGGCACCGCCGTTCATTACGTCCTCTACGTCGACCGCATGGCGAACCCGCTCATCGGCGCGGTGCGCACGCTCCTCCCGCCAGGGCTCATCATCGTCCTCACCAAGTTCACGATGGCGCTCGAGGCGGGCCTCCCGCTCGCGCTGCTCTCGCCGCTCGGCCGCGTGTGGGCGAAGCGCGCCGCCATCGTGTTCATCAACGCACTCCACATCGGCTTTGCGACCACCTTCGTGCTCGGACCGTTCGCGTGGGCGCTCTGCGTGTTCTCGACGTTGCTGTTCAGCACCGAGGACTGGGAGCTCGCCTACCGCACCATGCGCCGCACCCACCGCGCGCGCACGGTCCGCTACGCCCCCGGTGACGCCGCGAGCTTCGTCTTCGCGCGCATCCTTCGCCGCTGGGACAACCTCGAGCTCCTCACCTTCGAGGCCGATGCGAGCGCGGTCGGCCTCGAGGTGACGCGCCCGGATGGGACGAAGAGAGCCGGCCTCGGCGCGCTCTTCGAGCTCCTGTGCGCGCTCCCCGCGGGCCCGGTGTACGCGTGGCTCGCCCCACTCTTCGCCCTCGTGATGGGGGCCTACGCGCGGCTCGCTGGGCTCGGCGCGCGGCCCCCTCAGGAAGACGGCGCGCGCGTCGCCTACGCACCGGAGCCCAAGGACGACGACGGCGTCCCGACGGTCGACGGCGAGTTCATGGCGGAGTGGCTCACCCGCTACAACCGCGAGCGCGTGCTCGGCGGGGTGCGCATGTGGGGCGCGGGGGCGTTCCTGCTCGTCCTCGGGCTGTTCCTCTACGTCTACAGCCCGGCGATGCTGCGGAAGTTCGAGGTGAACGTGGTCGACGTCGTGTTCGGCGGTCCCGGGAGCCGCTGGACGCGCGAGAAGATCGTCGTTTGGGCGGGAGGCGTGCTCGCGGCGGTGGGAGCCTACAACCTCGCGAAGCCGTTCGTGGTGATGAACCTGACGACGCCCTCGACGCCGCACCGCAAATGGCTGCGCGTGCAGGCTTCGTTCCGCGAGGTGTTCGCGGTGGTGATGATGTGTGGCGCAGTCAACCAGGCGCTCGTCGAGCTGTGGGTCGCGCGGCCGCTCAACGCGCCGCAGCCGCCCGAGATGCGCACGTTGTCGCACAAGCTCCGCTATCTGCAGGGCTGGTTCATGTTCTCGCCGAACCCGGTGATGGACGATGGCACGATCGTCACCGACTGCGTCACGGTCGACGGGCGACGCATCGATCCGTTCTCGACCGATGCGTTCCGCGTGCCGGCGCCGCTGCCGCCCGACATGGATCTGCTGCACGCGAAGAGCTACGCCTACAACCAGATCTGGAGCGACTACTACAACCGGATGCACCTCGCGCAGAACAGCGCCTTCCGTCAGCCGATGAAGGACTACATCTTCCGGTTGCCGAAGCGCACGGGAAACCCGAACGACGCGTGCGTGAAGGGCGCCGTTTACTGGGTCCACGACATGAACCCGCGCTTCCGCCAGAAGCAGTCGTTCGCCTACAACCGCGACGAGCTCTTCCAGTTTACGAACCCCGACCCCGAGGTTCACAAGCGCTACCAGGAGTGGCTCGACGCCAACGGCGGCAAGGAGCCGCCCGAGGCGCCGCTCCCCATGCCGCTGCCGCCGAAGGACAAGCCGGCGGCGAAGTGACGGCGCCGGCCGAGGCGGGCCGGACGCCGTCGTTGCGTGGGCTCGAATCGACCCTTCACGGGGCGAGCTTGTCGATGGTGAGCATCGAGCCCATCGTCGAAGCCGTCACGACCGCACCCCATGACGTGACCGCGCTCGGACTGCATGCCCCAGCGACGACAGCACCCACCTCGAAGCCGAGGAACTGCCCCTCGAGGTCGTAGCGCGCGACGCCATCCTCGCACACCGGACCGCCGCCGAAGTCGTAGCAGCTCCCGTTGAGGAGCGACCGCTCGGCGCGAACGACCCCCGACGGATCGAGGTCGAACGCGCCTGGGACCACGTGGAACCCAGGCTCGGTGGCGCGCTCCCAGAGGGAAGAGCCGTCCGACGCAAGCGCCTGCAGCGTCGCGCCAACGCCGCCCGTCCCGGCGAACGTGTTCCGCCAGCTCCCGACGACGCGCCCGTTCGGCGTGACGACGACACGCACCGCTCCATCGACGTGGTGGCCGAGATCGCGCACCCACCGAACACCCCCATGACGCGACACCTTCACCACGAACGCAAGCGACTGCTGAGTGGATGAGAGGTTCAGCCGTCCCGAGACGATCGCGGCGTCGTCCGAGTCGAGCGCGAGGCAGTCGACGGTCGCGCTCGCGCCGCCAAGCGCCACACTGGCCTTCCAGACTGGGGCCCCGGGCGCGTGGCACACGCCGGTGTCGCCGCAGGTTCCGTTCGCGCAGAGGGCGCCCGCCGCGACTGGCTGGTGGCTCGCGCCGCCGTCGGAGCAGGCGTCGACCGTGCACGCGTTGAGGTCGTCGGCATCGCCGAGGTCGACCACGCCCGCCGCGAAGCCGTAAGCGTCACAGCGAAGCGACGCACAATCACCCGGATTCTGGTGCGACGCGGGCAGGATCGTACCCTCGGGCAGGGCTGGGCTCATGCAGACGCCGGACTCGCACCGCGCGACACGACACGGCAGCTCCGGCGCGGGACAGTCGGTGTCGACGGTGCACAGCAGCGGGTCGGCACCACCGCCCGTCGCGCTCGACGAATCAGGGTCGACGGCGTCGCCGCCGGAGGAGGTGGAGCCGCCGGCGCCCTCTTGTGCTTCTTCGGAGAAGCCAGGGAACGGGCGCGTCGGGACGTTGGGGAGCGGTACGCCGTCCTCGGGTGGCGCGAGCGGCGTGACGATCACGCGATCGGGCACGGGTTCGGAGGTCGACACGAGGGGAAGGACGTCGCCGGGCGCGCACGCTGCCGCAGCGACGGCCAGGGGGAGGGCCATCGAGAGTTGGGTCTTCATGCAGACGAAGGTGCCCCGCGAGCCTCGACGTTCACGGCGCGCAAACAAATCTTGAGGACATGGGGGACATCGTCGCCAAAGGTGGGACACTCTCGCGAGCGAGCGTCCCGGGCGCGAGGACGACGACCCGAGGTCGACCGACGCAGCCCGCGCGCGCGGCGGAGGCTCAGCCCTCGAAGGCCTCGTCGGTGTTGTGGAGGCAGTCGTCGATGATCGCGAACGACTCGGCGAGCTGCTCCTCGGTGATCGAGAGCGGCGGATTGCAGAACAGCGTGTTCCAGTGGTTCGAGGTGAAGAGCCCCTTCGAGAGGCACTCCTTCACCGTCTTCAGGATCGCGGGGTGCGGCTGGTTGTAGCCGCCAAGGCGCTCGCCCTGCGCGTTCTTCTGAAACTCGAGCGCGCCGAAGAGGCCGGTCGCGCGGTACGAGCCGATGCTCGGGTGCTTCGCCTTCAGCGCCTCCATGTGGCGGCGCATCACGCCCTCCATTTTCGCCGCGTTCTCGACGAGCTTCTCGTCGCGCAACACCTCGATGGCCGCGACCGCAGCCGCGAGCCCCATCGGGTGAGCGCTGTACGTGAGGCCAGACCAGAACACGTTCTTGTCGAAGTGCTCCGCGATTTTGTCCGATAGGCCGAGCGCGCCGAGCGGAAGCGCGGCCGAGGTGAGGCCCTTCGCCATGGAGATCATGTCGGGCGCGATGCCGCCGTGCTCGTGAGCGAACATCTTGCCGGTGCGGCCGAAGCCGGCCATCACCTCGTCGCAGACGAGCAAGATGCCGTGCTTGTCGAGCAGCGCGCGCAGCCCCTGCAGATAACCCTCGGGCGGCGGCAGGATCCCGTTCGTACCGATCACGGGCTCGATGAACATCGCCGCGATGTTGTGCGGACCCTCGTAGTCGATCACCTCGGACAGGTACTCGAGGTTGTTCCTCGTCTTCTCGGCGTCGGTGGCGCCGAACGAGTAGCGGTACGGGATCGGGTCCATCACGCGAATGAAGCCGGGCGCGCCGGGCTCGGTGGCCCAGCGGCGCGGATCACCGGTGAGCTGCATCGCGGCGTGGGTCGCGCCATGATACGATCGATAACGGCTCAGGATCTTCTGCCGACCGGTGAAGAGGCGCGCGACCTTGATGGCGCCCTCGTTGGCTTCGGCGCCGCCGTTGGTGAAGAAGAACTTGTTGATGTGCGGCGGCGTGATCTCGGCGAGCAGCTTGCCGAGGCGCGCACGCGGCTCGGTCGCGAAGCCCGGGTAGACGAACATCAGCTTGTCCGCCTGCGCCTTGATGGCAGCCGCGACCTTCGGGTGGTTGTGGCCGATGTTGTTGCACATCAGCTGCGAGTTGAAATCGACGTAGCGCTTGCCGTCGGTGTCCCACAGGTAGATCCCGGCGGCGCGCTCGATCGCGAGCGGAGCGACGCCCCCCTGAGCCGACCATGAGAAGATGGTGTGGCGCTTGCACAGCTCAACGATTTCCTGGGTGTTCACGCGCGGTTTTCTATCATCGCAGTCGGGCGCAGGCCAGAGAACGCCGATCGCCACGGCGCGCCCGGTTCATTCGTTTCAGCTCGCCCGCTCGCGAGCGAGGGAGCGGAGAGCGCCACGACGGAACCTTCAGCCGCGCGCCTTCGCGACGACGCGCGCGACCTCGGCCTCGTGCCAGCGCCGCGCCTCGGGGCCGCTCTCGGCGCCGCGGTAGCCGCCGAGCTGCGCGAGGTGGGCGAAGAACCCCGGGGCGGGCAAGCCCTCGCGGACGCGGCTCGTGACGAGCGCGGCGAGGATCGGCGCCCCGCCCGCGTGATCGCGCGTCGCGAGCGCCTCGAGCGCGAGGATGAGCTTCCGGAGGTGGTGCGGTGGAGGCACCGCGAGAGCCCGGGCGACCTCGAGGTAGGTGGTCGTCCCGCCTGCGCGCGCGAGGGCGACGAGGTGTGCGTCGAGCCGCTCGAGCAGGCCGTCGGGGATCGCGACGAACGGCTCGCCATCGCTCGGTGCGGCGGCGTGCTCGGGCTCGCCGCGGGTCACGAGCCTCCGCCGTCGCCGAGGAGACCAAGGGCGTGGGCCGCGCGCATCGTGGCGATCCGAAGGTGACCATCGCGCAGGGCATGACGGCCCTGGATGAGCGCATCGAGCGGCACGAAGCGCAGCCTCGAGGGGGCGTCGGCGTGGTGGGCCGTGACCTCGACCGCGAGCGGGTGCACGACCTCGGGCGTGACGCCCGGTGACGGATGGTAACGACCGCCGAGCTCCCAGAGGGCGCCGACCTCGAGGCCGTACTCGACACGGAGCCGCTCGCGAACGAACGCCCGCGCGAGCTCGACCCCTCGGACCTCGCGCGGGACGCGCCACGCCGGGGTGACGAGCAGCTCCGAGTTTCCGACGAAGCCTTGAGCCGCGGGGAGGTCATCGTCGTCGAGGCCGACGAGCACCCGGCCCTCCGGCGTTCGGGCGAGCACCGCGACCGCGATTGAAGCGTGGGCGTGACGGCTCGGCACCACCATCTCGAGGGCGCGGCGGTGGAGCTCCACCCCGGCGGCGTCGCGCTCGACGAATTCCGCGCAGGTGAGCTCGAGGAAGCCGACCGACTCCGACGCAGCGGCGCGGCGGAAGGCCCGGCGATGCGGGCGCGCCAGGGCCTCGTCGAGCGAGGTCTCGACGAGTGCGGGGGCGGCTTCGGACCAGCTCGGAGCCTCGCCAATCCACTCGCCAGGGTCCATCCCGAGGCGCAGCAGGAGATCGTAGGTGTTGAGCTCGAGCCGGGCGTCGGGCAAGCCGCCGACCTGCGCCGCGCGGAGGAGCTGCCGCGCCTCGATCGAGCGGAGAACACCCGAGGTGCTGAACCCGGAGGCGCTCTCGAGCCGCCACTGCGTGCTGACGGGACGCACCTCGACGAGCATGGACTCGACCTCTTCCTGGAGCCCGCCGGGCGAGGGGTAGTACGTGCTGCCGTGCTCGAAGCCAAGGAGCGCGTCGGCGCCGATGTCGGGAAAGCTCGCGAGCAGCTCCTCGACGGTCTGACCGATCGGGCGATCGAGCTTCTGGACGTTGAGCGGCTCGGTCACGTAGGTCGCGGGGGTCGCGCCGTCGAGCGGCGCCGCCCCTCTCGGATCGCAGCCGAGGATCGGCCGCGGGTAGCCGCGTCGCGCCAGCACGTGCACGCTCGCGCCGCGTCGAAACCAGGGCAACACGTCGACCGTGGTGTGGGGCCGACGGACGAGGTCGTGCACGCGCCCGGTCGCGAGGTGTCGAAAGTGGGTGAGCTCGAGGTAGCCGAGCGGCGGACGGCGCGCGCCCTCGACGAACGTGACCCCCTCGCCCGCGGGGACCTTCTGACCGACCACCACGACGTTGGTCGCGGGCCAGTCGAGCGGCGCGCCCTGTACCGAAAATAGCCGAAATTTGCCGCGAAATCGGTTCGCCACGATCCACGGGTTCCGCAGCGGCGTCGACGCAAGGACCCGCAGCCCGAGGCGCGCACAGGTGGCCTCGAGCTCGGCCTGCGTGGCGTAGCAGTACTCCTCCTGCGCCTCGATCTCCCAGCTGTCGCGGTAATCCTTGCGCAGGATGAACTCGACCGCGTGCGCGTGCTCGAGCTCGTAGCGTCGGAACCCCGCCTCGACCGGCAGGGCCCGAGAGCCCTCGACGGCACGGAAGGCAAAGCCGCGCCGCTCCGGCGGCAAGAGCGAGCGAAACTCCCCCGCGAAGCGCTCGAACAAGGCCGCCGTCGAGCAGCCGGCCACGTCGCTGACGTCGGCGTGACCGTCGCTCGTCGGCAGGTCGAGCCACACGAGGCCAGGGCCCGGATCGACGAAGTCGCGTACCACGAGGATGCCGTGCTCCGCGAGCTGCTCGGCCTGGACCGCGAGCGCGCGCGCCGCGGCGGCGCGATCGTAGCCGTTGAACGAGGTGACGTGGTGCAGCACCGAGGAGTCGAGGATCGCCTCGAGCGTGCCGGCCGAAAAGCAGGGGGCCGCGACGTCACCGGCGAGGAAGCGGAGGTTCGGCAACACGAGCTCGCGGCGGGCGCGCTCGACCATCACCGGGTTCACGTCGACGCCGATCACCTCGAGGTCGGGGTAGAGCTGCGCGAGAGCGTGGCTGCCGCTGCCCGAGCCCATGCCCATGTCGGCGAGCTCGCCCTCGCTGAGGAGGTGCGCCGCCGTCAGCGCCACCTTCTGCCGCATCGAGGCGTCCATCTGACGGAGGTAGCGGTCGTAGTCACCGCCGCCGCCGCGATCCTGTCGGTCGTAGGCCTGGGTCATGGTCGAAATCCCGGACGCGCCGAAAATGAAGCCCGCGCCGGGAGCCGTAGTAAAGCCCGAACATGGTTCGAGAAACCATGTTCACGACGACGCTGGTGGCCGCGCTCGCGACCGCCGGGCTTGCCCACGCCGACCCGCAGCCCACCGAGAAGGCCGCCGCGCCCGCGGCCGTGAGCCCCGAGGAGGACGACGACGAGGCCGACGCGGCCCCCGCCGCGCCCAGCGGCCGCAGCGCGCCGAGCGCCGGTGCGAGCCCCACCGAGGGGGCACCGAGCCCGGCGGGCGCCACCCCCGAGGCCGAGGCCGCCGACGACGACGACGACGACGACACGGCGAACGCGCGCCCCTCCAAGCTCAAGACCGAGTGGAACGGGCGCATCCAGACGGACCTTCGGTTTCGTCCGATGGATGTCGGGATGACGCCCTGGTACGACGGGCGCGGCTTCAAGGCCGGCGTCGAGCGTAACCAGAACCTGCTCGTCGGGACGCTGAAGGGCTCGTATGGCCGCGTCGACTTCAAGGCCGACGTAAACCTCTTCCTCTACGGCTACACCCGTGACGTGTACGAGTTTGCGGACCTCACGCGCCGCGAGAAGATCGATCCTTACCGGCTCGACATCCAGAACCTTTACTTCGAGGTCGAGAACCTCTTCGTGAAGGACTTCGACCTCCGCGTCGGGCAACAGCTCGTCGACTGGGGCGTCGGCGATCAGTTCAACCCCACGAACAACCTAAACTCCGACGACGTCGAAGACGTCCTCCTGTTCGGAAAGCAGCAGGGCAACTTCATGGTGAAGGGCACCTACTGGCTGAATGAGGACTGGTCGCACGAGGCGGTGCTGGTGCCGGTGTTCAAGCCCGCCGTGCTCCCACGGTCCGCTGTGCTTGGGCTGTCGCGCGTCGACCGCATCCCCGTGCTGAACGACGCGCTCCGTTGGCGCCTGATGAGCGAAAACGCCGCCGCGATGAACAACCCGCTCGACACGCGGAACGCGACGGTCGTGACGAGCGCGACGCCCGAGCTGCCAGACATGTCGTTCAACAGCATGCAGTTCGGCTACCGCATCGGCGGAACCATCTACGATCAGGACGTCTCGCTCAGCTACTACCGCGGGCGCTTCGACTTCCCGGTGCCGTACAAAAACGTCGTGCGCCAAGATCGAACGAGGCGCTGCAACCCGGAGAACCCGGCCGACTGCATCGACAGCACGCTGCAGACCGACGTTCGCCTGATGTTCCCCGAAATGCAGGTCTACGGCCTCAACGTCGCCGGCGAGATCGGCCTCTTGAAGAAGCTCAGCCAGAAGCTCTTCCACTCGATCGGCTACCGACTCGAGGCGGCGCTCATCGTGCCGCAGAAGACCACCTTCGCGATCGATCGCGGCGCCGTGACGCTCTCGGGCGGAGGGCAGACGATCGAGATCCCGGCGGGCGAATACGATTACGACGGCGACGGCAGCCCCGGCGGCGAGCTGCCGCTCGTGACCGACGGGCGCGCCTTCGCGAAGTGGACGCTCGGCCTCGACTACACCTTCAACGAGCACTTCTACCTGAACACCCAATGGGTCCACGGCATGCCGGACGAGTTCGGCGCCGGCGACTTCCTCCAAGACGGCTACACCGTGGGCGCGTCGTACGTCGACGTCGACACGACGACGCTGGTCGGCTGCGCCTTCGGCGGCAACGGCGAGCGATGTGCCCGTGAGTTCCTCCGACCGCGGATCGCTGACTATCTCGTGCTCGGCCTCGACTACCGCGCCATGCAGCAGAAGCTCCTGATCCGGCTCTTCACGGTGCTCGCGTTGAACGGGATCCGCGAGACCTACTTCGACCCCAACGCCGACGCTCGCGTCGCAGCGCACCACTCGATGTTCACCGAGAAGGGCTTCAGCGCCGTGCTCTACCCGAGCGTCACCTACAACTTCGGCAACGGCCTCGAGATGAGCGCGGGCGCCCTCGCGCAGGTCGGCCGAGAGTGGACGAAGTTCGGCGACGCGGCGACCGGCGGGACGATCCTCTGGACGCGCGCGAACCTGGCGTTTTGACGGGCTCGCTCACTCGTCGCGCTCGGACGCGGCGATGAGAGAGGTGATCGCGTCGCGAGCCTTTTGAAGCGCGACGCGGTCCTCGCTCCAGCGCTCTCGGGCACGCTGCAGGCCCGCCTGCGCCGCGTCGAGATCCCCTCGGAGGCGGACGAGCTGCACGTCGTAGGCGTCCCGCTCGGCGCGGCGTCGCTCCTCGGCAGCGGCGAGCTCCTGGAGCCGCGCCTCGTCGCTGCGCGCGAGCTGGGCGCGCAAGGCGGCCTCGGCATCCGCTCGGGCGGCGGCGGCCTCGGCCTCGATCTGACGCGCGCGCTCCTCTCGCTCTTGCACGGCGCGGCCGAGCTCGACGACCACCCGCTCGAGCTCGCCGATGCGCGCGGCGCGGCTCTGCGCGGAGTGCGTCGCTTCGTCCCGCTCGTCGGTCAACGCCGCGAGCTCGCTCGCGAGCTTCGCGCGTTGCGCCTCGGCCTCGGCGAGCGCGAGGCCCACCTGCTCCGCGGTCTCGAGCTCGTGAGCCTGCTCACGCTCGGCGACCATCGCCGCCTGCTGTTGAAGCTCCTCCCGATGCGTATCGAGCGCCTTGCCTAGCGCGGCGGCGTGGTCGGCATCGATCGACGCGAGGCGCGCCTCGAGGGCCTCACGCTGCCGTCGCGCGTCCTCCTCGGCGAGCTGCCATGCGGCTCGCTCCGCGGCGACGACATCCCCGCTCCGAAGCGCGGCGTCGGCCTCCTCGCGAGCGCGACCGATCTCGCGCTCGAGGTCGACCACTCGGCCCGCGGAGTGCGCGCGCTGCCGCTCGGTCAGCGCGAGCTCTTCCTCGAGCTCCTCGATGCGGCGCGCGAGCGCCTCGACCTCACCCCGCAAGCCTGCGAGCTCGGCCTGAAGCGGAGCGGCGTCCGTCGCGCCACGAGCCTCGCGGCGCTGAAGCGCCTCGGCATGCTCCGCGCGGAGACGCTCGATGGCGCGCGCGTGCTCGGCGTCGCGTGCGGTGAGCTCGGCCGCATGCCGCGCACCAAGGGACGCGAGCTCGGCGCTCGGAGCCTCGAGGGCGTGCGCGAGGCGACGAGCGAAGCCCTCCTCGAGCAGCCCGACCGCCTCGGCATGCGCGCTCTGTAGACGCTCGACGCGCGTCGCGGCCTCGGCGGCCATCGCCGCGAGCCTCGCTTCGAGCGACGACACCACGCTCGCGTGCTGCTCGTCTCCGCTCGTGAGCTCGCGCCGCAAGCGCTCCTCGAGCTTCAAGACGAACTCTTCGCGCTCAAGGGAGGAGCGCTCGAGCTCGGTCTCATGCTCAGCCTTCCGGGCACGCAGCTCGCGGCCGAGGTGCTCGAGCTGCTCGGCGAGCTTGCGGTGATTCTCTCGCCAATCCTCGACCGCCCGCTCGGCGAGGGCCTTGTCGGCGTGCACCGCATCGAGCCGCGCGATCGCCTCGGCGGCACGCTGCTCGAACGCGAGACGTGCGTCGCGCAGCTCGATGAGCTCGCGCTGGTGAACCGACGCTTGAGCGCGCGCCTCGAGGAGCTCGCGGTGCCGCTGATTCGCCTCGTCGCGAAGCGCGACGACCTCTTCTTCCGTGCGATGCAGCTTCTCGCGCAGGCCGTCGGAGGCGCGCTCGGACTCGGCGCTCGAGGACTCCCTCGCAACCGCGAGCTCACGTCGAAGATCGGAGATCTCGGCGCGCGCGCGGCTGAGCTCGGTCACCTGAGGCCGCAGCCGCTGAAGCTCTTGGTGCGCCAGCATCAGCGCTTGCCGGAGTTGGACGACCGCGGAGGACGAGGTCGCGTCACCGACATCGAGCCCGAGCGGAGCACTCGCTGCGAAGGGCTCCGACGTCGGAGCGAGCAAAGGCATTGCTCCGAGCGGCTCGGAGCCCGGCGGCGCCGGGGCCAAGGGAGCCCGAGGCTCCGAGATCAGCGGCCTCGAGGCCATCGGCGCGCGTGGCTCGGGCAGGGCGGGCGAAGACGCGGTTGGGGCGCGCGGCGGCGGCAGCGGCGCCACCCTCGAGGCTTGCGAAAGCGCGGACGAGACATCGACGACGCTGGTCGCGCCCTCGTACTCGTCCTCGTGGATCGATTCGGCGTCGGCCGAGGGCGGGGGTTCGGAGGGGAGTCGCTCCTCGAGGATTTGAGTCGTAACGAGGCCTCCCGCCCGCGGCGCACCTGCGAGCGGCGCGGGCGGCGGCTCAACCGACGGCGCGTACGGCTCGCCGCCGGCTCGCGTCGCCTCTTCGTCGGCGACGTCGTCGAGCAGCGCGACGTCGAGGAAGCGGGCCGGCTCGGGCTTCGGATCCATCGCGACGTGAACGCCGGTCAGCACGCTGTCGGCCTCGAGGGACGGCAGCATCCGTGGCTCGAGCTGCATGTCGAGCCGGAGCTGCGCGGCGCCCGGCTGCGGGCGCGGACCATCGTCGACGATCCTCGTCGCCCCGAGCGCGCTCAGCCCCGCGAGCGGGATCAGGGCACGGATGCGAGCCACCAGCTCGGGCATCGGGAGGGGCTTGCGCACGTAGTCATCGGCCCGGGTCCGCAGCTTGCGATGCTGCTCGAAGGTCTCCTCGCTCTGGTCGGCGGACATGAGGATGACCGGCACTCGCTCGAGGCGTGGATCCTTCTTCAGCTTGTTGCAGATCGAGAAGCCGTTCATCGGCCTGAGATCGGCCGACACAAGGATCAGGTTGGGCACGCCCTCGGAGGCGGCCGTCAGTCCAGTCGCCCCCTCCTTGAAGACCTGGACGGTGCACCCGAGGACCGAGAGCTCGGTGCGGAGCTCCACCGCGAAGGCGTGGTCGGACTCAAAGATCAGGATTTTCGACATCGGTGCGCTGGGGGTCGCGGAAGCTTACACGGTCACGCGCGGCGCCGGGAGGGCGAGCTGGGTCGTGAATCGCGAAGGGTCAGCGACGTGCGGCGAGGCGCGCGGCGGCGAGCTTCGCGAGTGCGTCGCGGGCGAAGGCCACCTCCGTGGGGTCCCCGGCCACGACGGGCGTTCGAGCGACCTCCCGCAGGATCGCGTCCGCGAGCGGGGTGGCGAGCGCAGCCAGCTCGTCGACGAAGAGGAGCTCGAGGTCGAGCTCCGCGGCTTGCGGCGCCACGAGGGCCTCGGCGATCGCGAACTCGAGACGCAACGGCGGGTCGCCGCTCGCTCGCTCGACTGGCCCCGAGCTCACGTCGCAACGCTCGACCGAGGCGCCGAGCGACCAGCGACGCACGACCTTGCCGCGATCGTCGAGCGCCAGGGCCTGACCGGAGGCGTCGCACGCGACGAGGCCTTCGCCCACCGCTCGCGCGCCAAGAAAGCGTGAAGTTCCAGCATGAATCCAGCGCAGGCGCGCGTCGCCGACGTCGAGTCCAAGGAGGAAGCGACCGCCGACGAGGGCGAGCGACCCAAGCCCCCCGCCACGCGGCGACGCGGCCAGGAAGCTACGCGGAAGCTCTCCGCCCTCGGGGAGCGGACGCCAGCGAGGCCCTCCGGGGAAGTGCCGCACAGGCAGCCGGACGCGCGTCCCGCCGCCGCGGCGCGCCTCCGGGACAGCGGCGTCGAAGCGCACGACCTCGTCGGCGCCAAGGTAAAGCCCATCGTCGCCGACGAAGGCGCGCTCGAGCGGCATCGTCGCGACGACCCTCGCCACCTCGACGCCCGCGACCAGATCGAACACGATCACCGCGCTTCGACCGACCGGCAGGAAGGCGAACGAGTCGACAACCACCGGAGGCCCGATCGGCTCTTCTTCAAGGAGCTGGCGCACCACGGTGCCATTGCGCGCCACGGCGAGGAGCTGGCACCGTCGGCCGCTGAGGCTCTCGATGGTGACGAGCGTGGTCGAGCCATCGTCCGAGGCGCCGCGGAGTGTGCCGAAGGACGGCAATCTCCAGTGGAGCGCCCCCGTGGTCGCGTCGAGCGCGACGAGCTCGCCGCCGCCCAGCGCGACCGCGACGCGACCCGTAAGGAAGGGCTGCCCCTCGACGGGAAAGTCAAAGCGCCAGGGCCTGCTCCCGAGGGCAGAGCCGAGCAAGGCCTCCTGCTCGCGCGCACCGACAACGAGCGGAGGCCCGGCGGTCCTCGTCGGCGGCGCCCAGCGCGCCACGAACGCCGCGAGTTCGACTCCCGAATCGTCGCTCCAGGCGCGCTCGAACGGGTGAGCCCGCGTCTGCCCGCCGCCGCACGCGGCGATGGCCCCGGCGATGAACGCAGCAGCGAACGCAGCACGGACGAAGAACGGAAGCGAGGGCACAGTGGACTCGAGTGGGTGCGCGGCTCTCGGGAGAGAGGCGCCGTGAGACGATCCGTCAAGAGCTGGCACCTCTGCAAGCCCGCGCGTCGGTGGCGAGGCCCGGCGCAGGCTCAGCGCGCCCGGTAAGGGTGATTGCAGCGGCCGTCGCCCGACGCCTATGCTGGCTCGCCAAGCGGGAGAGGACTGATGGCAGCACACGCACGGCTCGAGGAACCTGTTTTCAACCCCGGTCAGCGCAACCTCGGGCCCGCTCGCGTCGTCCTCGTCGAGGGGCCACGCGTCGAGGTCGAGCTCGAGTCGGGAGCGCGCGCGCCCGTGACGATGGCGCTCGCCTTGCCCTACCGCCCGGTGGTCGGCGACACGCTGCTCGTCATCGGCGACGAGCGCCGCTACGCGATCGGCGTCATCGAAGGCCGCGGTCGCACCGAGCTCACCACCGAGGGCGACCTGCACCTCCACGCGAGGAACGGCGCGCTCACCCTCGGCGCCGATCGCGGCGTGCGCGTCCTAGGCCCTGGCCTCGAGGTGATCGTCGAGCGCTTCGCGGTCACGGCCTCGAGCGCGGTCGAGAAGGTGGGCACATTGTTTCAGCGCGTGCGCGAGATGATGCACGTGCACGCCGGCGAGTCGCACGTCGTCGTCGCGGGGACCTCGCTGCAGCGCGCGAAGAAGGTCGCCGTCGTCGCCGAAGAGACGGCGAGCGTGAACGGCAAGCAGATCCTCCTCGGCTGACGCAGCAGAGACGGCAGGAGCGCGCCATGGGCACCGACCCGACCAAAGACGCCACCGACATGGGAATCCTCCCGGGCGGCGTGAAATACTTCCACGTGAACGTCCCCGACTTCACGAAGAAGGGGCAAAGCCGCTCAACGCCCGCGAGAAGCGCGCCGCCTACCTCCGCATCGGCGACGTGGGTCCGCTCGGAGACACCGCCACCGCGAAAAACCTCGTGGACGAGTTCACCGGCTTCGCCGCCGATGCCGGCATCGACTGGCACGAGCGCGACGCGGCCGTCGGGAGCGGCGCTCGAGGGCGTCGACGTCAGGCCCGACCGGCTCGAGCCCTGACTTCCCGAGCGTCCTCGGACCACGACGCGGGCCGAGGAGCACGCCGCGCCGCAGGGGAAGGTTCCGCTGCGGAACCGGCTGCCGAAGGCTGGCGCGGGCGAGGCCCGTCCACTACGATACGGTCGTGAGCGGGGCCGGTCGTAGCCGGAGCGCGCGCTCGAACCAAGGAGAAGGAACGTGGCCTACGTCGTTGGCGATCCGTGCGTGAAGTGCAAGTACACCGACTGTGTCGAGGTGTGCCCGGTCGACTGCTTCTACGAGGGAAAAAACACCCTCGTCATCCATCCCGAGGAGTGCATCGACTGCGGGGCGTGTGAGCCGGTATGCCCGACGACGGCGATCTTCGAAGAGGAAGAGCTCCCCGCGAAGTGGGCGCCCTACGTCGAGATCAACGCGGTCTTCAGCGGCGCGAAGTCGACCGACGACGCCGACACCACGGGCTGGCCGAAGACGCTGGTCGAGGCGATCAACGCAGGCGCGTTCAAGGCGTGGCCGATGATCAACACCAAGCGCGACGCGCTGCCCAACGCCGACGATTTGCAAGACGAGGAAGGGAAGATCAACGAGCTCGACCCGGCGCCGTACACCGGCTGACCGGGCACTTGCGCGCTCGGCGCACCGAGCGCCGCATCGAGGGACCTCGAGGGATCGAGTCACGGCTTGCTCCTCGAGATCCCGCACGAGTCTCCCGTCGGTCGGAGGCCACGAGCCGGCTGAGCCCCTCCCGAGGGGCCTCCGGCTCGAGTCATCTCCCCTCCGCTCAGGGCAGCTTCGGGCGCTCGAACTTCGGGCGCGGGCCCTCGAGCGACCGCACGAATGCCAGCAAATCGGCGCGCTCGTCCTTGGTTAGGACGACCTTCTTGAACGCTCCGTCGAGCTTGGCGCCCTCGGGGCCGCCGCTCAACATGTAGTCGACCGCGTCCTCGAGCGTCTTGCCGCTGCCGTCGTGAAAGTACGGCGGATGCTGCCCGACCGAGCGGAGCGTCGGCGTCTTGAAGCGGCCGTTGTCGGACTCCTCCTTCGTGATCGCGCCGCGACCGAGATCCGGCTCCTTCGCGCCGTGGCCGATGCCGACCGCATGAAACCCGAAGTCGGTGAAGAAGGGCGGCGCGTGGCACGCCGCGCAGCCGGCCTTCGAGCGAAAGATCTCCCAGCCCCGCGCGGCAGACTCGCTGATCGCCTTGGTGTCGCCGCGCTCGAACCGATCGAACGGGGCGTCGCCGGAGCGGAGCGTGCGCACGAACGACGCGAGCGCCTTCACGATGCGATCCGAGCTCACCTCGTCGCTCCCGAACGCCGCCTTGAAGAGCGGCTTGTACCCTGCCACCTCACCCACGGCCTTCACACGCTCGTCGAGCGCGTCCGCGACGCCCATCTGGCCCTTCCAAGCCGCAAGGGTCTGCGCCTCGAGCGACGGCGCGCGGCCGTCCCAGTACCAGAGCTTCTGGTACCCGACGTTGAAGAGCGTCGGCGTGTGGCGCTTGTTGGTGTTGCCGTCGGCCTTTTTAGAGAGAGCGTTGCCGTCGGCCCACCCCTTGTCCTCGTAGTGGCAGCCCTCGCACGAGTACTTGGCGTCCTTGCCGAGGCGCGTATCGAAGAAGAGCGCCTTGCCGAGCGCGATCTTGTCCTGAGTGATCGGGTTGTCGGCGGGGAGGTCCATCGACGCGAGGCCCCGCATCGGAGGCAACACGGCCGGATCGGCAGGGACGAGGGCCGGCGGCGCGGGGACAGCCGCCGACGCGGTCGTCGATGCGGTCGCGGTCGCCTTCGCGGTCGCCGTCGCGCTCGAGGCGGGTGCGACCACGTTCGGGAGCGCGGAGGGCTGGCCCGAGGGCGGCTTGCCGGAGTCGTTGCAAGCGGCCGCGAGGGCGAGGGCCGCGACCGAGGCCACGAGGTGCGAGGTGCGCATAACCGGCGTCTTACGACCACGCTCGCGGCGGGGTCAAGTCACAGACGCGCTTCACGCTCGGGTGAAACTCGTTTCAGCCTGACGCGAGCTCAGAAGGCACCGCGCGAGCTCAGAAGCCGCCTCGTACGCTCACGCCGTTCGGGCCGAACGAGACCCCGACCGACGAGGCCGGCCGGGCGCTCGTGCTCGACGACGCTGCGCCTCCGGGCGGCACGAGCCAGAGGACGACGCCCGCCGCGAGCGCGGCGCCACCGACGCCGAAGAGCACGCGGCCAGCCGTGGTGAAGCCGCGCCCGAGGTCTTCCTCGGAACGGAGCCCGAGATCGCACTCGGTGTCCGGGCCGACGCACGACTCGCGGATGGTCGCGATCGTGTCCTCGCGGAGCGCCCAGAAAACACCGCCCGCGGCGAGCATCGCGATGCCCGCCCCGCCCGTGAGGTAGGCCGGCCAGAGAACCGGCTTGGCCTCGACATCCGGCGTGCGCGCGTTCGGCGGCCGCGACGACGCGGGCGGCGGCTCGGGATCCTGCACCCGCAGATCGATCGACTCGCTCGAGCCCTCCTCGAGCTCGAGCGCCGACTTCTCGACGACCGTGTCCCCACGGCGAACCTCGACGAGGTGCTTGCCGGGATCGACGGGAATGTCCTGCTCGAGCAGCGCGGACGAGAGCTTCTTGCCGTCGAGCAAGAGCGTCGACGTGCGCAGCCGACCCACGATGTGAAGGCGGATCTTCGCCACGCGACCGCGTAGCACCTCGATACGCGCCGGCGCGTGCTCCGAGACGTCCCGCCCCTTGTCGCCGGCGAGGCGCGCCTCTTGGACCGCGAGCTGATAAGCGTTCAGCGCGTCGACGAGCTTGCCGAGCTGCTCGCTCGCGAGGCCAACGTGGTAGCGCACCTGCGGCGTCATGCGCACCTTGCCGACCTTCTCGAAGGTCGCGAGCGCGCCCGCCCAGTTCTTCGCCTTCTCGAGCTCGAGCCCGCGCGCCCACAGCTCACGGGCGGCTGCGAGCTCCTCGGGCGACGGCTGCCCGGCAGGAGTCGGCTTCGCGTCGCCAGGCTTCGCCGCCGAGGGCGGGGCCTCGGCGCGGGCGAGCGACGGCGCGACGACCAGGCTCACGCCCGCGGTCAACACGAAGGAGCACCATCGCCGGACGTTCACGGGACGCGCATCCTATCACAGCCGACGAGCGTCACCCTCGGTCAGCGTCCGCCGCGGGCGAGCAGCCGCAAGAAGAGCGGGCCGCCGACGAGCGCGGTGACCGCGCCCACGGGGAGCTTCGTGCCAACGAGGCCGAACGCGACACGCGCGACGAGATCGCAGCCGACGAGCGCCGACGCTCCGACGAGCAACGACAGCGGGAGCAAGCGCCGCAGATCGGGGCCGACCGTACGGCGCAGCACGTGCGGCACGACCAGCCCGACGAAGCCGATGAGGCCCGTCACGCTCACCACCGCGCCGACGGCGAGCGACGACGCGAACAGCACCCGCCGCTCGAGGCGGGGCACGTCGACCCCGAGCGCCGCGGCCGAGTCGTCGCCGAGCGCGAGCAGGTTCAGCGCAGGCGCTTCGCGAACGAGGAGCGCCGTGCCGAGCGCCACGTAGAGCGCGGTGAGCCCGAGCGCGAGCGGCGACGGGAGCTCGACGAAGCCGACGAGCCAGCGGAGCATGTCCTTCGTGCGAGCGGGGGGCGCGAGCACCTTGGCGACGGTGATCAAGGCCGCCGCGATGGAGTTCACCATCACGCCCGCGAGCAACATCGACGCACCGCTCGACGCGCCGCGCCCCCCACGCGCCACCCGATCGACGAGCGCCGTCGCGGCGAGGCCACCCGCGAAGGCCGCGAGCGGCGTGAGGGCCGCACCGAGCGGCGTCGACGCGCCGAGCCCAAGCGCGATCACCAGGGTCGCGCCGAGCGCCGCGCCACCGGACACGCCGAGCACGTACGGCTCCGCGAGCGGGTTCCGGAGCACGGCCTGAAACGCCGCGCCCGAGCTCGCGAGGCCGGCGCCGGCGAGCGCCGCCAGGAGCGCCGTCGGGAGCCTGACGTCGAGCAAAATGGTGCGCGCGTACCCACGTCCGGCGATGGCGTCGGCCAGCGGGGCCGCGTCGCTCCCGAACGTCACCGCGAGCACGAGCACGGCGGCGAGGCTCAGCGCGGCGACGGCCGCGGACTTCATTGGTTGCGCTCGTGGATGAGGCGCAGCCCGGTGAGGGTCAGGTTGTCATCGACCTCCTCGATCGACTCGGTCTCGGGGGCGATGAGCCGCGCGAGACCGCCGGTCGCGAGCACTCGGCACGGGTAGCCGAGCTCGTCCTTCAGACGACGACACAGCCCATCGACGAGCCCCGCGTACCCGAACACGAGACCCGACTGCATCGAGCCGACCGCGTTGCGACCGACGACCTTTTGCGGGCGGGCGATCTCGACGCGCTGCAGCCGAGAGGCGCGTGAAAACAGGGCGTCGGCGCTGATTTGGACGCCGGGTGCGATCACGCCGCCGAGGTAATCGCCCTGCGGCGTCACGCAGTCGAAGGTCGTCGCGGTACCGAAGTCGACGACGATGACGCCAGCCTTCGCCCAGGCGTACGCGGCGACCGCGTTGACGACCCGATCGGCCCCGACCTCGCGCGGGTTCTCGTAGAGGACGCGGATCCCCGTCTTGATGCCGGGACCGATGACGAGCGGCTCGCAACCGAAGCCCGCCTCGAGCACCTGTACGATCACGTCGGTCAGCGGCGGCACCACGCTCGCGAGCACGGCGCCCTTGATTTGGTCCGGATTGACGCCTCGGAAGGCGAGCATCTGGCGCACGAGCACCACGTACTCGTCGACGGTGCGCGAGCGGCTCGACTCGGTGCGGACATGATGAACGAGACGGTCGCCATCGAAGACGCCGTAGCTGATGTTGGTGTTGCCGACGTCGACGGTGAGGAGCATGCGAACCTCGTCATGGGTCGCGCCCCTCGAAGCGGGTGGCGCGCCGCGGAGCCGTCATAGCGCCCAGGTCCGGGGCTTTCAATCCTCGCGCGCTGGCGTCCGGGGCACGGCGGCGTCAGGCTCCTCGAGGTTATGCGCCTCCTTCATCTCGTCGATCGACTCGACTCGAGACGCCAGGGCCCACGCCGCGCGATCGAGGAGCTCGCTCTGGCGCACCCGAGCCTCGTGGTCGCGGGTGTGACGGCGGCCGATCTCGCGCTCCCGTGCGAAGTCCTTCGCCTGGGCGAACTTGCCTCTGTAACCGCGCGCGCGGTGTCGCCGACGCTCGACGCGCTCACGGCCGCCTTCGCACCGGACGCGCTGCTGCTCCACTCGTCCGTGAACGCCGAGGCGCTGGCGTTCGTAGCGCGCCGGCGCGGGGCCATCGTGGTCCGGGACCTGCGAGCCTTTCACCCGGAGCGGGCGGTGAGTCGTACGGCGGCGAGCGTCGCGCCGAGCCGTCCGCAGCTCTGCGACGCGTGCTTCGACGAAGCCCCGTATTTTCGGGCGATTCGTGATGCCGCGCGCACCCGAGTCGCGAGCCTCGAGGGCGCCGGGCTGCTGCTCGTCGCGTCGCCCGAGGACGCCGCCGAGCTCGCGAGCGTCGGAGTCATGGCGCCGATCGAGGTGGTGGCGGATCTCTCGGACGGCGCCGCGCTGCTGTCGCGCTACGCTCGAGGGCTCACTTGATCTTGCTCGCGCAGCCGAAGAAGACCTCGACGTCGACCTTGGTCGCGGCGTTGACGTCCGCGCACGCCTTGCCAATGAGCTCGACGTTGCCCGTCGCGTCGTAGTCCCAGCAGCCGTCGACCGTGCAGGGGTCGGCCATGTCGGCGCGACGCAGGATGTCCTGCTTTTTCCCTTCGAGCGTGACGACGACGTTGACCTTGTCGAGATCGATCTCCTCGCCCGGCGGCGCCGCGGGGAGCGGGTACACGCAGCCGACGGCGGCGCCGCGGATCTTCGCGATGGCGTTCGCGAGCGCGTCGACGTCGTAGCCTCCGGTGAGGTCGAGGTGGCAAGCCTTGGCCGGCGCGCTGCCGCCTTGCGTAAAGATGGCCGCCTTATCGCAGTCGGCGGGCACCGTGTCGGGCGAGCCCGCGACGGCGTAAGTGCTGAGGGCGAGCTTCATGCTGTAGGGCGCGGTCGCGTAGGGTCCCTGCTTCTGCCCGGTGCTGTCGGAGCCGGGGACGCCCACGATGAAGGTGAGGATCGGCTTGTCCTTGTCGGTCCTCGCCTCGGTGATCAGCGCGTTCACGGTGTCGGGGAACTCCCAGTCGAGGCACTGCCCGTCGGAGTAGCCGGGGCGCCCGGAGAGCGACGTACAGCTGAAGCCGCCGTCGGTGATGAGCACTGCGATGCGCTTCTCGATCGGCGTGGAGCGGAGCGCGAGGTAGGCGCCGGCCAGCGAGTCGTAGATCGGCGACGCGTCCGAGGGGTCGGCGACCTCGGGCGTGTTGGCGGTGAGGAACTGATAGATGGCGTTTCGTACGCCGCTCGGGCCGTTCGACTTGTTGGCGCCGGCTGGCGCGATCGCCACCTGAGGGAGGGTCGGGAACCCGCACGCGACGCCCTTCGGGAGGAGCCCGAAGCACGTCGGCCCCCAGCCCGGGCACAAGCAGTCGGGAGCGCCCGTGTAGCCGCTCGGGAAGGTCGACATGCCGAGCGACATCGTGTCGAACACGTCCTTGTCGATCGCCTGCACCAGCGCAAGCTGGGCCGCGCCCCACTTGTTCAGCTGGCTCATGCTGGCGCTGCGGTCGAGGACGACCAGCATCGCGGCCGGCGCGAGATCGGCCGTCGCGCTGAACTTGGCGCACCCTTCGTAGCCGCCTGCGCCGGACTGCGCCGCGTCGAGGCTCCCGGTGCCCGCAGACGTGACCGCCCCGCCGTTCGCCCCGCTCCCGCTCGTCGCCGCCGCGCTCGAGTCCTTGCTCGCCGCAGAACAGCCCGCGTAGCCCGCGAGGGCCGCGAGGCCGAAAAGGAGCACCCCACCACGTCGAGATCGCATCGTGGCGAAAACGCTACCAGACCTTGACGATGCCGCGAGCGAGCGAAATCGCATGGAAGGGCTGGCGTCTCAGCGACACCGGACCCACACTGGGGGTTCGCATGCTTCGGCGACGCTTCGCGCTCCTTCTCGCCGTTGGGCTCGCCGCCGCCGCGTGCAAGAAGCCCGACGCCGGCACCGATCCGACCGGCGGGGAAGCGCTCCCCGCGCTCGAGCTCCGCGACGAGACGCCGGACCTCTTGCTCACCTGGATCGACGCACGCGGGGACACCCACACGGCGGTCCGGATCGCGGACGTCCCGACCGAAGGGCGCAGCCCGGTGCGTGTGATCGCACGTGACGCAGGTCAAGGCACTACCTTCTACGTCGCCGACCTCACCCTGAAGACCGGCGACGGCACCTACGCTGTCCGCACCATGCCTCGCGCCGAGTGGGAGACGATGCTCGAGGAGCGCCGCACCCGCTCGCGACCGTCGCCGCCACCACCCGCGCCCGGCACCGCATCCGCCGGCGGCGAGGCCCCTGCCTCACCTACGAAGTCGAAGGGCGCCGCCTACGCCATCGTCTACGGCGCCGAGTGGTGTGGGCCCTGCCACCAGGCGAAGGACTACCTCGAGCGTCGCGGTGTCGTGGTGACCTTCTACGACATCGAGAAGGAGCCGAAGCGTGCCGCCGAGATGCGAAAGAAGCTCGACGCTGCGGGGCGCCGGGGCGGCAACATCCCCGTCATCGACGTGGCTGGCGAGCTGTTCGTCGGCTTCAGCCCGCGCGCGCTCGACCGCGCCCTCGACCGCGCCAAGCCAGCCGACGCGACCCCGATCTGACGCGCGAGGCTCGGCGGTGGGAGGTTAGGGCGCGACCGGCTCGGCGCCGACCGCGGGCATCGACGCAGCCGCTCCGGAGTCGCCGCGCAGCATCAAGCGATCGCCGACCATGATGCCGACGAGCTGACGGATCCGCTGGTGGAGCGGCTCCTGCACGTAGGGGATGCCGTGCTTCTCGCAGATCGCCTTCACGCGCGGCTGGATCTGCTGGTAGCGGAGCGGCGACAGCGTGGGGAACAGGTGATGCTCGATCTGATAGTTCAGAAACCCCTGGAAGAAATCGCCGAGGTCGGTGCCGGTCTGGTAATCGACCGAGCCCGCTACTTGACGAAAGTAAAGACCGGCGCGGCCGCGCTCGAGGCTGTCGAAGCGCTGCACGTCGTCGCCCGCGTGGTTCGGCGCGATGATGAGGAAGGTGTGGAGGTTCGTCAGCCACTCGGCGAGGAGCGAGTTCGCCCAGACCGAGGCGACCGCGAACGGCCCGAGCGGGGCGAACGCGAGCGGCAACGCCACGAACCGACCGAGGCCGTAGGGCAGCACGCACTTTCGCCAGAACTCGCGACCCTCGGCGGTGCGGAAATCGTAGGCGGCGAGGTACGACGCCTCGCCGCGCGCCTCCTCGGTGCCCTCGCGAGCACGGCTCGCCCAGCGTCGCTCGGCGCGCTTCAAGATCTGAAACGTGTTGGGCGCGTAGTACGTCCACTTCCACGTCGAGGCGTAGAAGATGACCACCGCATACTTCACCGCCTTCGGCAGCTCGGCCTCGCGGATCGTCTTCAGGTTCTCCTCGACGAGGTCGGGATCCGCGAGCTCACCGGTGTGGAAGTGGTGCAGCACGTCATGCTCGTGGTGCCAGGCCTCTGGCCACATCCAGTCGAACCAATCGAGCAGGCGACGACGCCCCTTCGCGAAGCCGCGCGAGGTGTAGCGCGCGGGGACTCCGGGGATCTTGTCGAAGGCCTTGTGGCTGACGTGGTGAGCGACGATGGTCCAGCGAACGCTCGAACCGAGCGCGATGGCCGCCGCCGACAAAGGGTTCGGCGCGATCCACGCCGTCGCGTAGCCGAGCGCCGTCGCCGTCCTGCCCCAGCGCTCGAACTTGCGGAGGTGCGCGAGGTCCTCGGGGCCGACCTGGGCCTCGACCTCGTCACGCAGCGCGTCGAGCTCGCGAACGAAGGCCTCGAGGCGAGCGGACGGGCGCCGCGGCCCGGCGTCTTGGGTGACTTCCATGGGCGCCGAAGCTAGCCGGTTCGGGCGCGCCGGGGAACGCAGCTCGTGGCGCAGCGCGCGAAGACGCCGCGGGGTCGTCGCGCTCGACGATTCGTTGTATAGCCCCGCCTACGATGATCGAGGTAAAGATGCCCCAGCTCGGCGAGTCCGTCGCCGAGGGAACCGTCACCCAGTGGCACGTGAAGGTCGGCGACACCGTCCGCCGCGAGCAGCCGCTCCTCGAGGTCGCGACCGACAAGGCCGACAGCGTCGTGCCCTGCCCCGCCGACGGAACGATCATCTCGATCGCGGTGAAGGAGGGCGACATCGTGCCGACCGGCGGTCTGCTCTGCACGATGAAGGAGGGCGCCGTCGCGGCAACCGCACCGTCTGCGGCGCCGGCGTCGAAGCCCGAGCCGTCGGCGTCGAGCGCGCCCGCGAAACCCACGGGCCCAGCGCTCAGCACTCCGTCGACGCGCAAGCTCGCGCGCGAGGAGGGCGTCGACCTCGCAGGCGTCAAGGGCACCGGCGACCACGGCAAGGTAACCCGCGAGGACGTGCTGCGCGCCGCCTCGACCCCGATCCCGGCTCCGCTGCCAAGCTTCCCGGGCTCGCCGCCGGCGCTGTCCAAGGCCGACCTCGACATCCCGGTCGTCAAGGCGCCCGTGGTGACGAGCGCGGCGGCCGACATCGCCGCGCTGATGGACGCGCCCGTGCCGGGCGTGGGCTTCCGCTCCTACAAGGTGCCCGCCTACGCGCCAGCGCCTGGTGACGAGGTCGTGCCGTTCAACCGGCGCCGCCGCATCACCGCCGACCACATGGTCTACTCGCAGCACGTCTCGCCGCACGTGGTGGCGGTCGCCGAGATCGACATGCAGAAGGTGTCGAAGCTGCGCGACCAGCACAAGAAGTCGTTCGAGAAGGACGGCATCCCGCTCACTTTTCTCTCCTTCGTCGCGGCCGCGACGGTCCGCGCGCTGCGCGAGTTCCCGGTCTTGAACGCGCGCGTGCTCGAGGACAGCTACGTCAAGCTGCGCGACATCAACGTCGGTGTCGCCGTCGACACCCCCGGCGGCCTGCTGGTGGCCAGCGTCAAGAACGCCGACCAGCTCTCGATGCGCGGCCTCGCGCGCAACGTCGACGAGCTCGCGACGCGCGCGCGCGATGGGAAGATCACCGCGGACGATCTCCGCGGCACGAGCTTCACGATCTCGAACCCCGGTCGCAAGGGCAACCTCTTCGGCGGCGCGATCATCTCGCAGCCGAACGTCGCCATTCTGCGCATCGGCGAAATCAAGAAGCGCGCGGTCGTCGTCACCGAGGACGGCGAGGACCGCATCGCCATCCACCCGGTGATGTTCGCCGCGCTGAGCTACGACCACCGCATCGTCGACGGCGTCGAGGCGAACGCGTTCCTCTGGCGCGTGAGCGACCTCCTCCAGCGCGCGGAGCTCGAGATCGGATGACCTTCCCACACCAGCCGACGCTCGCCGAGACCGACCCCGAAATCGCGGAGCTCGTCCGCAAGGAAGAGCGCCGTCAGTTCGAGGCGGTGCGCATGATCGCGAGCGAGAACTACGTCTCGCGCGCGGTGCTCGAAGCGACCGGCTCGGTGTTCACCAACAAGTACTCCGAGGGCTACGCCGGCAAGCGCTATTACCAGGGTCAAGAGCACTGCGACGCGGTCGAGGAGCTCGCGTGCTCGCGGCTGAAAAAGCTGTTCGGTGCTGAGCACGTCAACGTGCAACCTTACTCGGGGAGCCCCGCGAACCTCGCGGTGTACCTCGCCTTCTGCAAGCCCGGCGACACCGTGATGGGTCTCGGCTTGCCGGCGGGCGGGCACCTCACGCACGGCTGGAACGTCTCAATCACGGGCAAGTACTTCAAGAGCACGCCGTACGGCGTGCGCCCGGAGACGCACCGCATCGACATGGACGAGGTGCGAAAGCTCGCCCTCGCCGAGCGCCCGAAGCTCCTCTTCTGCGGTGGCACGGCCTACGCCCGCACCTGGGATTTTCCTGCGTTTCGCTCGATCGCAGACGAGGTCGGCGCGGTGCTCGTGGCCGACATCGCGCACATCTCGGGCCTCGTCGCGGCGGGCGTTCACCCGTCGCCGGTCGGCATCGCCGACGTGGTGACGTCGACCACCCACAAGACGCTGCGCGGCCCTCGCGGCGGCATGATCTTGTGCAAGGCGAGCCACGCAAAGGACCTCGATCGCGCCGTGTTCCCCGGGCTCCAAGGCGGGCCTCACAACCACACGACCGCGGCGCTCGCCGTCGCGGCGAAGGAAGCGTCAACGCCGGAGTTCAAGCGCTACGCCGCCGCCATCGTCGCGAACGCGAAGACGCTCGGCGAGGCGCTCGTCGCGCGCGGGTTCGCGCTCGTCACCGGAGGCACGGACAACCACCTGTTGCTCGTCGACATGACCCCGAAGGGCGTGGCCGGAAAGCCCTACGCGCAAGCGCTCGAGCGGGCAGGCATCGTCTGCAACTACAACTCGATCCCCTTTGATCCGCGCAAGCCCTTCGACCCCTCGGGCATCCGCCTCGGCACGTCGTCGATCACCTCGCGCGGCATGGGCGCGAGCGAGATGGAAGCGATCGCGGGCTTCATGGATCGGGCCGTCACGCACATCGCGGACGACGGCGAGCTCGCGCGAATCCGGAGCGAGGTTGCCCAGCTCACCGCGCGCTTCCCGGCGCCGGGCATCCTGCTCTGAGTCGCCCTGCGCTGAACCGCCTGACTCGGCGCGCTCCCACGCCAACACCGGCCGCGGCGCTCCCGCGCCGAGCGCGCTGCTTTCCCGCGTGACCGCCGCGAAGGCGAGGAGCGTTCGCGGCCTAGGCGGACTCGAGGACCGAAGCGCAGCGTGCTCTCGGCACGTGAGCATCGGACCGGAGAGGCCAA
>VGRJ01000062.1 GCA_016875405.1 Deltaproteobacteria bacterium | reverse complement strand
GTCTTCCGCGGCATCGATTTCTTCCTCGTGTCGCTCCTGCTCTGGACGGGGAGCTGGAGGACGCTCGCGCGGCGCTACGTCACGCTCGATGGCGTCGCTCGCACCGAAGACGACATCATCGCGCTGTTGAAGTCCCGCGTCGCACCGATCGCCGAGTGGCCCGAGCCCGCCGCCGCCGAGTGACGTCGGCGACGCGCCTCCTGACAACCGCCCCACACCGACGCGGCACCTCCCCCGAAGCTCGTCATCGCGTGTACCGTGCGTGCCGCCATGGTGACCATGCGCGCAAGACATCGCTCGTTCTTTCTGGTGCTGGCGTTCGGGGCTTACGGCTGCACGGACGGCTTCGCGCCGGAGTCCGTCGGTGAGGTCTCCGACGAGGCCGTGGTGTGTGGTGTGGGCCCCACCGTGCCGGGGATCGACGTGTCCTACTACCAGGGCAAGCCCAACTGGCAGGCGGTCGCCGCCTCGGGCCAGCGCTTCGCGATCACGCGCATCGGCGACGGGACCTTCATGGACCCCGAGTTCGACAGCAACTACGAGCAGATCCGCGAGCTCGGGATGGTGCGCGGCGCGTACCAATTCTTCCGTAGCGGCAAGGATCCGATCGCGCTCGCGGAGCTCGCCCTCGGCAAGCTCGGCGAGCTCGGACCGGGCGACCTCTCTCCGGTCCTCGACGTCGAAGACGCCGACGACGCGCCACCCGAGGAGATGACCGAGAAGGTGCTCGCCTGGGTGAAGCACGTCGAGGCCGCGACCGGCCGCAAGCCGATCATCTACACCGGCTACTATTTCTGGAAAGACTACGTGAAGACGACCGCGCTCGCCGAGTACCCGCTCTGGCACGCGCAGTACACCGCCGCGGAGTGCCCAAACATCCCGGATGCGTGGAAAAACTGGGCCATCTGGCAGTATTCATCGACGGGCTCGGTGCCCGGCATCAGCGGCAACGTCGACATGAACCGGCTCAACGGAGGCGAGCTCAAGCTGCAAGACCTCGCGGCCAATGGGTACCGCGCGTCGGTCGTGTCGTTCGACTACCCGAAGACCCTCGAGGTAGGCGAGACCGGCAAGGCGACGCTCGTCCTGAAGAACGAGGGCGCGCGCGCCTGGGGCACGAAGACCCACCTCGGCACCACCGAGCCACGCGATCACGACAGCGTCCTCGCCGCGCCGTCGTGGCTCGATCCGACCCGCGTCCTCGCGCTCGATGAAGAGGTCAAACCCGGCGGTACCGTCACCATCGCCTTCGACGTGACGGCGCCTGCCGACCCTGGAACCGTCGTCGAGCACGTGAACTTGGTCGAGGAGAAGGTCGCTTGGTTCAGCGACATCGTCCCTGGCGGCGGCCCGAAGGATGACGTGCTCGAGCTCGCGATCGAGGTCGTCCCGGCCACGTCCGGCAGCTCGTCGGGCGCGGGCGGAGGCTCGGCGACGAGCAGCTCAAGCACGACCGGCGGAGGCGTCGTCGGAGGGATCCCCGATCGTGGGATGTCGGCGAGCGCGTCGTGCAGCGTCGCGCACCGCGGAAGAGACAGCCAAGGACTGGGGCGGGGTTGGTTTGGGCTGCTGCTCGTGCCGTGGTTGCGGAAAAGGCGGCGCCTCTGCATGATCGAAGCCTCATGGCCGCATCGCCCATCGACAAGATCGTAAGCCTGCTCGCGAGCGACTCGCAGGAGAAGCGCCTCGCCGCCGCCATCGTCCTCGGCGAGCTTCGCGCAAAGGGCCCCGAGGTCGTGAAGGCCCTCGCCGCGTGCCTGCTCGATGGCGGCCCTCCGCTCCAGTGCCGCTGCCTCGAGGCGCTCGCCGCGATCGGGGCACGCAAAGCGGTGCCGCAGATCCTGCCGCTCACGGCCGTTCGCGACGCCACGGTGCGCGAGGCCGCGGTGGCGGCGCTCGCCTCGGTCGGTGAGGAGGTCGTCCCGCTCCTCGAGGGCAAGGCGAGCGGCGCGAGCCCCGAGCAGCGGCGTGCCCTCGACGAAGTGCTCGCACGCGTCGGCGGCAAGGAAGCCTTCACGGCCCTCATCGCGAGCCTCGACGGCGCGGACGAACAGGCTGCAAACGCGGCCGCGGTCGCGATGCGCGCGCGCGTGAAGGACGCAGACGGAAACCAACGGCGCAGCTACCTCGCGCAGCTTGGCGACGTGCTCGAGCGACAGAAGAAAAAGAAGCCCGCCGAGCAGAGCCCCGCGGCGCTGAAGGCCGCGCTGAAGATGCTGGGGTACCTCGAGGACGCACGCGCGGCCGAGCTGCTGCTCGACTTCACGGGGCCGAAATTCGCCGCGTCGATCCGTCAAGAGGCGCTCATCGCGCTACGCTTCACGTTCAAGACCGAGCGCCCGGAGGCGAAGATCGTCAACGCCCTCGTCGCCGCAGCGAGCGACGCCGATCGCGCCCTCGCGCAGGCCGCGCTCATCACGCTCGCGGGGATCCCCCTGCCGGCTCGCGCCGCCGAGCGACTCGAGCCGCTGCTCGCGCACCCCGATCTCGAGCGGGCTCGCTTCGTCATCGACATGCTCGCGCATCGACAGACCGAGGAGGCGACGCTGCAGCTCGTCGAGGTTCTCGGGAGCCTCGAGCTTCGTCGCGCCGAGCTCGCGGCCCGAGCGCTCGTCGGCCGAAAGGAGGCCGCGCACCCCCTCACCGACCTGCTCTTGGCGACGCGAGACGTGGCCCGCGCGCGGCTCGTCGCGCGGGTGATGGACGGCCTCGTCGGCGAGCTGAAGCCCGCCTCTCACAGGAAGCTCCTCGAGACGTCGATGACGCGGCTCGAGGCCTCGGACATGACGTGGCAGCCGCTCTTCGAAGTCGCGCACCTCGCCGATCCGATCGCCGCGGGGAACGCCATGCGCGAGCTCCACGCGAAGGTCGCGAAGCGCAAGCCGGACCTCGCGCTCGATGTGCTGCGACAGCTCTGCCGCACCGATCAGGCAACGCGCGAGGATCGCTTCGCGCTCGCGGTGAAGCTGCTCGCCGCGAGCCCGCAAGACACGAGCCCAGGCTCACGAAACGCCGACGAGTCACTCGGGATCCTGAGCCGCCTCTTACGCGAGCGCTTCGACGTCGCGGGCGCGCTCCTCGCGTCGAAGACCCTCGAGCTCGAGCCGCTCTACTACGCCGGCTTCCACTTCGTCGAGGAAGGTCACCCCACGGGCGAGGACCTCCTGCGCGCGGTGGTCGAGCGCGCAGGCCGGAAGAAGCTCGGGACGATGGCGAAAAATAAGCTCGCCCTCGCCGAGCGCCGCGGCTGACGCCCGCGCAGACGACCGGTCCTCAAGGTTTCAGCGAGTCGCAATCGAGATCGCCGCCGACGACGCGAATCTTCGCCTTGAACTTCGCGCCCTTCGTGTAGGCGCGCCACTTCGCGGCGTCCTTCCACGAGCACGAGAACTCCTTGCCCGCCGCGCCCGTGAAGCTGACCTTGTAAGCCTCGGTCTTCTCGCCCGCGCGCTCACACCCTCGGCACGTGCCTTCCCGCAAGCGCAGCACGGGCCAGACAGGCTCACGGTCGAGGCCGCCGGTCTCCTTCACGCTGCTCAGGGCCTTCCAGCGCTCGACCTTGTAGGTGCACTGCTCGACGGCCTCGGTGCACTCTTTCTTTTCCTTGAAGGTGCCGTCGCCGTTGTCGCTGCGCTTCGTGGTGCAGGTCGGCTCGGCCTTGCCACGCGCGACGATGCGCGCCCCGGAAGGTACGCTCGAGCATGGGCCCTTGTCCTCGACCTCGTCGAAGCGCTCGACCGCGATCTCACGCCTCCACTCGTGCCCGCTCACGGTGACCTCGGCGTCCTTCTTCAGCGTCGCGCGCAAGACGAGCAGCACCACGAGCGCGAGCACCACGAGGCCAATCACGAGCCCCGCGCGGCTCTTCTTCGCGGGAGCGGGCGCTGCCCCCTGCGGCGGCATCGGCCCTGCATCGCGGGGCTGCCACGCGCCGCCCTGGCCCTGCTGCTCCTGGCCCCGCATCGCGACCTCTCGACCACCCTGCAGCGGTGAGCCGCAGTTGCTGCAATTGTTGCAGCGGCGGCTCATCGCCTGGCGACAGGCGGGGCATGTGAGATCCGCGCCGACGTAAGGGTGATCCTCGACGGCGACCTTGTCCGCGTCCGAAGGGAAGTAACGCTTGGCCGGGTTCTGCGGGCCGCCGCACGTCGGACAGAAGCGCTGCGAGAGGCCGAGGAGCTTCTTCTCCGAGCAGTACTCGCAATCCCACAGCATCTCGTAGGTCTTCTCGTAGGGGGACATGGCCGTGTCTTCGTATCAGGTGGAGCGGAGCACACGCTTCAAAAGCTTACCGGTGGGGCCCTTTGGAAGGGCGTCGAGAAAGCGCACCTCACGGGGGTGCTTGTAGGCGGCCAGCCGTTCGCGACAAAAGGCGATGAGTTCCTCGGGCGAGACGTCGTGCCCGGGCTTCATCGCGACGACCGCGACGACCTCCTCACCGAGCGCCTCGTGCGGGACCCCGATGACGGCCGCTTCCCCGATCGCGGGGTGGCGATAGAGCACCTCCTCGACCTCGCGCGGATACACGTTGTAGCCGCCTCGCAGGATCATGTCCTTCTTGCGATCGACGATGAAGTAGTACCCGTCCGCGTCGCGCGTCGCCACGTCGCCCGTGCGAAACCACCCGTCCTGGATCACCTCGGCCGTCGCCTCGGGCCGCTTGTAGTAGCCCTTCATGATGTTGAGGCCCTTGATCGCGATCTCGCCGGGGACCCCGGCCTCGTCGAGGACCCGCCCGTCGTCGCCGAGGAGCCTGAACTCGGTGCCCCAGATGGGGCGCCCGATCGAGCCGGGCTTCTTCGGTCGATCGAGCGGATTCAAGCTCGCGAGGGGTGAGGTCTCGCTGAGGCCGTACCCCTCGAGGATGTTCGCGCCGTAGCGCTCGTCGAAGCGACGCATCACCTCGACGGGCATGGGCGCGCCGCCCGACGCGCACACCTCGAGCGACGACAGGTCGAACCGGTCCGCCTCGGGGTGGTGCAAGAGGCCGAAGTACATCGTCGGAACGCCCGCGAAGAAGGTCACCCGATGGCGGGCGATCGCGTCGAGCGCGGCAGCGGCATCGAAGCGCGGCAGGAGGACGAGCGTCCCGCCGCGGACCAACGTCGCGTTCTGGATCACCGTCTGCCCGAAGCTGTGGAAGAGCGGCAGAACCGCGAGCGCGACCGCGTCTTCTGAGATCCCGTGCAGCCGGCCCGCGAGATCGGCGTTCCAGAAGAGGTTGAAGTGCGTGAGCTCAGCGCCCTTCGGTCTTCCGGTCGTCCCCGAGGTGTAGAGCAGGACAGCCGTGTCGTCGGCGTCCGTGTCCGGCAGATCCGCGAGGGGCTCGCCGTCTCGGGCGAGCGCCTCGAAACGCCGCGCCGAGCCCAAGGACGCCTCGGCCGGCGCGCCGACCACGATCTGCTCGCGGCACGCGCGCACCCGCGACGGACCGTCTGCGACCTGCGTGAGCAGCGCCTCGGCGACGACGAGCGCGACCGAGTCCGAGTCCTCGAGGTGGAAGGCCACCTCGTCGGCCTTCAACATCACGTTGAGCGGCACCACGACGACACCCGCGAGGTGACAGCCAAAGTAGGCCACGGTGAACTCGGGCACGTTCGGGAGCATCAAGGCGACGTGCTCGCCGCGCGCGATGCCGAGGGCACGCAGGCTGCCGGCGAAACGTCGCGCCGAGTCGTCGAGCTCCCGGTAGGTGAACGACCGGGCGCCGGCGACGAGCGCCACCTTGTCGGGGTGACGTCGCGCGCTCTCACGAAGAATCACGGCGAGGTTCAGGCTCATCTCGAAATCTCGAAAAGACGGTAAATTGCTCGCAAAACGCACCCTCGACGCTTGTCATGGCGAGGGTGGTTGGTTATCCTACCGCGCTATGATGGTGCGGACTTGGCTTCGGTGGTCGGCCTTTGCTGCGGCGGTCGTGACGCTGGCGGCGTGCGTCTCGAAGGATGAGCCTGTCGCGCCCGTCCCGACGACCGCGAGCACCGCCTCGAGCGGGGTGGGCGGAGCCGGCGGCGCGGGAGGGAGCGAGAGCGCCGTGACGAGCGACGCGGCCTCGACCGGCGCGGGTGGGGCGCCGACGTATGCGATCAACACGAGCTACGAGAGCTGGCACTCGCCGGACGTGAAGGCGTCGGCCTTCTTCGCCCCTCATGACGACGTCGAGGCGGTGGTGCTCGGAGAGCTCGCGCGCGCGAAGAAATCACTGCACCTCGCCTTCTTCAACATCCGCCTCGAGCAGGTAAAGACGGTCCTCGAGCAGAAGGTGAAGGCGGGCCTCGACGTGCACGTGCTGCTCGACAAGAAGCAGCAGGACGAGTCGTACAACACGATGTACGAGGATCTTCAAGCCGTCGGTGTTCCGGTCACCCTCATCGAGAACAAGAGCGCGGCCGATGCGACGCTTCACGACAAGTTCACCGTCATCGACGGCGAGCGGGTGATGACCGGCAGCGCGAACTTCTCGTACACCGCACTTCATGTGAGCGACGAGTCGCTCGTGGTCGCGAAGAGCGGCGACCTCGCGGCGCGCTACGAGGCCGAGTTCGACGAGCTCGTCGCGCAGGGCAGCGCCAAGAGCCCAGCCTACGGGAGCGAGAAGATTCGCGCCTGGATGGGGCCCGAAGACAGCCTCGCGACCAAGATCGGGATCGCGATCGACGCTGCCAAGAAGACCGCATTCATCGCGATGTTCAACCTCAACACCGACAATATCCTCGACGCGCTCGTGGCGGCGAAGGAGCGAGGCGTGAACGTCGTCGTGGTGCTCGACAAGAAGCAGGCGGATGACCCGACGGGTACGGCAGACGAGCTCCTCACCGCGGCGGGCGTCAAGGTGCTGAAGGCGCTGAACACCGGCAGCAACCAAGCCGAGATGCACCACAAGTACGCGGTGCTCGACCACGCGACGGTGCTGGTCGGCTCCAACAACTGGACGAACCTGGGCTCCTACTTCAACGACGAGAACCTCCTCGTGATCGACGACGTCGGCGTCGCGACGCGCTTCGAGGGCAACTTCGGTGATCTTCTCACCACCTACGGGGCCGATCCGGCGAAGCTCGGACTGAACACGGGCATGATCGAGGTGACGCTGCGCGTCTCGAACGTGACCCTCGGGCCAGGGCTCGAGCTTCGCGTGTTCAGCGAGAAGGGCGGCCCGTTCGAGAAGACCTTCGCCTTGACGAAGGGAGAGCTGCTCCTCAAGGTGCCAGCGGGGACGCGCCTCGACTACTCGTACAAAATCGTCGACGGGAGTACCGATCTCGTCGTCGAACACGGCGGCGCAAAGCTCGCGCACTCCTTCACCGTGCCGTACTTCGAGGGGCCACACCTCGTCACGGACGCCTTCATCCCGTAAGGGTCACGATGCGTCCGATCCGTCGGTTCATGCTGTTCGGCGCGCTGCCGCTCGTCGGATGCGCGGCTCCGGCTTCGCCACCGCCGAGCACCTCGAACGGAATCGAGTGGCTGACCCTCGAGACCGGACGCGCCTGCGCGCGCGCCGAGGTCGCGTGCGGGGTGGGCAACTGCGTCGCGCGCATCGACAACACCTGCGACGAGCCGCTCACCTGCGAGCTCGCGATCCAGTGCGTGTGCCAGGCCTACACAGGAGAGAGCGGAGAGGCTCGGAGCCGCGCGAGCGACACGGCCCCCGCGAAGGGGAAGGTCGGCCTCGAAGCGCACGCGATCTGCGGCGCTGGCGAGGTGAAGGCCACGTTCGCAGAGGCCGTGCGCTGCAAGTAAGGACGTAGGCGACGGAAGGCGACGGAGAACGCCTCAGGTGTAGGGCGTGCCGAGCCGCGCTACGAGCGAGAGCACCGCGTGCTCCGCGACCGAAGCTGCCCCGGTCGACAGCCGGTCGACGACCCCGCGGCGCGCGTGGTAACGCAGCCCAAGGAGCTCGTACTCGCGGGAGAGCTCTCGCAGGACGTCATCGCTCGTCGCGAGTCGGTCGACGAGGCGAAGCTCGTGCCCTCGCTCGCCGTGCCAGTACTCGCCCGTCGCGATCGCCTCGACGTCGAGCTTGGGTCGATGACGCTGGACGAAGCCCTTGAACAGAGCGTGCGTCTCCTCGAGCTGCTCCTGGAACTTGCGCCGTCCCTCGTCGGTGATCGCGCCGAAGAAGGTCACGGTGCGCTTGTAGCGCCCCGCCGTCGCAGTCTCGTAATCGACGCCGTTTCGCTCGAGGAGGCGATGCGCGTTGGGCACCGGCGCCGCGACACCGATCGAACCGACGATGGCGAACGGCGCCGCGACGATCTCGTCCGCGACGCAGGCCATCATGTACCCCCCGCTCGCCGCGACGCGATCGACGCACGCCGTCACGTGAACACCGCGTTCACGAAGCCTCGCGATCTGACTCGCCGCGAGGCCGTAGCTGTGGGCGGCGCCGCCAGGGCTCTCGAGGCGCACGACGACGCGGTCGGTGGGCGTCGCGACCGCGAGCACCGCGGACACCTCCTCGCGCAGATGCTCCACGGCCGTGGCGAGCACGTCTCCCTTGAAGTCGAGCACGAACGCCCTCCGGTCGCTCGGAACCCGCCGCTTCTCCGCCGCCGCGAAGGCCTTCAGCTCCGCGCGTGACGCGCGCGGGGACATCGTCGCAAGCCGCAGCGACAGCGCCAACCGATCGAAGCGCTCGTTCAAGCGGGTCACCTCGAGGCGCCCCTCCTTGCGCGCGCCGCGGCGCCCGCGAAGGCTCAGTACGAGGACCGCGACGCACGCGGCGAAGGTGATGAACACGATCGCCGCACGCGCGGCAAAACCCAGCGTTTCGAAGAGGATCGACATGCAGCAGCGTTAGCACAGGCGGCTTGCTCTGGCGGCCCCGCTGCACCATGCTCGCGCGCGCTACGACGATGACACGACCGCCGCAGTCGACGAGGCCATCCCTTCCCGCGTGGGCGTTGCTCACGGTCACGGCCAACGCGCCCACCCGTCTGGCCTTGCGAACAGGTGAGGAGACTCGACGCGCGCGCGACGGCGTGGTGGCGATGCGGCGCCGGATCGAGAGCTCGTGATCGATCTCATCGACCTCGAGAAGGCGTACGGAGAGCGCACGCTCTTCGCCAACGTGAGCCTGAAGCTCCAGGCGGGGGCGCGCTATGGGCTCGTCGGCGCGAACGGCTCCGGCAAGACGACCCTGATGTCGATCCTCGCCCGCCGTGATGCGCCCTCGTCCGGCGAGGTGATCATCCCGCACCACGTGCGCGTCGGGCTGCTCGAGCAGGACAGGTTTCTCTCGGACGCGCAGCGCATCATCGACGTGGCGATGATGGGAGATCGCGAGGTGTGGGACGCGCTCGGGGAGCTCGACCGTCGGGCGGCAGCCGCGAGCGGAGAAGACGCCACGGCGATAGCTGAGCTCGAGGAGCGAGTGCGCGTCCTGGACGGCTACACGCTTCGCTCACGCGCGGGCGCGGTCCTCGAGGGTCTCGGCATCCCCGCCGCCGTGCACGAGTCCCCGCTCTCGACGCTCTCCGGCGGCTTCAAGCTTCGCGTCCTGCTCGCGCAGACGCTCGTCGGTCGGCCCGACCTGTTGCTCCTCGACGAGCCCACGAACCACCTCGACATCCTCACCATCCGCTGGCTCGAGAAGTTCCTCTCGGCGTTCCAAGGCTGCGCCGTGATCATCTCCCACGATCACCGGTTCCTGGATAACGTCGCGACCCACATCCTGGACGTCGACTACGAGACCGTGACGCTCTACCACGGCAATTATCGTCGCTTCGAAGAGGAGAAGGTCGCGATCCACGAGCGGATGGAGGCGCAGGCCGAGCGGCAGCAGCAAGTCATCGACGACAAGCGCGCGTTCATCGAGCGGTTCCGCTCGAAGGCGACCAAGGCGCGCCAGGCTCAGAGCCGCGCCAAGCAGGTCGAGCGGCTGGAAAAGGAGCTCGTCGCGCCACCGCAGTCGTCGCGCCGGTCACCGATGTTCCGCTTCGCGCAGAAGCGACCGAGCGGTCAGGACGTCCTGAAGCTCGACAAGATCTCGAAGTCCTACGGCGAAAAACACGTGCTCTCGGGCGTGTCGCTCGCCCTTCGGCGAGGCGAGCGCGTCGCCATCATCGGCGCGAACGGCCTCGGCAAGTCGACGCTGCTCGGCATCGCGATGGGGAGACTGGACGCGGACTCGGGTTCGGTCGCCTGGGGCTACGAGTCGCAGCTGGGATACTTTTCACAGGATCACGCCGAGCTCGTCGGCGAGCCGCGCACGAGCGTCCTCGACTTCCTCTGGAAAACGTGTCCGCAGGAGGCGACGAGCACCGTCCGCGGGCACCTCGGTCGCATGTTGTTCTCCGGTGACGACGTCGACAAGCCGATCTCCGCCCTCTCCGGTGGTGAGGCCGCGCGACTCATCTTCGCGAAGTTGATCGTCGAGGAACCCAACGTACTCATTCTCGACGAGCCGACGAACCACCTCGACCTCGAGTCGATCCGCGGCCTCGTCACAGCGCTCGAGACTTACCCCGGCACGCTCGTGTTCGTGTCCCACGACCGTTGGTTCGTGTCGCGCCTCGCGACTCGAGTCGTCGAGCTCACGCGCGATGGGCTCCAGGATTTTGCGGGCACCTACGACGAGTACCTCGCGCACCGAAACGACGACCACCTCGACGCCGATGCGGTGGCCGAGCGCGCCCGACGTGCACGCACCGAGGAGCGGACCGAGCGCGGTGCTGCTGCGCCCACCGACTGGCACGAGCACAAGCGCCGTCGCAGCGAACACCAGAAGCTCCTCGGCAAGCGCGACCGAGTGACCGCAACGATCGATCGTGCCGAGAAGCGCCTCGCCGAGATCCGCGACGGATACTGCGCGCCAGGCTTCTTCGAGTCGACGTCGGCAGCGAGCGTCGCCGAGCTGCAAGCCGAAGAGGTCCGCGTCGGGGCCGAGCTCGAGGCGCTGCTGGCCGAGTGGGAGTCGGTCGAAGAGAGCCTCGCGAGCTACGCGGATCTCGAGTCTTGACGGTACGCAGTGCCTCGAGGCCCGAGGCTCAGAGCAGCGCGAGCACGGTCTTCGAGTAGCGAGCGGCAGCGCTCGCGAGCGCGGCGCAGGGCGGTGCGGCGACAGGGACGAGCTCGTCGGGTTCGACCGTCGGGTGGCAGATCGCCGCGAGGGCCGGGAGGTCGTCGAGCGCCGAGCCGTCACGCGTCGCAAGCCAGGCGAGCGCGTCGGCGTTCGTGCGGGCAAGCGCCCTGAGCAGCTCCTCATCGGTGGCGACGATGCGCCGCGCGAGCGCAGCCTCGACGTCTCCCCACGGAGCTCCAGCGAGTCGGGCGCTCTCGGCGCGGTCGAGCAAGAGGCCTCGCTCGGCGAGTAGCACGAGCAGGTCGTCCTCGGCAGGGACGCTCGCGAGCGCCCGCTCCGTCAACGCGAGGGCTTGGGCGAGGGCCTGCGTGATGACCATGGTCTCGAGCGTCGACATCCTCCCGCCCCTCCGACTAACGCGGCTGGTAAGGCTCGAGCTTCGCCTCGCCCGCGTGGACCTGGCGAACGGCCTCTCGAAACGCCTCGCGCAGGGGCTCGAGGATGCGCATCACCTCGCGGACCATTTCGGGATCTTGCTGCAGGTTCGCCTGGACCAGGTGACTGAGGCAGAAACCGTAGACTCCTTCGAGGTTCTTGCAGAGATCCGGGTAGACCTCGTGTCGCAGGGTCGCTGAGAACTCGCTCAAAATCGCGTGGGCGCGGTCGATGCGCTCGCAGGCGCGCGAGCGGTCTCCCGAGTCGAACGCGGCGACCGCCTCACCGAGAAAGCGAAACGCCCCGTCGTAGAGCATCATCAAGAGCTCACCCGGGGTGCTCGTCTTGACCTGGACCGTTTTGTATCGCTGAACGCCGGCGTTGAACATGGTGGCTCGGGAGGGAGACAGGCCTCGGTCGGTTACTTGCTCAGGTTGCTGGTGAAGCCGCTGAGGCCACGGCTCTGGGACTGGATTTTGCTCACGGCATCTTCGAGCGCGGCGAAGCGCTTGCGCAGATTGGCCTCGAACGACTCGAGGCGGCGCTCGAGCGACTCGGCGTCGTCCTCGAGGCGAGTGAGCGCCTTTTCGAACTGGCTGATCCGCAGCGAGAGGATGCCGTCCTTCGACTTGGTGATTCGGTCGACGGCGGAGGCAACGAGCTTCATCGCGCCATCGACGCCCGCGTCGGAGTCGCCGACGAACACCTGCGCGACGCTCCTCGCGTCGGCGGCGAGGGCAGTCTTCAGCTTCGACTTGTCGAGCTTCATCGAGCCGTTTTGTGTGAGGCTCACGCCGATGGCGGCGAGCTGCCTGTACTTGCCCGTGAGCCCGGGGATCGAGCCCGCCACGGTGCGAGAGAGGAGGTCGAGAGAGCCGCGTACCGCCGAGTCGCCGGCGAGCGTCGCGTTCGACGCCTTGATCCCGCCCCACCCCGACGCGAGATGCCCGGCCGAGACGGCGCTGTTGTAAGCGTCAACGAACGACTGGATCTTGGCGGCCTGTGCATCAACGTCGGACGCAACCTCGACCGTGATGCCCGAGGCGTTGACCTTCTTCGCCGTCAGCGTCAGGCCTTCGATCGCGTTACTAAAGGTGTTCGACGAGCTCGTGAACGTAAACTGATCGTCGACCACGATCTCTGCATCTGCCGCGTTCTGGTACGTCGACATCGCGAGGCTGACGGAGCCGGTCGTCCCGAAGATCACCTCGTTCGTTGCGCCCGTGTCTTGACCGACGACCAGCAAGTAGGAGCCGTCCTTGTCGGTGACGACGGAAGCCGTCACGGCCGCCGACGTGGCGTTGATGTTGGCCGCGAGCGTGGTGAGGGAGTCCCCCAAAGCGACGGCGACGCTCGTCGTGGTGCCATCGATCGTGATGTCGAAGTTTCCGTCCTGCTCGAGCGCAGACGTCGCGCTCTTCTGAACGCTCGACTTCGCGCGCGTCACCTGAGCGATCGAGTTGACTTTGACCTTGTACGAGCCCTCGGACGGCGAGCCATTCGACGAGGCGGTAAGCGAGGCCGAATCGGAGGAGTCGACGTCGTAGGCCGCAAACTCGGACGCCGTGTCGAGCCCTTGAGCCGCCGTCTTGACGGCGTTGAGGGTGTTGAGGAGCGACGAGAGCGTGCTCTTCGCCGAGGTCACGTTCTGCTGCCTCGACTGGTTTCGCTGCAGCGGGATCGCCTCGACCTTGAGCAGACCGTCGATGATGGCGTTCGTGTCGAGGCCGGAGGCGAGGCCTCCGAACGTAATCGCGGGATTCGATGCCATCAGCAGGGTCCTCCACCGAGCGCGGGCCGTCGCTGCGGGGCGCGCAGCTCAAGCTCGGCGGTCTCGTCGATCATGAACGGACGCACGAGCACTCTCCTTGAGAAATTTGTCATCCGCCGTTCCTGAGCCCATCGGCGGTCGGCTCCTCGACGGGCGTCATGACGCGCGCGTCGAGCGCCCGCACGGCGCCGAGCACGCGAGAGACCTCGAGCGAGGTCGGAAGCTCGCGACCAACGGTTCCATCGAGTCGTAGCCCCTCGACCGCGAGCTCGTCGCCGTAAAGGTAACCGAAGGACTCGGCGCTCAACGCGCGAGGCGCGACTGGTGCGGATCGCGCGACGTCGGACGGGGCTCGCGCTGCGCTCCGCCCGCCGCCATGAGCCTCGTGGGCATGCGCCCGAAGGGCTCGGGTGTACGCCTCTTCGTCTGCGGTGTAGTAACCCGCCCGCTTGAGCGCACCCGAGAACTCGGTGACGTCACCGCTCGCTGCGGCGCGTGCCGCCGAGGGGAATCGCTGCTCGAGGAGTCGCAAGTAGTCGGTCGCGCCCTCGATGGGGTTCCGGTAGGCGCGGAAGCCGTCGACGAGCTTCTTCTCTTCGCCGTCGAACACCTCGGTCGTCGTGTAGCGCGTCGTGAGGCCGCTCGGCCCGACGCCTTTCATCCCGCCGAAGTTGTAGTTGAACATCCGCTCGCCACGCGCGGTCTCGTGCGCGACGTGGGCGCTCAAGACGTCGAGCTCCTTGGCGCCGATGTTCCGCCCGTGCAGCCGACGGTAGGCGCCCGCGAGCGCCTGGCGGATCCCCGCAGCCGACATCGGCGTCCGCCGCGACGCGACCTCGAGGCCGCTTCCATCGGCAGACGGGGCCCCCTCGACCCCTGGAAACGCCGACGTGACCGACGTCACGTCGGGCGCGCCGCCAATTCGAGGCGGCACGACCGGAGCGACGTACACCGGCGAGACGAAGGGCACGGGGCGCAGGAATGCAAAGGTCGGACCCGCTCCTCGGGGCGCAAGGGGGTGCGCTCCACGCCCCGAGAGGGTGATCAGCGTCGGGTTCTTGACGGTCCCCCCGTCAAGGCGACGTCGAGGCCCGGGCCGCTACCGACGCTGGTTTGACACCGCCAGTTTTTTGGACCTGACCAGTCATCGGTGTGACATTGCGCGCCGTTCAGTAGATGGACATGCGTTCCGCGATGCCGATTCCCACGCCCAAAAACAACAAAAAGGCATTTAATTCATGGCCTTGCGCTACTCACCGCGCCCGCGGCGAGCGATGCGGGAGGGGCCCTCGTCGGGTCGTGCGGCTCGCTCCCCACGGACATCGGCGTCGGCCGCCTGCCGCCGACTATTTGGCACTTTCTTTGCTTAAAGGTTGCTCGCAGTCGCGTTCACCCGGCTCGGTCCCACACCCGAGCCCGGTCGAGGGCGCTGCCCCTGCCCACCGGACCGAGCGGCCATGCGCTCCGTTCCGACTCCGGGCCCGCGGGGGAAGACGAGCCGCAGCTTGATCGGAATCCGAACGACGGCGGCTCGTCGATTGACAGAGCCGACCCGAGTTCCGTAGCGTTGTCATGCTGGGAATCGATCGCTTCGGCGACGCCCCCACCCGCCACAAGAGAGAGGTTTAACCCCATGATGGACCAGGAACACGAGCTCGACCGCAGCCACGAACGGCTCACTCTGCGTCCCACGTCACGCGGCAAGATCGTCGGTACCAGCGACAGGATCCGCGCGGTGATGGACACGGTGGATCGCGTCGCGCGCTCCAACTGCAACGTCCTCATTACCGGCGAGAGCGGGACCGGCAAGGAGAGCACGGTCGCCGCGATCCACGACGCGAGCAAGCGCGTCGATCGCCCGCTCGTGACGGTCAACTGCGGGGCGCTCCCCGAGGCGCTGATGGAGAGCGAGCTCTTCGGGCACGCGCGCGGGGCCTTTACCGGCGCGCACGTCTCGCGGCAGGGGCGCGTCGCGCAGGCCGAGGGAGGGACGCTGTTCCTCGATGAAATCGGCGAGCTGCCGATGGCGTTGCAGGCGAAGCTCCTCCGCTTGATTCAGCAGCGCGAGTACACACCGGTCGGCGACAACCGAACCATCAAGTGCGACATCCGCATCATCGCGGCGACGAACCGCAAGCTCGCCGAAGAGGTCGCTCGCGGCACCTTCCGCGAGGACCTCTACTACCGCCTCAACGTGATCGAGCTCCAGCTCCCCGCGCTGCGTGAGCGCCGCGAGGACATCCCCGCGCTCGTCCAGCACTTCTACCGGGAGTCGCTGGTGATGGCCGGCCGGGACGACCTGGACGGCTTCGACGAGGACGCGCTCGAGGCGATCGAAGAGCACGAGTGGCCGGGCAACATCCGCGAGCTCGAGAACGTCATCCAGCGCGCGGTGCTACTCGCTCCGGGCCCGATGATCCGTCGCGAGGACATCCCCGCGAACCTCCAGTCCGGTCGAGGTCCTTCGTCCTCGGCGATGCCGGCGCAGCTGCCCGATGAGGGGATCAACCTGCGCGAGGTCATTGAAGAGTTCGAGTCGTCACTCGTGCGCCAGGCGCTCGAGCGGACGAAGTGGAACAAGAACCAGGCGGCGAAGCTCCTCGGCATGAACCGCACGACGCTCGTCGAGATGGTGAAGCGCAAGCGGATCGGCTGAGCCTCCGTCGGCGGCAACTCGGGCGGCGCCCTCTCCTTCACGGAGGCGGGCGCCGTCGCCGCTTTGGGGAGCGCGTTCGTCAGTGCACGACGAAGGACGGGCGCTCGTCACCGGTTCTCGCGCGGCGGGGTGGAGCCTCCGCGAGGACGTCATCGATGAGCGGGCGGAGGCCGCCGAGCGTCAGCGGGCGATGCACGAGCCGGATGGCGCCCATCACGAGGGCGGCCTGGAGCGAGCGGCGTTGCGTGGCATCGCCGACGACGACGACGGGCACATGCTCGGTGAGGGGATGGCGCCGCACCGCTCCGAGCGTCGCGAGCGCGGACGGTTGCTCGATGTCGAGGAGGACGAGGTCCGGGTCCACCGCGGCCACGAACGAGACCCAGGCGGCGGGCTCGCTGAGGCAGCTCTTGAAGAGGGCGAGCCAGCTCTCGTGCCCGGAGGAGGTCTGGACGTCACAGCCATCCGACCGCAGCAGCTCGGCGAGCGCGTAACGCTGCGCGCGGTCGTGGTCGACGAGCAGCACGCGCGGGCGACCGTCGATTCGACGCGGGACGGTAAGAGGAAGGAGCTTCACGGGACGCGCGCCTCAGGGGGCTATACGGCCAGGGTGGCGACACCTTGAGGCAAAGAGCGGGGCGGCGTGCTGAGACGCCACGCGAGCCTCGTCGGGCAGAAGCTCTCGGCATGGCTCACGTTTCGGCCCAAGGTCCGCTAGGATTCAACGCGAGCAGGCGATGGCGAGATCGGTCGGTGAGCAGTTTCTCCACGTCGCGATGAGTCCGCTCGCGATGGCGGGCGGCTCTTTTCGCAGGGGTGACGTCGCTCAAGGGCTCGCCGAGCTCACCGCCGAGAGCCTCGTGGGCTCGGTCGACCGCGCGATCGAGGCGGTAGCAGGGGCCGTCGGGCTGCCCCGCGGCGAGGTCGAGCGCGTCGTCCCGATGGCGGAGCTTCGGAAGAAGGCCGCTCGAATGGCCCCGATTCAAGCGGCATCCGTGGCCCAGTGGGAGAGGCACATGGCGCACGCGTCGAGCCTCCTCGAGGCGATCGCGAAGCTGACCGCCGACGGGCGGCCCCCTGAGGCTGGCCTCTGCCTCATGCGCATCGCGACCAAGATGCGCCTCGAGCGTGACCTCGCAGCGCCGCTGCGAGAGCTCGCCGGTCTGGTCGATGCGTGGCAAGAGACGCTCATCGACCTGCGCACACGGCTTGATGCCGGCAAGGAGCTCGAGAGGGCGCGCTTACGCCGCGAGCGAACGCGGCTCGCCCTCATCGGAGCGGCGATCGTCGGGTTTCTTGGGATCGCCGCGGCCGGTGGCTGGGTCGCGCGTACGCGGGAACAGCTCGAAGACGTGCTCACGCGCCCCAACCCTTGCGAGGTCGAGCTGCTAACGGAGGACCAGCTCCGCTTCGCCAACGATCTTCAGCGCGAGATGGCTCGTAGCCGCAAGAGTGCGTGCGCCGCGATGCGCGAGTCGGTGCGCCAGCGCGAGGAGCGAGAGCGCGTCGAGCGGGAACGACGCGAGCAAGAAGAGGCGACGAAGCGAGCGAAGGCATCCGCCTGCGACGAGCTGACGAAGCGCCTCGATGGAACCGGCGACAGGACGCTCGCGGCGCAGACCCTCGCGCTCTTCGACCGCGACGCGAGCCTTCACGAGCGGCTACTTCGGGGCACGCTCGAGGCGGAAGACGTCACGCGCGACCTCTCGAAGCTCACGTGCGTCGGCGGCAAGGGAGACGCCGCGATCGCATCGGCTTACGCGAAGGCCCTCGCCGCTTCGGTCGAGACCTGGGGACCACGCGCCCTCCCCTCCCGCTCGGCGCGCGACCTCGCCATCCGCGGGAAGAGCGCGCTCACGCACAACGCGCGGGAGGAGCTCACGCGGGTCATCGACAAACGCGCGCTCGACGCGATCATGAGCGGCAGGCTCGGAGTCATCGAAGACGCCGTGCAGGCCTGCGAGGTGGTCCAGGCCCTCGAGGCGCAGCCGCGCGTCTACTGCCGCGCCATCCTTAAGCGCTACCGCCCTTGAGCCGGCCGTCGCGCCGCCCGCTGCGTCGTCGACTTGCTTTGTATCAAGCACCGGGCCACGCGCTCAGGGGAGCGTCGCGGAGAGCCCGATTCGAGTGACGGCGCCGAGCTCGATAGACCGAAACGCGACCTCGATCCCCGCCCAGCGCTTTGGCGACGGGTCGCGCAGGAGCGCAGCGTATAGCTCGCTCGCGCGCGTCATCGGACAGCCGAGCGCCTCGCGGAGGAAGGTGATCGACGCCGCGGTCGCGAGATCCACCCGCTCCGACTTGCCGCTGCGCGAGACGACCGTCACCTCGAACGCGTCGTCGGACGTTCGGGCCGCGCGCTCGGGATCGACGAGCGCCGCGGTGAGGCCCACGATGGTCGCGTCCGAATACCGAACGAGCAGCTCGAGGGACGCCGAGCGATAGCGGACGAGCGAGACGCCATCGTCCTCGACGTGACCCGCGCGCTTCAGCTGTCCGCGCACGACCAGGGTCGAGCGCTCGAGCTCGGCCTCGGCCTTGCCGAGCAGGCGGTGCGCCTCCAGGTCGCGCAGCGCGCGCCGCAGCACCTCGAGGTTCTGGGCGATCCGGGTGTTCGTCCGGTCGAGGCGCTGTGCCTCTTCGAGCTCGCGCATCGCGGAGGCGAGCTCTCCCATCGCGGCCATGGCGTCGGCGAGGGTGCAGCGAGCATCGACGGACCGCGGATCCAGCTCGACGGCGCGGCGGTAATGGCCGAGCGCTGTCGCGACGTCCTTGCGCGCGTCGCAGAGCAGGCCGCGCATGAAGGGGGTGCGAGGGTCGCTCGGGTCGAGCTCTGCCGACACGGCGAGTGAGGCCTCGGCCTTTTCATGAAGGCCCTTATCGAGGAACACGACGCCGAGCTGACGGTGCACGCGGGCGTCGCGGGGTTCAATGCGTCTCGCCTGCACGAGCTGGAAGGCCGCGGCGTCGAGCTTGCGTAGACGCGCGAGGGCATCGGCAAAGAGCAGCCGCGCCTCGACGTCATCGCTATCGAGCTCCACCGCCGTCGTCAGCGCCGCCTCTGCCTCGGGGAGATGGCCGATGGCAAGGTAGACCGCTCCGAGGCGCAGCCAACCCGTGGCGTCGTCGGGCTCATGCTCGAGGGCGCGTCGCAAATCGTCGATGAGCCCCGCGCTGTCCCCGTCAGCGAGGCGCTCGATCGGATCGCGCGCGTCGGACGAGACGACCGGCAGGCTCTTTCGCACGTCCACCATGGGAGCAAGGTCTACGGGCCCGGCGCGCTCGATGCAACCCCGGCTGCGCCGAGAGGGCGCACGACGAGCGAATCGGTCAGTGCGACTCGTGCTCGCGCGTGACGCCAGGGTGCGTCGGATCGCCCGGCTCGTGGCGCGGGTTCTCGGTCTTGCGGCCGCCATCGCGACCGACCATCGAGAGCAGGATCGGTTGATCGTAGATGAACTGATCGCGCGAGTCATACGCGGCCGGGTGCATCCCGGTGTCCATGCGAATGGCGTCACACGGGCAAGCTTCGACGCAGAAGCCGCAGAACACACAGCGGAGCTCGTCGATTACGAACACGCTCGGGTAACGCTCATAGCCGCGCCGCTCGTCGCCATCAGGATACTCGGCGGGCTCGATGTGGATGCACTGCGCAGGGCACGCGGTCGAGCAGCAGAGGCACGCGACGCAGCGCGGAGAGCCATCGTCGCGCGTCGTGAGGCGGTGAAGTCCGCGGTACCGATCGGGGTACGGCCGGCGCTCCTCAGGGTACTCGATGGTCGTGATCCCGCCATCGAAGTTCTCGAGGACCGGATCGCGTTTCTGCCCCAGCATGCGCTCCTTCGTGTTCGTGAAGAAGTGCTTCATGGTGAGGGCCGTGCCCTTCAACCACTCCGGGACGTACGACTGCACGTGCGGCGTGCGCTGCGGCCGCGCGATCACCTTGGTGGCGATGGGCGTCCGAGGCGCGGGCTTGGTCCAGGCGGCCTGAGTCATCGTCATGCTCCCATCTTGGTCGGCTTCACGCCGCCCGCCTCGAGGGTGTAGCGCGCGGTTGTAGACACGGCGAACTGCTGCGGCTTGCTCGGCTCGAGCATCCAGGTGACGAGCGCCACCGTCCCGACGACGCCGAGGAGCGCGACGAGAGCCTGTGTCACCTGACCTGCGGTCCCGAGGATCGACGCGACGCCGGGTCCCCCTGCCTCGACGGCGAGGATGACGAGGCCGGTGACGAGGACGTTGACGAGCGCGATCGGGAGGAGCTTCATCCAGCCGAGGCGCATGAGCTGATCGTAGCGGAAGCGCGGCAGCGTCCAGCGAATGAAGACCTGGAGCCACGTCATGAGGATGGTCTTGCCGAAGAAGGCGCCGATGTGGAGGAGCGACACCGCGAGGTGCGTCAGCTTCAGCTCGTAGAGCGTGCTGCTGCCGAAGGCGATGCGGATCCCATCCGGATCGACGAACGGCAGGTGGTAGCCGCCGAAGAACAGCGTGACGAGCAGCGCCGACGAGAACACGAACTCGGCGTACTCACCCAAGAAGAACAGGCCGAACTTCATGCCGGAGTACTCGAGGAAATAGCCGGCGATGATCTCGCTCTCGCCCTCGGGCTGATCGAACGGGACGCGCTTCGTCTCGGCGACGAGCGCGGTGAGGAACAGAAAAAACGCGACGGGCTGGACGAAGATGCCCCAGGCGTTGCGGCCCTGCCATTCGACAATCTCCTGCATGTGAACCGCGCCGACGATCATCAGCATTCCGGTGATGCTGAGGCCCATCGCGACCTCGTAGCTCACCATCTGGCTCGTCGCGCGGAGCCCGCCGAGGAGGGCCCACTTGTTGTCGCTCGCCCAGCCTGCGATCGCGGCGCCGATGATCCCGGTCCCGGCGATCGCGAAGATGTAGAGGAGCCCGACGTTCAGATCGGCGACGGCGAGCGAGAGCGAGACGTGACCAGGCGGGCAGGCCCCGCTGCGATCGAGGACGTTCGCGAGGTGCGTCAGGTCGCCGAAGCTCAGCATGCGATCTCGATCGACGTCCTGAAAGCACAGCGCGCTGCCCATCGGGATGACCGCGAAGGTCACGAGCGCCGGGAAGATCGCGAGCAGCGGCGCGAGCGCGTAGAGGAGCTTGTCGGCGCGGCGTGGTCGGAGGTCTTCCTTCCAGATGAGCTTGATGGCGTCCGCGAGCGCGTGGAGCGTGCCGGCGAGGCGAATGCCGACGTTGCCGTCCGGCACCTTCGTACCCGCGTAGAAGCCGCTTCCGAGCACGACGGCCGCCGCGAGCGAGCCCGCGATGCCGGTGCTCCACGACACGTCACCGGTCGTGGTGAGCGAGGTCGGCAAGAGCTGGATCGCGCCGGCAGCGAGCAGGTGCGCGACGAGCCCACCGTAGAAGTAGGAGCGCGGATCGGCGGAGCCGACGGTCTCCTCGAAGGCGTTGTCGGCGCCGTTGCGTCGGACGTGCGCCGCCAAGAGCATGAGCCCGAACCACGCGAAGAGGATCGCAGCCTCGATCCCCTGGGTGATCCGCGGCAGCTCGAAGCCCGGGACGACTCGCCACATCGGCACCGCGAGGGCGCCGGCGACGAGCACCGCGGGCAGCAGCAGGAGCGCCCGCACCGCAGCTGCGGGCAGGTACACGACCGCGCGATTCGGACCGACGCGGTGCTGGAGCATCGCGCTCTGGCGACGGTCGAGCCACACGCTGATCGCCGACATGTTCAGGAGGAACAAGACGACGACGAGCGCCTTGACGAGCGACAAGACGAGACTCGCACCACTCACGGCTGGACCTCCACGGTGGCCGGCGCCTCGGGCGCAGGCGTCGCCGACGGCTCCTCGAGCGCGGGCGGGAAGAGGACGCCCTCGAGGTCGGCGCGCTTCTTCCAGTCGGTCGTGAAGCCGAGGGCCTTCGCGAGCGCGAGCACGAGCTGCCAGGCCGGATGAGCGGCGCCCCGCGGCACGAGCACCTTGTCGGCGAGCTGCGCGTGCCCCTTCGCGTTGACGTAGGTGCCTGCGGCCTCCGCCCACGATGCCGCGGGCAGCGCGATGTGCGCAGCCTTCGACAGCGGACCCTCGTGGCTCGCGAGCGCGACGAAGCCCTTCAGCTTCGAGAGCTTCTCCTTGAGTCGCGACGCGTCACAGTCGACCTCGGCGCCCAGGCTGACGATGTAGTCGTAGCGGTCCTTGCCGAGCGCCTCGACGAGGGCCGACATCGGTCGCGGCGGCTCGAGTCCGAGCTTCTCCGCGACGAGTCGAACGCCCGCCGAGTTCGAGTTCTTGTCGGCATGCATGAGGATGTCGTCGCCCTCCCCGTCGGGGCGGCGCGCGACGTAGAGGTCCTTCACGCCGAAGAAGGCCTTCCCGACGTGCGCGAGCGCGAGGTTGTCTTCGCAGGAGTGCTGCGCCGACAAGACGATCGCCACGCGCGCGCCGTCGCTCTCCAGACCGCGGAGCTTCTCGGCGGCCTGCTCGAGCGCGTCGGCGAGATCCGAGTCTTCGCCGCCGACGAGGGCCGTCTCGAGTCGCCCCTCGTAGGCCTCGGGGTACGAGAGCATGCCGCTGTCGCACATCCAGTAACCGTTCACCGACTCGTTGTCGCGCGGACGGTAGCGGTAGGGCTTGTTGTCGCGCGGATCGTAGTCGAGGTAGGCGTTGCAGCCGGTCGCGCAGCCCTGGCAGACCGAGCGCCCCGAGCGGAGGAACCACACGCGCGCCTTGAAGCGGAAGTGGTTCGAGGTGAGCGCACCGACCGGGCAGACGTGCTCGGTCATCAGGCTGTACTCGTGGTCGAGCGTGCGGCCCTGCGCGACGAAGATCTCGTTGCGGTTGCCGCGCTGCCGCATGTCGAGCACCGGGTCCTTCGCGACCTCTTTGCTGACGCGGATGCAGCGCGTGCACATGATGCAGCGCTCGGCGTCGTAGACGATCGTCTCGCCGAAGACCTCGGCCTTGGGCTTGTGGACCGGCTCGTCCATCATTCGCTTCTTGGAGCGGTCGTGCTCGAGCCAGTAGTCCTGCAGATCGCACTCGCCGGCCTGGTCACAGATCGGACAGTCGACCGGGTGGTTCAAGAGCAGGAGCTCTTGCACCGTCTTGCGAGCCTGCGAGACCTCGTCGCTCGAGTCGGACAGGACGCTCATGCCGTCGGCACAGGGCTGCTGACAGGCGGGGATGAGCTTCGTCTTCTTGCCGACGACGTAATCGTTCGTCTGCGCGTCCCAGTGGAGGACGTCGAGCTGCATCTTCGGGCGCCCCGGAGGAGGCTCGACGTCGACCAAGCACATGCGGCAGTTCGCCGGAGCCGAGAGCCCGGGGTGCCAGCAATAGTGTGGGATGTCGATGCCAGCCTTGTAGGCGGCCTTGATGACGGTATCGCCCTTCTCGAAGGGGACCGTGCGACCATCGATCTTGATCGTTCCGTCAGCCATGGCTCATCAGTGATCGCACTCGCCGCCGATCATGTTGACCGACCCGAAGGTCGGTACGACGTCGGGGACCATCCCGCCGACGATCATCTTCTCGATGCCCTGCATCGTGGCGAAGCACGGCGGGCGGATCCGAACGCGGTAAGGAGTCCCGCTGCCATCGGACACCATGTAGAAGCCGAGCTCCCCGTTGCCGGCCTCGGTGTACGAGTAGCACTCGCCCGCGGGCACCTTGATGCCCTCCATCACGATCTTGAAGTGCTGGATGGTGCCTTCGATGGTCGAGTAGACCTCGTCCTTCGGCGGCAAGACGATGCGCGGGTCGTCGATGTTGATGGGCCCTTCGTCGGCCATCTGCTCGAGCGCCTGCTCGATGATCCGCGTGCTCTGGCGGATTTCTTCCTGACGGCACATGAAGCGGTCGTAGTTGTCACCGCGCGTGCCGACGGGCACATCGAAGTCGTAGCGGTCGTAGGTGAGGTACGGGTGCACCTTGCGCACGTCGTACGGTACGCCGGTCGAGCGCAGCACGACGCCGGTCCAGCCGAGCGCGACCGCGAGGTCCTTCGGCATCACGCCGACGTTCTCGATGCGGTCGAGGAAGATGCGGTTCGCGAGCAGGAGCTTCTCGCCGTCGTCGATCAGCGCGCGGACGGCGGGGAGCGCGTTCCGCACCATCTCCTTGAACGCTGGCGTCGGCTCCTTTGCCATGCCTCCGACGCGACCGAAGCTGTGGGTCACGCGCGCGCCCGTCTCCTCCTCGAAGACGTCCCAGATGAGCTCGCGCGCCTTGCAGAAGTAGAGGAACGGCGTGAACGCTCCGAGCTCCATCGCCATCGCGCCAGAGCACACGAGGTGGTCGCAGATACGCGCGAGCTCGCCCAAGACGACGCGGTAATGCTGGCAGCGCTCGGGGACCGTGACGCCGAGCATCTTCTCGACCGCCAGCGCGAAGCCGACGTTGTTCAACATCGGCGAGGCGTAGTTGAGCCGATCGACGTACGGGAACACCTGCGTCCAGGTGCCGCGCTCGCACATCTTTTCGAAGCCGCGGTGCAGATAGCCGATCTGCACGTCGACCTTGGTGATGGTCTCGCCCGACAGCTCGACGACCATGCGGACGGTGCCGTGCATCGCGGGGTGAGCAGGTCCCATGTTGACCTGCATCGGGTCGTTCGGGAGCTCCAGCTCCCCTTCGTCGAGCTCGATGTCGAGTGGTTCCATGTCAGCTGACCTCGTTCACTCGTCGGTGAAGCCCAATGCGTTCACGTGCGCTGCGGCGCGGTCGTGGGTCTGTCGGCCGAAGGGCATGCCCTCGTGCTCCGAGAAGGGCGGCAGCTTGCCGATCGCCTCGGGGCGGTACTCGACGAGCGGCTGCGTCATCTGCGCCGGGTAATCCTTCCGAAGCGGATGACCGACGAACTCTGGGTAGAGGAGGATGCGGCGGAGGTTGGGGTGCCCGACGAAGTCGACCCCGAACATGTCGAAGCATTCGCGCTCGAACCAGTTCGCCCCTGCCCAGACCTCGGCGAGCGAGTCGATGCTCGGCGGCTCACCGATCCGTGCCTTGAGGCGAACGCGGTGAAGCTTCTCGAGCGAGCGGATGTGGAGGACGACCTCGTAGCGGGGCTCGCGGCGGTCCGAGTAATCGACCGCGGTGAGATCGATGAAGTGGTTCATGGCGCAACGCTCGTCGTCGCGCAGGAAGCGCGCGACCTCACGCCAGCGAGAGGCCTCGACGACGGCGGTGTCGTCGCCGTGTTGGCTGTGGGTCTCGAGAATCGCGTCGCCGAAGACCTGGTTCAGGCGGTCGAGGACTCGCTTGCTCATGACTTGCTCGTGCGGAGAGGGACGAGGGGCGAGTGCTCGGCGAGCGCTTTGGCCACCTGGTGCGGATCGGTGCGCGGCTTGACGATGCCGGGCGTGCGATCGCCGCGCTGGATCTTGTCCTGTAAGAGGAGCAGCCCGTCGATGACCGACTCGGGCCGCGGCGGACAGCCGGGCACGTACACGTCGACCGGCACGACTTTGTCGATGCCCGCGAGCGTCGTGTAGTTGTCGTAGAAGCCGCCGCACGACGCGCATGTCCCGAACGCGAGGACGTACTTGGGATCGGCCATCTGGTCGTAGACGGTCTTCAGGATCGGGGCCTGCCGCTGGCTGATGGTGCCGACGACCCACAGGAGGTCTGACTGGCGCGGCGAGAAACGCGGAGCCTCGGCGCCGAAGCGCGCCATGTCGAAGCGAGGACTCGCGAGCGCCATGAACTCCATCGCGCAGCACGCCGTGACGAACGGGTACTGGAAGAGCGAGTATTTCTTCGCCCAGTTGAGGAGGTCCTCAAGGCGAGTGGTGGCGAACCCTTGCTGGGAACCCTCGAACACGTAGCGCTGCGTCTGGCTCATTTCTCCCACTCCAGCGCGCCCTTCTTCCACACGTAGGCGAGCAGCACGAACACGAGCACGATGAACGACGCCATCGTCATGAAGCCCGTCCAGCCGAGCGAGCGGAGCTCGACGGCCCACGGGTAGATCATCACCGCTTCGATGTCGAAGACGACGAAGAGGAGCGCCGTCAGGTAGAATTTTACGCTCGGGCGGATCTTGCCGGCACCCTCTTCGAGGTGCCCACACTCGAACGGCAGCTCTTTGGCCGGGTTCGGATTCTTGGGTCCGAAGTACGTGGCCGCCGCGAACATCCCGCCGGCGACCACCGCCGCGACGAGAAACAACACCAGGACGGGGAGGTAAGGCGCCATGAGCGAGTGGTGGTTTCACACACCGAGGCCCGCCTGTCAATTCGAGCGGGGCCCCATTTTTCGCGGACTTGGCGCGAGAACTCGGGAGCCCCCGAGGCGCCCGAACCTGCGCGCCTCGCACCGTCGGCCATCGCCGCCGGCCCACGAGAGCGCCCAAGCCGCTCAGCGCTTCTCGACGAGCCCTCGCCAGCGCTCGAGGGGTGCCCCCAGCTCGGCGACGAGCCAGCGCTCGACCTCGGACGAGTCGGCAGCCGCGAGCCCGGCCCGCTGTGCGGCGCGCAGCGCCCCGAGGGCGGCGATGCGTGCCCCTCGGGCCATGAAGCAACGCGCAATGTCGAGGAAAATTCCGGGGAGATCGTCGCTCTCTTGCGGCGCGAGCATGCCCGCGCGGCGCAGCGACGCGATCGCCTCGCCGTGACGGTTGGCCTCGAAAAGCATCCGGCCGAGCCGTGCGAAGATCCGCGAGCCGGACGTCCCCTCGTTGGCGTACTGGACCGCGAGGCGCATGACCTCTTCACCCTGCGACGAGTCGCCGAGCTTGGCGCACGCGGTGCCTAGCAGGCCGAGCCCCTCGGCAATGCGCTGACGCGCCGCCTCGGGCAGGTTCTGACCTTCGGGGGTGCGCCAGTAGACCGCGAGCGGCATCGGCCAGCTGCCGAGCAGCTGCGCCACGCGCTCCCACCGCTCCTCGGCGGCGGCGGCCTCGGCCTCCGCGACGCTGTTCAGATCGATCGCGGTGCCCGAATTTCGCTGGGTGCCGCGCTCGAGGTCGTCCTGAACGCGCTCCAGGATCAGGCCCCGAAACTCGGCCAGATCGAGCACCGCGTCGTCGCCCTCGTGGTCGATCCGGATCGACGAGCTCGTGCCCTCGACCAGGAGCTCGCGAACGCCGATGCCATAGAGCGGCGCCAGCAGGAGGATTCGTGGGCCGATGTGACGCTGGAGGGACTCGGGATCGTCAACGACGTCGGAAGCGCTCGGGCCTGCGGGCTCATCGATCAGGAGCCGATCGACGACGCGGCGACGGAACTCGATGACGCTCATGCGCTCGGGCTCCTCGTCGTCTGGGTCTCCCATGCCCGCAAAGGAGAACTCGACGAGCGAGTTGTCGGTGTTGAACCGATCGATCATCAGCGAGCTGACGCGAGCCTGCGCGATGAGCGAGAACGCGAAGAAGCGGTCGCCGAGGACGTCGCAGAGCGTCTGAAAGCTGCCGATGCTCTCGCCGAGGCGTTCGAACCAGCCGTCGGTGCGGATACGGTCGAGGACGATGGTGCGCTTCTTGGTCATCGGGGGGCGGCGAGGGAAGGTACACGTTCTCGGGGGCGCTTGCCGGCAAAATCCTGCGCCGGCGCGACCCCAGGAAAGACGAAGCCCCCGACGAGGTCGAGGGCTGGGAGCGCGGCGCTCTCTCGAGGGTCACGCCGCGTCGGGAACGTCGATCGAACTCACTCGGCGATGAGCGCCTCGACCTCTTTCGCGAGCTTCTCGTCTTCTCCTTCGGTGTAGCCGCCGTGGACGTGCCGCACGGTGCCCTTCTTGTCGATGAGGTACGTGGTCGGCATCTTCGGGGGGTGGTAGGCGCCCGCGGTCTTCTTCTCTTTGTCCCAGACGATCGGGAAGCTGACCTTCAGCTCCTCGGCGAACTTCTTGATGTCCTCGGGCTTCGTCTCCTCGCCATCATCCTGGCTGACGGCGATGACGAAGAGCTTGCCGGCCTGCGTGTCGACGAGCTCCTGGAGCTTCGGGAAGGACTTCTTGCAGGGCTCGCAGAAGGTCCCCCAGAAGTCGACGATGGTGACCGTGCCCTTCGCGTCCGCAAGCGTCTTCGGGCCATCGCCCGCAACGTACTCGCCCGCGACCTCGGGGGCGTCCTTGCCGACGAGC
>VGRJ01000061.1 GCA_016875405.1 Deltaproteobacteria bacterium | reverse complement strand
GTCGAGCTCGACCGAGGACAACGCCCAGAAGGCCGAACGAAACGCCCTCATCGCCGACATGTCGTTCGGCGTCGCGCTGACTTTCGGCATCACCGGCGCGGTGCTCCTCTTCAGCGGCGGCGATGATGAGAGCGGTGAGAAGTCCGCAGCAGTGCCGACTTTGACGCCCCTCGCGGGTCGTTCGGGCGGTGGCATGGCCGCCACCTGGAAGTTTTGATTCGGTTGCCCCGGAATGCCGGGGTGGTTCGGGCGGCGCCGCTCCTTGGGCGGCCCCGCCCGATTCCTATTTGGGGGCGGCATTGCCCCTTGCCGTCGATGCTCGCGCGCGAGTACATTGACTCTCAGATTTCGGTTTCGCTTCGAGAGAGAACGACGGGAGCGTGATGACGACTCGAGCCCGAATTGGATGGGGAATCGCATGGGTCGGTATGTCGGCGGCGTACGGATGCGCCACCGAAGAGACGACGACCTTCGGGGAGCCCTCGCGGGTTACGACGAGCAGCGTCGCAGTGACGGTTGCCGCGGCATCCTCCTCGAGCGGCATGGTGTGCAAGACCGTCAACGCGTGTGAGGTCAGCTGGAGCGAGGACATTTACGGCGCGATCTTGAACTCCACGAAGCCCGGCGCCGGGGGGTGCTCGGCGTCGAACTGTCACGAGCAGCCCGCTGGTGGCCTCGCCGTCGACCCGAACGACGCAGACGCTGCGTACTTCGCCCTCTTGAATTACTCGCTGCCGGAGGTCGGTCCTTACGTGACGCCGTGCGAGCCTGCCCAAAGCTCCATCCTTTGCAACCTGAAGTTTGCGAAGGGCGTGACGAACGAACTCTACTCCGACCTCTGCCGTGAGCCGATGCCGAAGACGGGCTCCGGCAGTCCCGTGTTCTCGCCGCTCACGAAGCAGGCGTACGACCATCTCGTCAGGTGGATCCAGTGCGGAGCACCCCTCAATTGAAGCCCACTGCAGCATTCGTTCGACGCTCGAGGACCGCGGCAACGGCGGCCCTCCTCATCGGTTCGGTTCTCCTCGCTTCTCCAAGCACCGCGGTTGCCCAAGATGCGCTCGCGAAGGCTGCTGCCGAGGCGTCCTTGGACGAAATTGGAAGCCGCAACTACGACGACGCGATCGCGCTCCTCGATACGGCTCTCCAGAGCTGCAAGAAGAGCAAGTGTTCGGCACCGGCGGAGGCCGAAATCTATCTCAACCTAGGCATCGCCTATGGCCTAAAGGACGACGTCGAGAAGAGCCGAGCCAACTTCGAACTCGCGCTCGCCAAGAAGCCCGACGCCGAGCCGAACGCTCGGTTCATGACGAGAAAGCTCAAGCAGACCTTTGCCGAGGCCCAGGAGCGCGTGAAGTCTGGCAAGGGCGCGGTAGCGGCCGCTGCCGTCGTGGTCGTGAAAAAAGAGCCGGAGCCGGCGAAGAAGGTCGAGCCGGAGCCGGCGAAGAAGGTCGAGCCGGCGAAGAAGGTCGAGCCGGAGCCGGCGAAGAAGGTCGAGCCCGCGAAGAAGGTCGAGCCGGCGAAGAAGGCCGAGCCGGAGCCGGCGAAGAAGGTCGAGCCGGCGAAGAAGGTCGAGCCGGAGCCGGCGAAGAAGGTCGAGCCGGCGAAGAAGGTCGAGCCGGAGCCGGCGAAGAAGGTCGAGCTGGCGAAGAAGGTCGAGCCGGAGCCGGCGAAGAAGGCCGAGCCGGCGAAGAAGGCCGAGCCGGCGAAGAAGGCCGAGCCCGCGAAGAAGGCCGAGCCGGAGCCCGCGAAGAAGGCCGAGCCGGCAGTTCTTTCGTCCTCTCAGCAGGATGCGATCGCGACAGCGCAGAAGCTCCTCGACGGCAACGACTGGGAGGGCTGTCTCGGGACCATGGTGCAGAGCTTGGCGGGCGGTGATTACGCAGCCGGTAAGCTGATGGCCGCTCGCTGCCAGGACAAAGGCGACCTGCTGGTCGAGGCGAAGGGTGACGCCGAGGCTGCGGTGCGACTCGCGAAGACCGATCGACAGGACGCGCTCGTGAAGGAGGCGCAAGCCGTCGTCAACGAGCTGGACGAGAGCATCCCGCGCATCAACTTGAAGTTTCAGGCGGGCGTGACCGACCTCGCCGTCAAGATCGACGGCGCTCGCGTCGCGGACGACCTCATTCGGAAGCCCATCGGGCACAACCCCGGCACGGCGCTCGTCGAAGTGACCGGTAAGCGGGGCGGAGAGCCCTACGAATTCAGCAAGAAGGTCACGTTCCAGCGGTCGGAGTCGATCGACCTCGACGTCGTCTCGACGGAGACTCCGCTGCAGGCTTGTTATCGCAAGGCGCGCAACGCGGCTGAGCGGAAAGCCTGTGACGACAAGTACAATCCCGGCGCTAAGGGGCTCAACTTTAAGACGGGCCTCGAAGTCTCGAGCTACAACGATACGAATCAAGTCGATGTCGTCTCGCCTGCCATCTACTTCGCCGCGGTTCAGCCCACGCAGGGATGGAACGTGGGAGGCCAGGCGATCGTGGACATGGTCAGCACGGCGTCGGCCGACATCGTCGCGATGGCCTCTCGCCGGTTTGACCAGGTGCGCGTCGGAGCCTCGGTGGGCGGCGGTTACAGGGTTGGCGTCGCGACGCTGGGCGTCAACGCGGCGACCTCCGTCGAGAACGACTACATCGCTCGGTCCGTTGGCGTGAACCTGAGCGCCGACGTGTTCGACAAGATGGTGTCGCCCTACCTGACGTACGACTTCGGGTTCGACATCCTCGGTCGCGCTCAGACAGCGTTTGATGTCTTCAGCAGAGATCTCTACCGCCACACCATCAACTTTGGGGCGTCGGTGATCTTTAACCCATCGACGGTGGGCATCCTCGGCGGCACCGTCGAGCTCAACTTCGGTGATGCCTCGAAGCCCTACCGGCACGTGCCGATGTTCGACGCGACGGTGGCCCCCGAGATCCCGGTCGCGGCGTCCGCGGCTCTCGTAGCCGCTGGGCGCCTGCCGATGATGCCGTTCGAGCAGCTTCCGACCTCGCGACAGCGCTACGCAGCCCTTCTCGGTGTCCTGCGTCGTTTCGAGACCTCGACTTTCCGCGCGACCGAGCGCCTCTACATGGACGACTGGGGGCAGCTCGCGAGCACGACGGACCTTCGTTTTCTTTGGGATTTCTACGAGAAGAAGGGCGCGAACGGGACGCCTGGCTACCCGCAGTTGCGGCTCACGCCGCACGCGCGCTTCAACATCCAGGGGCCGGTGAGCTTCTGGCAGCGAGCGTACGTCGCGAGCCAGAGCGTGGACGGTTATCAGCTGCCGCAGTTCCGCACGGGCGACCGTGAGCTAGGGCCGCTCTGGGCAGTCACCGGCGGCATCGGCCTCCGCACGGCCTTCAACCGCGTCGCCTCCCTTGGCGTCCAGGTCGAGGGCGTCTACACAAGATTCCTCGACCATCTTTACCTGTTCGATCGCTGGGGGCTCTTCTCGTCCTCGACCCTCGAGTTGGAGTTCGACTGATGCGCGCACCTACCCGAATCGCGTCCTCCGTCGCTCGCGTCGCGGGCTTCTTGGTCGCACTTGCGGCACTCCTCGTGGCATGTCGCTACGACCCCGTCATCGATCAGAAGGTCCGCAAGAATCCCCCCGAAGACCCGGGGGGACCGAGCCCCGAGCATCGGGCCGGTCAAGCTTGCGTTGATTGCCACAGCACCTACGAGGGCGCGGAGCCCGCTCTCGCCATCGGTGGCACCGTCTATTCGCAGACCGCGAAAGGCTACCTCAACGGCGTCGAGGGCGTCTTCGTCACCATCCAGGATTCGGCCGGCGCGACCTACAAGGCGTGCACCAACAAGGCCGGCAACTTCTACATCACGAAGGCGGACTTGCAGGGGATCGACGACCTCGCGTTCCCGCTCGTGGTGAACGTCGCCGGCGTGAAGATGGCCTCGCTCATCGGGCGTGAGCGGTCGTGTGCCGGGTGCCACAAACTCGCCTCGATCGAGCGCATCGACATCGACCCCTACCTAGATCCCGCGACAGGCCGGGCTCGCGACTCGGCGGGTGCGATCATCATCGACCCCGAGTTCGTTCCTTCGCTCGAGCGCTGTGGGCCCCCGCCCGACCCGACGACGAGCGGGGCTGGCGGGCAGGGCGGTGCAGCGCCCGCTGGAGCGGGCGGTGCGACTCCGACGGGCGCAGGCGGTGCTGGGAGCGTGGCATCGTCTTCGACGACCGGTGCTGGCGGAGGCGGTGGGAGCACGTCCTCCGGCGGTGGGATGGGTGCAGGAGGAGGAACTCCGTGAACGCACAGGGCGTGTTCGGGATCTCGAGCTTCGCGGCGTTCGTCGCGGTGGCTGCGTTGACCGGCTGCAAGCAGGAACTCTCGAGCGGCCTCGAGGTGACCTGCCCGTCGCGTCAAGTCTACGTGCAGCATGTCTCTGAGGTGATGGAGCGTCGCTGCGGTACGCTCGATTGCCACGGCAGCGACTTTCGGCCGCTGCGCATTCTCGGCCGCGACGGCCTTCGCCATCAGGGTGAGCGCAAGCGCACCGGGGAGGGCGTGACCACCGACGCAGAAAAGTCTGCGAACTACTACGCCGTTTGCGCGGTCGAACCCGAGAAGGTCTCGAAGGTCGGCTCGGATCCAGGTGGAAACGCCGTCAATACCCTGCTGCTCGTCCGAAAGGGCCGCGGGCAAGAGGGCCACAAGGGCGGTAAGGTGTTTGATCCCTGGGACGACGCCGACCGATGCGTCGTCGGCTGGCTGCGCGGCGACACCGAGCAGAGCATCGAGAAGGCCTGCAAGGCGGCGCTCGCGAAGCTTCCGTGAGGCAAGCCGGATTCCGACAGACCGTTACGTCGCCCTCGCCGTCAACTTACGAGACGGACGAGGCATCGCATGCTCGGAAAGAGTTCGCGATGCACGAAACTTGTGTAAGGATGTCGCAGGCATCCCGCCCGCTACTCCGACGTTCGAGAGCCGTACCGACCCAAAGCTGGATTCATGCGTCCTGGTGACATAGTAGCTGGCAAATATCGCGTCACGCGGGTGCTCGGTCGCTCGCGCGGACTCCTCCTCGAGGCGCGACACACGGAGTTCGACCAGCACGTCGTGATCCGTTTGATGTCGCCTGCGCTCTGTGACGAGAAAGAGCTCGAGCGATTTCGTCGCGAGGCACGGACTCTCTCCAAGATGGAGAGCGAGTACAGCGCGCGCATCATCGACGTCGGCACGCACTCCGACGGCTCGTTCTTCCTGGTGCGGCAGTTCCTGGAGGGCGAGGACCTCGCGACGCACCTCCGCAACCGCGGGGCGCTGCGACTCGATCAGGCGGTCGCATTCCTGCTGCAGGCGGGGGAGGTGGTGCAGGAGTGCCACAGCCACAACATCATCCTCCGCGAACTCCAGCCGTCGCACTTGTTCATCGCCCAGAAGCGCGGCGGCGTAGGGTCCCTGAAGGTGATCGACTTCGGCACCGCGAAGGTGCTGAAGGGGCCCACGGGGAGCGATGACCCCGACAACCAGGCGACGGCGATCTTCGGCATCTCGAACTATTGGTCTCCCGAGATGGTACGGAAGGGCGCCGTCGATGCGAAAACGGACGTCTGGTCCCTAGGCTGCATCCTTTACGAGATGCTCGCCGCGGTGCCCGCATTCAGCGGCGAGATGGCCGAGCTGATGCTCAAGATCTCGCGCGACGATCCCATGCCGGTGACCCGTCTTCGGCCCGATCTTCCCCGCGAGCTCGACCAGATCATCGGTTGGGCCCTCGCGAAGGACTCGAACTCGCGCTTCGGAAGCGTTTACGCGCTCGCGCATGCGCTGAGACCGTTCGCTTCGGCGGAGGGGCAGCTCCTCATCGATCAAATCGGACGGATCGCTCATTCAGCGCCGACCGAGGTCGCTGAGGTGGCCATCTCACCGACGTCGCCGCTCGCCGCCGGTCATAGCGCGCTGCTTGACGACGACGACGAGGGCTCCTCGACCGTCATCATGCAGTCTCCGCTCGACAGTGGGGAGAGCGACCTCGAGAAGACTAGCTTCATGCACGACGCGCCGTTCGCGGGGATGGCCTCTGCGCCAGCGCCTCGCAGCAGCCAAGGCGGCCTCCCGAGCGACCGGTTCGCTGCCGCTGGCGTTCCTGCCGGTTCGTCCTCTTACGGCGGATTCCAACCGAATCCAGCGCTGTCCCCGACCTCGCTGCCCCAGGCACCGGCTCCGTCCAAGGGCCAGGGCCTCAGGTGGGCTCTGATCGCGGCGGCCATCGTCATTCCTGCAGCTGGCGTTGCGGTGTTCGCGATGAAGCCGAAGGGCGACGGTCCGAAGCCGACGGCGGATGCATCGGTGCCCACGTCTCAGCCGACCGTCGGGGGCGCTGCGGTAGACCCGGTATCGGCTGAAGCGGCCGGCTCAGAGGCCACGGCAGCGGTGGCTTCGGCCGTGTCAGCCCCGGGCGAGCCGGCGAAGGCGACGTCAGCGCCGAGCCCCGCACCAACCGGCGGGCAGGCCGCGGACCCCAAGGCGGCGGCCGTGAAGTCGACGACCGATCCGAAGGGCGACAAGGACAAGGGCAAGGAAAAAGACAAGGAGACCAAGCCCGAACCGAAGCCCGAGCCGAAGCCTGAGCCCAAGCCCGAGCCCGCGGCGAGCGGTGGGTCGACTGGAAAGCTCATCGGCATCGCAACCGGCGGCACCTGCGCGTGGAGCGTCGACGGCAAGTCTCAGGGGAGCGGCAGCAGCTTCAACGCGACGGTCTCGGTCGGCGCTCACACGGTAACGTGCGCGCCGCCGGGGCAGGCCTCGCGCTCACAGCGCAAGACGGTCACCGCGGACAAGCCTGCGCTCGCAACCTTCAAGCTGGGAAGCTGACGTAGGGCGGACGCGGTGTCGACCTGACATCCGCGAGCGGCGTCTTCGAAATCGTTCGGTCGAACTGTACAAGCCTACGTGACGTGCTAACTTAAATCGCTACGGGGCGATTCGTTGAATACTTGGGAGGAGCACCTGATCATGAAGTTGAAATCGATGGCCTGGCTCGGGATTGCCGGCGGCTTCGTCGGCGCGGCGGCACTCGTCAGCGCCTGTGGCACTAGCGACAACACCTCGACCTCTGGCGGCGACGGAGCGTGTGGCAACGCGGTCGTGGATGTGGGAGAGGAGTGCGACGACGGTAACCTGAATGACAACGACGGTTGTACGCAGCAGTGCACGAAGGGCGAGCCCACGCCGACCGGTTCGGCCACCGCCGCTTCGTCGGGAGGCGGAGCCTCCTGCGGCAACGGCAAGCTCGATCCAGGTGAGGCCTGTGACGACGGAAACGACGTGGACTCGGACTCGTGCCACAACAACTGCACGAGCAACGCTCCCAAGACCTGCGGCAACGGCGCGATCGACGCTGGCGAGGAGTGCGATGACGGCAACATGGTCGCCGACGACATGTGCACCAACCTGTGCACCAAGCCCAAGTGCGGCGACGGCATCATCCAGGCCGGCGAGGACTGCGACGACGGCATCAACAACGAGAACATGGGCATGTGCCCGAAAGACTGCAAGAACCCCTCAGGTCCTGCGTCTTCTTCGGCGACCGTTGACCCGTGCATGGGGCAAAAGACCTTCTTCGGCGTTGTTTCGAACAACCAGAACCCCGTGATGACCGGCTCGGGCATCGCGTCGAAGTGGACGTACAACGGCCTCGAAGGTGTCCAGGCCGGTAACGCCATGTGTCAAGCGATCGGAGCGGATCACATCTGCAACTATGGTGAGGTGGTCAAGGCTGAGGCCGCGGGTGAGCTCGCGATGATTCCGCCGAATCTGACGTACTGGCTGCACCGAACCAACAAGGACCTCACGGTCCTCGACCCGGCGAACAAGACCTGCACCATCGACACCGATTGCAACGCGCCAGGCGTGCTTGCGTTCTGCGACCCGGTGCAGAAGAAGTGCGCGTGGAAGGCGGGCGCCGGGGCGCGCTGCAACGACTGGACCTACCCGACGGGTCACATCTCGGACGGTGAGTGGTTCGCTCCGACGACCAGCAACAACGCCATGCCAGGCACGGGCGTGACGAAGGGCACGATGGTCTACCACTTCGACGCCGACTCGTTCTACGACGGCGTGAGTGGAGCGCACCTGTGCCAGAACAACAGCAAGGTTGGCTGCGCGGGTGGCTGCGCCGGCGCACCCCCCCGCGCGATCCTTTGCTGCAACCCGACGTGCATGTGAGCGTGCTTCGCTGAAGTCTTCGCGCCCGGCGTGAGCCTGGCCGAAAGCTTCGACCGAGCGATTGGGCGCCGCAGCCTCCTGAAGAGGTTCGCGGCGCTCGCCTTTTGTGGTCTTCTCCGCACATGGCGATGCGGCGCTGGGGCGTTTTCCCCGAACTCCTTCTCGTCGGGCTGACCATGGGCTGCACACTCGAGCCGCTGCCGGCTTGCCGGCGCGCCGATGGTGAAGACGAGCGCTGCTGCGACGCGTGGGCCTACGTTGAGAATGGCCGATGCGTCATGCGAACGTGGCGCCGCCTCCACGAGGCAACGCCGCTCGGTGAGCGAGCCTCGAGGCCCTCCCTCGATGTCGACCGCTCTGGTCGCGTATGGCTCGCGTACGAGGAGGCGAGCGATGAGGCCTCTACAGTGGTGCTCGCTCGTGAGAGCGGAGCGACCTGGGAGCTCGACTACCCGTCGTTTGGGGTCGATGGGTTCAACCAAGAGCCTCGCGTTGCCGCGGTCGACGATGATCACTCCGCCGTGGTGTGGTTACGGAGCGGCACTGGCCAAGAGCTCCAGACGCTGGTGCGTGTCGGCATCAAGGGAGGTCACCTCGTCGAGCCACCAGGCGGAGGTCTCTTCTCGTTCTCGCCTCTTGCCTATCAGCACGAAGTGCTCGCTCACGCCGACGGTGAGCTCGCGATCACCTGGAACCAGGGGCTCGACTCGGGGCATCGACGTGGCGTTTGCATCGCAACGCGCGGCGCCGGCGAGACGGCGTTTCAGCGTCCGAAGAACCAGCTCGATGTCGTCTCGAGAAGCTTCATCTTCTCGAACAACCCGGAGTTCGCTCGGAACGACCGCGGCGACATGGTCATCACGTGGTTCGAGTCGATTGGCGAGAAGCTCCGTGTCTTGCCGAGCGAGCGCCGTGGCGTCGATGGGCCGTTCACGATCGCGCACGATGAGGACGCCTTGTCGCCGCCCGAAGGGGATGTCGAGAATCCCGAGCCCGCCATCGCCGAGGATGGTCGTGCCGCGATCGTTTGGCGCCAGGTCCTCCCAGACGGGAAGATGGCGGCCTTTCTGTCGGAGAGACCGAGCAACGGGAGCTGGTCGAGGCCAGCCATCGGCGAGCCCTTCGGTCCCATCGCCGACAACGTATGGAACACTCGGATCTCCTTTACTCGGTCGGGAGATCTTTATGTGGTGTGGGAGCAGAAGATCGGTGAGGACTGGTCGATCCTCCTTGCGCACCGCGACGCGTCAGGTCGATGGGTCGCGCCTGGCGATGCGCCGTTGCGCCTCAGCGCTCAAGCCGCGATTGAGCCTGTCATGAAGGTTGCGCCAGATGGCACCGTTGTCGTCGCCTGGCGAGCCCGCGTCGGAAGCCGCTTCCGCGTGATGGCGCGTCGTTCGTCCGTGCAGGCGGAAGGCGTCACGGAGGGCGAGCGGTGGTCCCAAGCGGTCGTGCTCTCCGGCGAAGGCGGTGACGCGGGCACTCCCGCGCTCGCCGTCGCGCGGGACGCCACGAGTCGCGGGCATCGATTCGTGGCGGCCTGGACGCAGGATGGACGAATCTACTCGGCGTCACTCGACTGACGTCGACCACGACTCGGCGAGGGTCGGGCTCTGTCCGCGGTGCCGGCCACTTAGGTCGCGGGCTGAATCGAGTCGCTCAGAGCGTCGCGCGCGCCCCGCCACCGATTGGCTTGAAGTTGACGTCGCCGCCGCCGAAGACGACGACGTCGCGACCGGTCCACACGCCCCCGGCACCTCTCCTCGCAGAGAGCGTCGCGCTCGGCTGGAGCACGACCCATCCCCGGTCTCGGGTGTAGCTTCCGCCGTCGTCGAGCAACGTCGAACACGAGTCGTCCGTGCACCCGCCCCAGACTACGAGCTCGTCGCCCGTCCAGATCGAGATGTGATCGGACCGCCCTCTCAAAGCGCCGGCGGCCATGGCGTACCACGCCGCCGTTGACGGATCATAGAGCGCTCCGTCCGACAGGTAGTCACCGCCGTTCCACCCGCCCCATACGAGCATCTCGCGGCCCGTCCAAATTCCAGTTGCGGACTCCCGAAGGCTCGGCGCGCCCGCGCTGGTGGTGGGTGAGGCCCAGGCATTCCCGGCCACGTCGAGGTGCTGCCCATCGGCGAACCAGTCGAGCGTGTCCGTACCGCCCCACACGAGCACTTCGGCACCGGTCCAAACGCCGACATGGGATGCGCGGCCCTTCGGTCCGCCAGCCGGTAGCTTCTGCCATGCGCCAGTCGCGAGGTTGTACGTTGCCCCGTCGGCGAGCGCGCCGGCTCCGTCGAGCCCTCCCCACACGAGCATGGACGTGCCGGCCCATAGCGAGACTTGGCGCGTTCGACCTCCGATCGGGGCTTCAGGGATTGCGCTCCACGTATCGGTGGCAGGGTCGTAAGCGCCGCCGGCCTTCGCGTAGCCGCCCTTCTCGAAGCCGCCCCAGACGAGCATTCTCGTGCCGGTCCAGACCGCTTGGTGCGAGTGTCGCGCCGAGGGGGCGCTCGTCGTCGATATCGGCCGCCAGCGGTCGGTTGCAGGGTCGTAGGCGGCACCGTCTCCCGTCGAGTTCCCGGCGCCGTCGACGATGCCTCCCCAGACGAGGACTTCCTTGCCGGTCCACACCATGGCGTGGAGTCGCCTGGCGGACGGGGCGCCCTCGGAGGGGAGCGGATTCCACGCGAGGTTTGGGTCGCGGGGATGGCATGCCGTTACGCACGCCTCCTTCACGTCGCCGCCTTCGCTTCCGCACGCGACGAGGAACAGACCGAGAACAACGACCTGCGAAACGTGTTTCGACATGGGAGAACTACTTTGGTAGCGCGTCGAGCGAGAGCCTGCCACCCCCGCTCACTGCCTTCAGGTTGCGCTCGCCACCGAACACGATGAGCTCGCTGCCGGTCCACACCGCAGAGGGGCCGATGCGTCCGGGGAATGTGTCCTCGAAGGGGATGGGCCGCCACGTGTCCTTCGCGGTCGAGTAGCAACCGCCGTCTTCGCGAACCTGGCCGCAAGCGTCTTCACCACAGCCGCCCCAGACGCACAGCTCGCTGCCCGTCCACACGGTGGCGTTTTGCGCGCGCGGCGCCGGCGCGAGCGCGACGTTGATGATGCTCCACGTCCCGCCTGCGCCGACCGCGGGCTTGAGGATGGCGCCATCCTGGAGAAAGTCGCCGCCGTTCCAGCCGGACCAAAGGAGCAGGCCTGCACCGGTCCAGGCGTGGGACGCGCTCTCGCGCAGCTTGGGACGGTTCGTGTTGCTGATGGTTGTCCAGGTGTTGAGCGACGGGTTGTGATACTTGCCGTCCGCGAACCAGTCGAAGGTGTTGAGGCCGCCCCAGATCGCGAGCGCGCTGCCCGTCCAGGCCCCGACGGAGTTGAAGCGCGCGGACGGCCCTCCCGCAGGCAGATTTGTCCAGGTGTTCGCGCCGAGCGAATAACGCGATCCGTCGCCCTGGGGCGCGATGCCGTTCGAGCCGCCCCAGACGATCATGTCCGCTCCGGTCCAAACGGCCACGTGTCGAGCGCGGCCTTTGATCGTCGTGAAGGGGAGCGACGTCCACTCGTCACGTACGGGGTCGTATCGGCCTCCGGTCGCCTCGTAGGTGTTGCTGAACCCGCCCCAGACGATCATCTCGCTGCCGGTCCAGATGGCGCTGTGCGAGTGCCGCGCGCTCGGGGAATTGGCGACGGCCGTTGGCTTCCAGGTGTCGGTGGCGGGGTCGTACACGCCTCCCGTGCCCGTGACGCCTGACGTCGTGAGTCCACCCCACACGATCATCCGGCTGCCGGTCCAGACGGCCGCGTGAAGGCGACGCGTCGACGGGGCACCGTCCGTCGACAACGCCTTCCAAAGCGGTGGCGTGACGGGCTCACCGCCACCCCCGCCACCGTCACCATTGCCACCGGCGCCGCCGGCGCCAACGGCGCTGCTGCTCGCGGGGCTGCAGTCGGGCAGCGTGGTATGCCGGATCACCGCAGTGATCGGATCGCAGCTGTCGACGGTGCAGGGGTCCTCGTCGTCGACGTCGAGCGGCTCCCCGACGAGACACGCGCCCGAGTCGTCACAGCGATCGATGCCGTTGCAGGCATCGTCGTCGACGTCGCACTGGGTGCCCTTCGGCAGAGGCTCGAACACGCAGCGACGGGTCTCTTGGTCACATCGGTCGCGAGTGCACGAGTTCCCATCGTCGCACCCGCCGAACTCGCAGGGCGCGGGCGCCTCGAGTGGCTCGAGGGGGCATCCCGCTCCGACCGTCGCCGCAGCGGCGAGGAGGAGGAGGCGCAGACGCGACCGCATGGCAGCCAAAAACTTACCTGGGCGAACTCGGCGCTACAAGTCTCCCGCGCCGCCGAGGAACGAGCTTCTTCGCCTCCGATTCGCACTGCGCCAAGCGTGTGGCCGCGAGTTCGCGCCATCGGTCCATCGGCGCTGCGGCATCGAGGTAGGCGCGGTAGCTCGCCACCGCCCGTCCGTACGCCTCGCGTCGCACCGCGTCGTCCGCGTGGGTTCGACCGACGTGCCACGAGCCGAGCGCGGCGTACCAGTGTTTCTCGTACCGCGGCACGTAGAACCACGCGGGCGAGCGCAGGTGCATGTCGGAAGGATCGTAGGTGCGCGCGACCGCGACACGCTCCAGCGCACGTGGGAGGTCGCCCGAGCGGTCGAGGGCCACCGCAAGGCCCCAAAGCGTCGTGACGCTGCCGCCGCCGAAGGCGATCGTCGGGAGGAGCGCGAGCGCCGCCTCGTAGGCTCGAAGCGAATCCTCGAGCCGTCCGAGTCCCATCCATGCATCGGCCAAGTTCGCGAGGACGAGGCTCCTCTCCGAGTCGTCGGGTTCGACCTCGAGGAACTTCTGCTCGGCCTCGATCTCGTCCGCTCGTCGCTCGAGGTGCGCGAGGCTGAGCGAGAGGTCGAAGCGCATCGCAGCTTCTCGCAGCGTGCCACGCGCGAGCGCATCGCCGAGCCCACGACGAAGTGCCTCGACCGAGCGCTCGAGGTGGCTGGGGTCGCCGTCTGCATCGAAGCGCGCTCGCTCGACACGCGCGAAGGCGTGCAACAGCTCGGGGCGAAGACTCGCGGCGGCGCCTCGGCGGCGCAGCAGCGCAGCCTCCTCGACGAGGTGCCCCGCCGCACGGCTCTCGGTCACGCGGTCCGAGAGCGCGTCGACGTAGCGCTGATGTAGGCGACGGGCTCGGGTGATGGTCTCGTTCTCGATGGCGCGCTCCGGGGTCGCCGCCTCGCTCCACACCGTCGCGTCGCCGCGTGCGCTTGCCGGATTCGAAATCGATGCCGCGACCACGAGCGCTGAGGCGAGCCGATGCCGCGTGAGGGTCATCGGGGCTTGCCCGGAGCCCTCGGTTTCGTCGAAGCGAGGCGCGCGAGCCGCGTCACGAGGACGTCGCGCCACGCGCCGGGGGCCACCCGCGAAAGCAGGTCTGCAAGGAGCATCCGCGACTCGGCGGGGTTCGACTTCTCGAGCGCTAGCGCGCGCAAGGCGAGCCTATCCTCCGCCGCCACAGCGTAGGCGGGCGAGTCCGCCCAGCGCGAGAGGCCGGGCGTACTGGTGAGGAGAGCGTTGGCGAGATCCATTCGCCCGGCGCGGTCGAGACACAGCGCGAGCGAGAGCGCCACGTCGAGCCGCTCGCGCCCCTGCGCGATGGTCGACGCGCTGCGAAGTAGCCCGAGGGCCTCGTCAAGAGAGGAAGTGCCGCCGCTAGCTCGTCGAGTGGTCATCTCGACGTGACCAGCTTCGAGCAGCACCCGCACCCGCTCGCGTCGGTCGGCGAGGTGCTCGGCCAGCGGGACGACCCGACGGTATAGGCTGTGAGCGACATCATGCGCCCCGGCACGGCGCGCGGCATCGGCGGCCTCTCGCAGGACGGTCGGGGCATCGAGCGAACGCGGATCCATGGCGAGTGCCTCCGAGAACGCAGCGTGGCTTGCTGAGGCGTCGCCTTGCCGAAGAAGAACGCGAGCGAGGAGAACGCGAGGCGCGGCTCGGCCAGGCTCGAGGCCGATGGCTCGCTCGGCGTCGACGCGCGCGAGCGCGGGCGAATCGGAGAGCCGAGCATTCCCCCGCGCGAGACTCTGGCAATAGGACTGGCGAAGGGGCGCCCGTGCCACCTCCCACGTGAGTGCCTCGCGCTGACGGCACTCGGCAGGGCGCGTGCTGATGGTCGCGCTTGTCTCGAGGTTGCCCACGACGGGCAAGGCAGCGAGCAAAGGGAGGAGGCTCATCTATTCAGTAGACGCTACTAAAGCTTCGCAAGTGGAGCGTCCAAGGCCGCTTGCGAGCATCTATTAAGTAGAGGCTATTCTCTATTCGGTGTTTAATGGGCGGTACTTAATATGGTTGTTTGAATGGAGGATACTTAGTAGATTCTTCCAACTATAAGGTACTGGGTGGTCGATTCAAGTGGTTTCTAAAATCCGCCTGTCTTCTCGATGGTTGACTCTCTGCCAGGCCCGGTGCTGATGAGGTCGATGGGGGTCTCGGACGCCTCCTCGATGAAGTCGAGGTAAGCGCGGGCGGGCGGCGGGAGGTCCTCGAGCCGCGAGGCGCCTTGCAGCGACTCGGTCCAGCCTTCGAAGGTTCGATACACGGGCGTCAGCGCGTCGCCGTCCGGGAGCTCGTTCGCGGCTCCGCTCGCCCCTTCGTAGCCGACGCAGACGCGGAGCGTGTCGAGGCCAGTGAGGACGTCGAGCTTGGTTACCGCGAGCCCCGTGATGCCATTGACGCGTCGCGCGTAGCGAAGGGCTGCGACGTCCAGCCAGCCGGTGCGGCGCGGACGGCCCGTGACGGAGCCGAACTCTTTTCCGACCGCCCTGAGGTGAGCGCCGACGTCGTCGTCGAGCTCGGTGGGGAAGGGGCCTGCTCCGACCCGGGTCGTGTACGCCTTGGTGATCCCTAGGACGCGAGCGATCCGCGTCGGGCCGATGCCGGCGCCGGTGCACGCGCCGCCGGCGACCGCGGAGGACGAGGTGACGAACGGATAGGTCCCGTTGTCGATGTCGAGCATCGTTCCTTGTGCGCCCTCGAGCATGACGCGCTTGCCGTCGCGGAGCGCGGTCTCGACCTGTGCGGAGACGTCTCCGAGGAGCGGGATGAGGCGCGGCGCGTGGGGCATGACGGCGGTGACCATCGCGTCGACGTCGGGGACCTCCCCACCGAGCGCGAGGATGGTCGGCGCCCAGGTCGCCAGCGCCTCTTCAAGGCGCGCTCGCAGCCGCCTCGGGTGCTCAAGATCGCCGGCCCGCAAGCCTCGTCGACCAACCTTGTCCTCATAGGCGGGACCGATGCCGCGCTTCGTCGTGCCGATCTTCGTGCCGCCCTCTCGGCCCTCGCGGAGCTCGTCCACGAGGACGTGGTAAGGGAGGATGAGGTGGGCGAGCCGCGACAGCGTCAGTCGGTCGGTGAGGGCGACGCCGCGTGACTCGAGGGTGTCGATCTCGTCGAGCAGGCCGGCCGGGTGCACGACCATCCCCTGGCCGAGCAGGCACTCGGTGTGGCGATGAAGCGCGCCGCTCGGGATGAGCCGCAGGACGGTCTTTTCGCCGCCGACCACCAGCGTGTGCCCCGCGTTCGGACCACCCGCGTAGCGAACCACCAGATCGGCGGACTCGGCCAGCCGATCGACGATCTTTCCCTTGCCTTCGTCGCCCCACTGGGCGCCGATGATCACCGTGGCTGGCATGATGCGACCGTCGGCTCAGCCGCCCATGATCTGCGATTCGCGGTCGGTCACGAATTGGTCGACCTTCTTCGAGGCGTCGGCGATGACGTCTTCGATCTTCTTCTCGCCGCGCGCGCCATCGTCTTCGCTCACCTCGCCGTCCTTGACGAGCTCGCCGAGCATGTCGAGCGCGTCGCGTCGGTGCTTGCGGACGGCGATCTTTGCGTCCTCGCCGCAACGCTTGGTGATCTTCACCATCTCCTTGCGGCGCTCTTCCGTGAGGGGCGGGATGGGGATGCGCAGGAGGTCTCCGTCGACCTGCGGGTTCAAGCCGAGATCGCTGTCGCGGATCGCGCGGTCGATCGCGCTGACCTGGTTCTTCTCCCAGGGCTTGACGGTGAGCAAGCTGCCGTCGGGCACGCCGACGTTGGCCATCTGGGCGATGGGCGTCGGGACGCCGTAGTAATCGACGCGGATGCGGTCGAGGATGCTCGGGTGCGCGCGCCCCGTTCGGACCTTCGCGAGCTCACGGCGCAGCGCGTCCAGGCTCTTCTCCACCCCATCCTTCAGCTCGTTGACGACGTCGTCGATCATGGTCCCTTCCTAGGTCGGGCGCGAGCTTACACCGCTTCTCTCGACAGGCGGTAGCGCCCCGCTCCTTCGGCTCTCTAGCACGCGAGCGACCTCCGGCGCCTCAGGCGGCGTAGGATGTCGCGGCGAGGAAACGTGGGCATCGCGAGTGGGGATACCCGAGCGGAGGTCAGCGCCACGTGGCGGCCAGGCGGAGAGGCAACCACGCGCGTCTTGCCGCGTTCGTTCTACGAGAGGCCGGTCCTCGTCGTTGCGCGGGAGCTCCTCGGCAAGGTGCTCGTGCATCGACGCGACGACGGCTTGGCGCTCGGGCGCATCGTCGAGACCGAGGCCTATCGCGGCCCCGAGGACCTCGCTGCCCATACGGCTCGCGGGCGCCGAACTGCGCGAAACGAGTCGATGTGGGGCGAGGCGGGTCGAGCCTACGTGTTTCGCCTGTACGGCGTTCACTGGGCCTTCAACGCGGTGACTGGGCAGGTCGGCGAGCCTCACGCCGTCCTCGTCCGCGCCGTCGAGCCGCTCCCGCCGTTCGAGGCGATCGAGCGGCGACGTGGAATGCCGAGGACGCGGCGCGAGGCGACGGGCGGGCCGGGGCGCGCCACCGCGGCGCTCGGCATCGACGGGGCACTCGATCGCGCTGACCTGTGCGGAGGCGGGGCGCTCGCGATCCTCGATGCGCCTCGATGCGGCGCGATCGGTCGCTCGCCTCGCGTCAACGTCGACTACGCCGGCGAGTGGGCGAAGCGACCGTGGCGCTTCTTCGAGCGTGGCAACCGGTACGTCTCGCTCAAGCCACGCGATCGGTGACGCGCGGGCTCCGTGAGACGCGCGTCCTCAGGCCGAAGGCGCGAGCAGCCAGTCCTCGTCGATTCGGAGCGCACGACCGGTTCGCTCGAGTTCGAGCAGGTGGGCCTCGAGGCTCAACGCGGCGACCGGCCAAACCGCCTGAGGCACGTCGTCGTAGGCCGTCGGGAGAAGCTCGAGCGAGGGAGCGGGGCCGAGCTTGCGGAGCGCGTCGAGGATCTTCGCCTCGCGCGCGCGGCGGTGTCGAACGTAGTGCTCGAACAGCGCTCGGGGCCCGTGGATAGGCGCGCCGTGCGCGGGCAGGGCGAGGTCGAGCTCGAAGCCCGCGAGCCGCTCGAGCTCGCGCATGTAACGCCCAAGATCGCCTTCGATGGGGTCGATGAGGATGGTGCCGACGCTCGCCACCATGTCTCCGACGACGGCGACGCGCAGGCGACGCTCGACGAAGCAGAGGTGACCCGGGGCGTGTCCGGGCGTGTGGAGCACCTCCCACCGCTCGGAGCCAAGGACGAGCACGTCGCCTTCGTCGAGATGGCGCTCGACCGGCACCTCGAGTCGCCGCGCGGTCTCGTGGTGTGCCCAGATCGGGACGCCGAGCGCGCGCGCGAAGGCCTCGGCGCCGCCCACGTGGTCGGGGTGGTGATGGGTGAGGACGATGGCCTCGAGGCGCCGCGAGCGCCCGACACCGCGGGCCCAGTCGAGCCAGGCCGCCTGCTCGTCCTCGTATGGAGTCGCGGGCTCGACCAACACGGCCGCCCCGTCGCCGAGGACATAGCTGTTGGTGTCCGTCGCCGGTGGCAGCGTCGGGGTGCGAGCGGCGAAGCCTTCGATGCTCGCGACGATGGTCGAGGCGCGACTCACCGCTCGAGGATTATCGCAAGCCCCTCGCCCCCGCCGATGCAGATCGACGCGCAGCCACGGCGGTGACTGCCGTCACGCATGGCGTAGACGAGCGTGGTCAGGATGCGCGCCCCGCTTGCGCCGATCGGGTGCCCCAGCGCGACAGCGCCTCCGCGGATGTTGACTTGACTCAAGTCAAGTCCGCAGAGCTTCGCGACGACCATCGGCACGACGCTGAAGGCCTCGTTGATCTCGTGCACGCCGATGTCCGACGAGCGGAGCGAGGTGCGCGCGAGAGCACGCTCGACGGCTGCCGCCGGCGCGGTCGTGAACCACTCGGGCTCCTGTGCTGACGCGCCATGGCCTGCGATGCGAGCGAGCGGTTCGAGGCTGTGCTCCTTCACCGCGCGCTCGCTCGCGAGCACGAGCGCGGCGGCGCCGTCGTTGATGGAGGACGCGTTCGCCGCCGTGATCGTCCCGTCCTTCTTGAAGACCGGGCGTAGCGAGGCGAACTTCTCAGGCTTGCCGCGGCCGGGCTCGTCGTCGACCGCGAGCACGACGGGCTCGCCCTTCGGCTGGGGCAGCTCGACCGGGGCGATCTCGTCCGAGAAGCGGCCCTCGGCCTGGGCTACGACGGCGCGGCGATAGCTCTCCTTCGCGAAGTCGTCCTGAGCCTCGCGGCTGAAGCCATGCTCGGTCGCGCACTTCTCGCCGGCGATCCCCATGTGGAAGTTGCCGTACGGGTCCCATAGGCCGTCGTGGATCATGCCGTCGACGAGTTCGCCGTGGCCCATGCGATAGCCGTCGCGCGCCTTTGAGAGATAGTAGGGCACGCGCGACATGGACTCCATGCCACCCGCGACGACCACGTCTGCGTCTCCGACGGCGATGGCGCGGGCGCCGAGGAGCACCGACTGCATGCCGGAGCCGCAGACCTTGCCCACCGTCGTCGTCGGGACGCGGTCAGGGACCCCGGAGAAGCGCGACGCTTGACGCGCCGGCGATTGCCCGACGCCCGCGGTGAGGACGTTGCCCATGAACACCTCGTCGATCGCGTCGACGGGGACCTTGGCTTGAGCGAGCGCCGCGCGGATCGCGACGGCTCCGAGCTGGGGGGCGCTGAGGGGAGCGAGCGCGCCGAGGAAGGCTCCGATCGGGGTCCGCTTCGCGGCGACGACGTAGACGGAAGGCTGGGGCATGCGGGCGTTCTAGACCCTCTCGGGCCCTGGCGGTAGTGCTCGCGCGTCGGACGAGCGGCGCCACAAGGGGCTCTACAGTTCAAGGTGGCTCCGGTAGACTATTCTCCAATGGACTCCAAAGAGGGAAACGAGGCGAGCGAGTTCGGAGGTCTTGCTCAGGCCGCGGCGCCGGCTCGCACCGGGGGAGGTTCGTTTCTGCTCGTCGGCGACGTCAGCGAGGCGCTCACGACCATCGCGCGCCGCGCGGCGCACGCGTCGGGCGATAAGCTCTTTCGAGAGGCGTCGGTCCCGGAGGCGCTCGCGTGGATCGAGTCGAACGCCACGCGACCGACGGCGATCGGGCTCGCGATGGATGGAGAGGGCTCGGCGCGTCGGGCCGTCGCGTTGCGCGAGAGCTTCGCGCTCGCCGGTGTTCCGGTGATCGGCCTCGTGCGTGACCTGAACGACCTCTCTTTCGAGGAGGCCTTTGCGAGCGGCATCGACGAGGTGTGCGGCTACGACGAGGCGCTACTCGCCCGCCGGCTCAGGCTCCTCGGTGAGGTCGACCCGACGAACGTAAAGAGGCTCGATTCGACCGTGGTCGTGGCAGAGCCCGACCGCGAGATGCGCCTCTTGATCGGCCGCGTGTTCCGCGACGCGGGGTACGCCGTGGCGTTTGCTGCCGACCAGGACGAGACCCTGCGTCAATCGCTCGAGCCGAAGACAGTGGCCGTGATCGTGAGCGCAGCGATGGCGCTGGACGGGGACGACCTCCTCGCCGTGCGCGCGCGCACGGAGGGCTGTCACGTCCCGTGGATCGTGAACTCGCCGCCGAAGGAGATGCCGAGCTTTTTGCGGCTCTCGCTGAAGGCGGCTGTGAGCGGTGCGAACGTCACCGTGCACGACGCATTCTCGGCCCCCGTGGCGCTGCTCTTCGTGACGAACGAGCTCTTGAACAAGCCGTTCCAAGACGGGCGTCGCAGCGTGCGATTGCTCTACGGAACGGCCGTGCGCTTCCGCCTCGCGGGGCGCAGCAACGAGGATGTCGGGTACATCTACAACATCAGCGAGGGCGGCATGTACGTCCGCACGCTCGCGCCGCCCGCGCGCTGGGACGAGCTGTGGATCGAGTTCGTTCCGCCGCGGACCGATCGGCTCGTTCACCTCGACGCGACCTGCGTGTGGGTGAGGAAGTTTGGACCCGCCGGCACCGCGAGCGTGCCGCCCGGCTTCGGCGTTGAGCTCACCGGCGGCTCGAAGGCGGATCTCGGTCGCTACGAGCGCTCGTACGCCTCGTACCAGGACGAGCGTCAGGCCTCGCGCGAGAGCATCATGCCGCCGGCGCTCGAGTTGCCGCCGGTCGTCATCCCGCGCTGAAGCCCCCTCGCATGAGTCGACTGCACGCCGAGATCGTGAGGAGCGGCGCGTCCGAGCCTCGCCGCTGGGCGCTCGTCCTCCACGGCATCCTCGGCGGCGGGAAGAACTGGCTCTCGTTCACGAGGAAGCTCGCCGTCGCGCGTCCGGACGTGGGCTTCGTGCTGCCGGACCTTCGCGGCCACGGTCGCTCACACGAGCTCACAGGGCCACACGATCTCGAGGCGGTCGCGTCGGATCTCGAGGCGCTCGAGACCGAGCTTGGGATGGGGCGCTTCTCGACCGTGATCGGGCACTCGTTCGGCGGCAAGGCTGCGCTCGTCCTCGGGCGTCGTCGCGCGCTCGAGAGCGTGTGGGTCCTCGACTCGAACCCCGGCACTCGGCGCGAGCAGGCGACGACCCACACCATGCAGGTGCTCGAGGTGCTCGAGTCGCTCGGCGGTCCGGTCACGACCCGCGCCGAGTTCACGCGGGCACTCGAGGACCGCGGGCTCGCGTCGGCGATCGCGGCTTGGCTTGCCATGAGCTTGCGGCCCTCGTCCGAGAGCGGCCGGTACGAGCTGGGGCTCGACCTCTCGGTGGTTCGCGCGCTCCTCGACGATTTCTTTCGGCGCGACGAGTGGCCCGAGCTCACGAGGACCGATCGCGAGACGCACCTCGTGGTCGCGGGGCGCTCGTTCGTGTGGCAGGCCGAGGACCTCGTGACCATCGACCGCTTGGCGTCGACCCATCCGCGGCTGACGGTGCATCGCTTCGAGGACGCGGGACACTGGGTCCACGTCGACGCGCATGACGCTCTCCTCGCGACGCTGATCGACAGGCTCTAGGCTAAGCGTCAATCGACGCGGGCCAGGACGAAGAACGCATTCTCCGCCTTGCCCCTCTTGTACGCAGCGCCGACCATCACGCCCGTGCAGACGGCGCGCATGTAGTCCTTCATGTGGGCATAGACGAGGCTCGAGATGCCGGAGTCGTTGCGCTTGAACGCCGGATAGCCCGTGGGGATATTCGAGGGCGTTGCGGTGTAGTCAAAGTACAGCTCGCCTGGCACGTCGGCGTCCGAGTGCGCCTCCTTCACGACGAAGATCCCCGGACCGGTGACGAACGACATCGTCTGGTGGTTGTAGCCGACGAGCTCGCCACCGAGCCGCGCGAAGCGCTTCTGGAAGCTGGTGAACGCGGGGAGCGAGTTGCGTCCCTGGAAGATCACGGTGCGGTCGTCACCGAGGGCGCTCGGGACGATGTCCTCGAGGGTCGGCGTCCCGCTACCCGCGCACGCGGTGTAGAGCGCGGCGACCTCCTTGCCTCGGAGGCTCGTCGCTTGCTCGCGTCGCGCCTCGAGCGAGAGGCTCTCCATGAAGGTCGAAATGCGCTCTTGGCTCGCGCGCTCGCCGAGGAGGGAACGGAGGGACGTGGACGCTGCTTCGCTCATGGGGCTCGCGCATAGCCCGAATCCGTCGCCTCCGCGAGCGCAGGCTTTTTGGACTCGGAGTGCATCCCCCGTACGATCCAGCCATGCGCGCGTCGCTCGTCCTTGCGTGCGTCTCCGTCGTGCTCGTCGGCTGCGAGCAGCGCGGCTACGCTCCGGCGTATCCCGCGCCTGGGGTCTACCCCGGCTACGTCGGCTATCCGGGGGCCTCTCCCTACGGTCAAGCGCCGGTGTACCCGAGCTGGAACGGCTCGTCTCCTGGGCCCGAGACGAAAGGCTACGGGAATGGGGGGATGTCCCCGTCACATCGTGGCGCCTACGCCGCGCAGGTGGCGATGTCGTTTCACGGGAGGCCGTATTGCTGGGGCGGAGCCGGCCCCGAGTGCTTCGACTGCTCAGGTCTCACCTACACGTCCTGGCGCGCTGCGGGGCGCACCATCCCGCGCACGTCCGAGTTGCAGCGCGAGAAGCTCGCGCCCGTGCCGATGCATGCGCTCGAGCCGGGCGACATTCTCTGGCGACCCGGTCACGTCGGCCTCTACGTCGGCAACGGTTGGGTGATCCACGCCCCGGGCGCAGGAAAGCCCGTCCAGTACCAGGCCGCGGCGAAGTTCGTCGAGGCGCTCCGGCCACGGTGAGGACTCAGCGGCTCGGGCGATCGAGCCTGCCGTCGGGGTGCTTGGCGAATCGGCCCTCGCCCTGTGCGTGGACGGGACCGTTGCTCGGCCAAGGCCAGCCCCCGAAGCGCGTGCGCTGGTAGTCGACGAAGGCTTGCTGGAGCTCCGCGCGCGTGTTCATCACGAACGGCCCGTGCTGCGCGGTCGGCTCGCCGATCGGCTTTGCTTGCAGGACGAGGACCTCGGTCGAGCTGTCGCCCGCCTCGAGTTCGAGCGGAACGTCGGGCCGCACCACGAGGGCTTTGCGGCTGCGCTCGACGTGCTCGTTCACCCTCAACAAGTCGCCACGGAAGAAGTACACGGTGCGTACCACGTCGTCCGCCGGCGCTGCGGGGAGCGTTCGCTTGGCTCCGGGCTCGAGCTCGACGCTCCAGATCGCGACGTGTGCCTCTGCGCGAGCCGCCCAGGAGTGGGGAGGCGGCGTGGGCGGAGCCGCTCCGTCGAGGGCGCCCGCGATCACGGTGACGCGCGAACGGCGACCGCTCGCGTCGACGGTCTCGAGGGTCGGGATGGTGTCGGCCCACAGCATCGAGAAGTGCGGCGGGACGAGCTTGTCCTCGGCGGGCAGGTTCAACCAGATCTGGAAGAGCTCGACCGGGTTCCGCTCGTCGCGCGAGAGCAGCGGAAACATCTCGGAGTGCACGATGCCGCCGCCGGCGGTCATCCACTGAACGTCGCCCTTGCCAAAGCGTGCCGTCGCGCCGAGCGAGTCGGAGTGATCGATGGTGCCGCGGCGCGCGATCGTCACCGTCTCGAAGCCGCGGTGCGGGTGCTGGGGGAAGCCGGGGACGACGTCGCCGTGGTACATGCGCCAGCCGTCCTTGCCCGCAAAGTCTTGACCGATGTCACGTCCTGCGAGCGAGGCTGCAGGCCCGAGGGCGTCGTTGCCAGCGGGGTAGTCGTCGTCGTGGTGCACGCAGAATAGAAACGGGTCGAGCGTGACCCACTGGAAGCCGAGCGGGGCGGAGTCGAGGACCGTGCGACCCATCGCGACATCCTAGCGCGCTGCCGAACGCCGAGCGATGAGGTCGCAGCGCTCGCGTGCGAGACTCAGCAAATTCCGAACGATTTCGGCGGCGCGCCCGAAGGGACCCGACCCCCCGGCCCCCAGATTCGAAGTCGCGCGAGTTGGGGAAGGGCTACCGGGAGCTACGCCCGATTCGGCCGAGTCGTGGCTGACCTGCCCGGCGATTTTGGGACCACGGGTAGCGCGAGACGATGCCTCTTCGGCGAGAGCGCTGGAGAGCGAAGATGCACAAGAGCAGGGTCTCAGCGAGCAGACGCTGTACGTGTGGCGCAAAAGGCTCGGAGGCGCGGCGACCGACGAGGTGAAGAGGCTGAAGGCGCTGGAGACCGAGAATGCGCGCTTCATGAAGCTGCTGGCCGAGCGGGATCTCGAGGTCGAGGTGATGAAGGAGATCGCCGAAAAAATGGTGAGCGCGCCCGTGCGTCGCGAGCAGGTGACCTACGCCGTGAAGCGTGGGTTGTCGCTGAGACGTGCGTACGCGCCGTTGTCGGTGGCGAGGTCCTCGCTCCGCGACGAGTCACGGCTGCGAGCCAATGACGCACCTGTGCTCGCCACGATAAGAGCCTGCGCGGAGCTCGGACCATGGGCCGGAGTTCGTCTCCCATCCGATCCTGCGCAGGCTGACGAGCGAGTCGATCGACACGGCGTACATCGACCCGGGAAAACCCTGGCAGAACGGAACGGACGAGGGCTTCAACGGCCGGTTTCGCGACGAGTGCCTGAGCATGGAATGGTTTCGAACCCGCGCCGAGGCGGTCGCCCATGATCGAGGCCTGGCGGCGCCACTCCAACGAGGAGCGCCCCCACTCGAGCCTCGGCCACCTCACCCCGAACGAATTGAAGGCGGGACTTCCGCCACGAACGACAACCCGTAGAAAAGCCCCCCTCGGACGGGGCCGTCCTCAACGAACGACTGGTCCGAAGAAACCAGGCAGGTCAGTCGTTGACGGCAGCACGCAGGTGGCGTGCTCGCCTGATGGGCGGCGGGGCGCCCCACCGAACGCGGCGGATGACCGGGTAAAGGCGGGGCGCCCTCCGTGCGTCACCGAGTTGACTCCGCCGTCGAGTGAGTAACATATGAATAGCAACATGCCGTTCAAGTCTTCCCGTGAGCCGGTCAGGCCCGGAGCCTCCGTGTCATCTCCGTCCTACCTGCTCCCGATCGGCGCGCTTTCCAGTCTCTCGGGCATACCTGCCGAGACCATCCGCACGTGGGAGCGGCGGTATGAACTTCTCGCCCCGCAGCGCGATCCCAGCGGTCGCCGCCTGTACGACCCCGGCAACGTCGAACGGCTTCAACTCGTCTCCAAGCTCGTGGAGATGGGCGAGCGGGTCGCCGACCTTGCAAGCCTGCCAAACGACGAGCTGCGAAAGCGACGCCAGCTCCACGGGGGGGCGCCCGAGGCGCTGCCTGCCACGATCCGCGCCGCGGTGGCCCACCCCACACTCGGCGGCATCTTGTCGGGAGAGGTCACTGAGTTCGGCTGCAAGCTCGAGGTGGTGTCGACCGCCTCCGATGCGCGCGGGCTGGCAGAAGCGGGGCCCGTCGACGCCCTCGTGCTCGACCTAGCCGCGCTCGGACCCGACCCCGCGAGCCTCGTGGCCGAACTCACGGCCCGCCTGAACCCCCGGTGCACCCTGGTGCTGTACCACTTCGTGTCGCCCGCGATTCGGCGGGCGCTGCAGCGTCGTTCGCTGCGGCTTGTGCCTGCGCAAATCCCGCTCGAACTCCTCCGCCGGCAGGTGCTCGACGCCTTGCTCGGGGAGGGCCTCAAGCCGTGGCCCTCGTTGCCCGCCACGAGTCGCGCGCCGCGCTTCACTCGTCTGGAGCTCGAGACCCTCGTCAACAGCCGTACCGAGCTGCAGTGCGAGTGCCCCAACCACCTCGCGCAGCTCGCCCTGGCCCTGCGGGAGTTCGAGCTCTACAGCCGCAGTTGTGCGTCGCAGAGTCGTGCCGACGCTGAACTGCACCGCAACGTCGCCAACGGCACCGCGGCGGCCTGCGCCATGATGGAGGATCTCCTGGCGAAGGTTTGTTCATACGAAGGCATCTCCCGGTAGCGCGACACGCGCTGGTCTACCGCGGCCGCTCGACCCCCCCCACCGGCAGAACTCGAAGGGAAAGTCGAGAACTCCGCTTGACGTACCGAAAAAAGGAATCATTGTTCAAAGGTAGTTCAGCCAAGGAGATTCAGATGACAATTCCCGACCTCAGCAGTGGCCAGTTCCAACTGGTCTCCAACATGCTCTCCCTCTCCATCGCCGCGATGTTCGGCTCGTTCCTGTTCTTCGTCATGTCGCGGCAGCAACTCTCGGCGAAGTACCGGCCGGCCATGGTGATGTCGTCGCTCGTGGTGGGCATCGCCGGCTACCACTACTGGCGCATCTACGCGAGCTGGGAGCACGCCTACACTCTCACCTCCACGGGAACTTACGTCGCCTCTGGGTCTCCCTTCAACGATGCCTATCGCTACGTGGACTGGCTGCTCACCGTGCCGCTCCTGGTGGCCGAACTCGTAGCGGTACTCGCGCTCCCGAAAGTCACGCGAAACTCAATCATGCCGCGGCTCATCGCCGCCTCCGCTGCGATGGTCGCTTTGGGCTACCCGGGTGAGGTTAGCGGCGAGGCAGGCGTACGAGTTGGTTGGGCAGTAGCGAGCACCATCCCGTTCATCTACATCCTGTACGTGCTTTGGGGTGAGCTCAGCAAGGCGGCTGCGAAGAACGACGCCGGCACTCAGGTCCTGCTCCGCAACACCAAACTCCTGCTCCTCGGCACGTGGGGTTTTTACCCCATCGCTTACGCGATGCCCTTGCTCGGCATTGGTGGCGCGGGGGCCCTGGTCGCCCTTCAGGTCGGCTACACGATCGCCGACATCACCGCAAAGTGCGGTTACGGCTTCATGATCTGCGCGATCGCGCGCTCCAAAATGGCGGCCGAAGGTGTGACCGTCGACGAAGACGCGTCGGTCCTGGCCTAGTGGTCCTTCTCCTAACCGGCCCACGCGAAAACGTGGGCCTACCCTCATTTTCGGAGACTGAATCATGGACGATACCACCGACGAAAACGAGCCTTCGGGACACTACCGCACCGCAGGGCAGACGCTGATGGGCTACGGCGCAGCAGCGTCAGGGATGACGATGGTCCTGGCTGCAGTTCGCGAAGGCGCGCTGGGGTTCATCGAGACCCCCGCCGCGCTGGTCATCTGCGGGATCATGGTGAGCGTGGGCGCCGCTCTTTTCTACACGGGCAACCGGGAGCCGGCTGAGGCACGACGCTGACGGACGAAGATGTCACCACGCGACAGGGCAGAGGCTCCGTCTCTCATCCAATGGATGAAGAACTGAAGCGCCTCCGTCGCCCGACTCAGAGTACCGCGCGTCCTCCCGATACACCGGCAGGCCACCAAACTCGCGAAGACCTCCAGTTCCGGCGCCTAGGCGAGGATGAAATGGTCAGCCGCTCAGTCCCCCAGCGTTCAGTAAGCGCGGTGGCAAGGCGGTGAAGTAAGCGGTCGAGGCTCTTCTGCACTTACCGCTCGACCGGAAGGGAGCTGGCGTTGGCGTAGGGGAGGTGGCCAGGGTTATTGAACCCGCAAAAAGCGCGGTTACCAGGGGCAGACCGGGCGAGCATGGCAAGCCGGCGGGCGTTGAGCACTGCGACGGCTTGTCCGAGACGAAGGTGAACATGGGGCCTGCCGCGTTCGCGCCGGGGTCGACGCTCTCGGACTGGGTGGTCGATCTTGCAGGGAAGGTAGGCATTCCGAACGTGACGTGGGGCAAGCTTCGGGGGGGGCGACATCGTCAACACGGGCATGCCGGCCGGCCAACGCTCGGGGACGGTCGCGAACGCCGTGCATGCGGGCTCGCCGGACGGGATCGTCGTCTACGCGGGAGGCGTCGTCGACCACGAGCCCACCCTCCTCGAGGTCGTGCGGGAGCACCCTCTCGAGTGATTGCGGAACGTCGGCGTGGCTCCACTCCGTGCGATGGTGAAACGAGCCGGAGGCGCAGCCGCTACCGGCCTTGCCCTAGCGAGTACGCGGGCTTCCCGTCGAACAAGAAGAGGTGCTCCGTCTTCACAAGATCGAAGCCGGTGTTCGTCATGCGGGGGATAAGGCGGAGGACGTGCAGCACCGAGACGGGCTTGCCTGGCGTCGAGCTCTCGGATCGGCAACGCCAGTGG
>VGRJ01000060.1 GCA_016875405.1 Deltaproteobacteria bacterium | reverse complement strand
TCTCGCGCGGAGCGGAGGATGTCTTCGTCGCGGATGGAGACAGGGCGCGGCATTGGAGGCGAGTCGCTCACACGATTAACGAGTGAGCGCTCACTAACTAAGTCACCCCCTCGCCTCGGTCAAGGGGTTCCGCCGGGCGGCGCGTTCCTTCGACTGGCGGGCACCTCGAGCGGCGCTACTCTGAAGCTGCGTGAATCACGCATCGACGACCGAGAAGATCTGCGCGTCGTGCGGTCGCGCGCTCGAGTGGCGGAAGCGCTGGGCGCGCAACTGGGACTCGGTGCGCTACTGCAGCGATGCGTGCCGAACGCGTCGCGTCACACCGAGCGACGACGCCATGGAAGCTGCGATCCTCGCGCTCCTCGGGGCGAGGCCGCGAGGCGCGACCATCTGCCCCTCCGAAGCTGCGCGCAGCGTTCATGGGAGCGACGAGGCGCGCTGGCGAGCCGCCATGGAGGACGTACGCCGCGCGGCCCGTCGACTCGTGGCCGCAGGCCGGCTTGAGATCGTGGCGAGAGGCCAGGTGCTCGATCCGTCGCGAGCACGCGGCGCGATCCGCTTGCGCCTCGTCGACCCTCGCTGACGTCCCCTGAAGCCGAGGGCCTCGCGGCGCGTCAACCCTGGCGCGGAGCGAGCTGGGGGAAGCGCGCGGCGAGCGCCGGGTCGCGGCGGAGGCGGATCTCGAGGCTCGAGCGCACGTACTCGCGGTCGACCTGGCGCACGATGCCCTGCTGGTTCCATGCGACATCGACGGCCGCGGGCGTCTCAAGGCGCGACGTGGCAAGCACGAACTCGGCGAGGCGCTCCAGCGGCCAATGCGACGCCAGCTCCTGAGCGCGCGCTCGACTCGCCGCCTCGAGGAGGGGCGCCGCCGGCGTCGCGAGGGTGTGCGCCTGCTCCGCGGACGAGGGCAACACCGGCGAGGGAGGCATCAAGCTCGCGCGAAAATCTTGCAGGAATCGCTCATAGGTCTCGGCCTCGGTCCCAGGAGCAGGCATGGTGGCCGACTCCTGCTCCTCGTCCCGCATCGAGGGCCCCGTTGGCCCGACCAGCATCGTGACGGCGCGACCTCGCGGCTCCGGGGGGAGCAGCTCGGCCGACGAGGCGCGTAGCCCCGCGAAGACCGCGGCGGCCGACTCGTTGGAGGTCGCGCGGGCGCCCGACGGAGCCGAGGACGGCACCGCCCCGCTCGCGAAGGGCAGCGGGCTCCCGAGCGCCGCGGCCTCGGCGCCGACGAGAGTCGCGGAGGCGCGGGGCGGCACCCGAGCCTCCTGCTCGGCACAGAGCGCGAGGTAGCGGTTTGGCCGCTCGAGGGCGCCGGACGCGATCTCGGCATTGAGCTGCGCGGCCCATGCCTCGTGGAGCGACTCCCAGCTCGACGCGAGACCCGCAGTCGCGAGGAGCGTCTGCCGCTCGACCGTCGAGGCGACTCGGAGGCGCGCCGCGAGCGAGGCCCAGGCCTCGAAGTCCTCCGCGACGTTCCTTGAGGATGTACTCACGCTTCGAGGCTACCATGGTCGAGGAGCTTCTCGCGCGACATGGCTCGACATCGACTCGAGCGAGGACCCGCGTTTCATGCGCACAGGAGCAAAACGAGGATGGGCGACGAAGCCGAGCCACTGACGCAACGCGCGGGTCGAGGGCCCGAGGCGCAGCGGCTCGAGGCGTGGGTCGTCGGTCGTCTCGCGGTCCCATTCGAGCGGCGCGCGACGCTCTCGGAGAGCGAGCGGCTCGAGCGCTGGGTGCGAGGCGCGCTCGAGCAAAGGGCGTCACTCGTGGCGCAGCCCGTCGCACCTGCAGCGGCGGTCGGCTTCGATGACGCACGCGCTCTCGCGTACGAACCTCCGCCCTTCGCGCCGCGTCCCCTCGACCCTCTCGCCGTGGCGGAGCCGATGGTGGCGAAGGCCCCCGCGCCCACCGCGGCCGCGGCCGACACGCGTGGCGTGAGCCGCCTCGAGCCGCTGCCACTCGACGTCTACGCGCGCATCAAGGTCGCAGGCTGGCGGGGTGGCGACGCGCTCGCAGCAGCGCTCGCTCGGCAGGGCATCGATGAGGTGCGCTGGCGCGAGCACGAGGCCTGGCTGAGGGAGCAGCTCACAGCGACGGCACGCCGAAGGGATGCCTCGCTCGTGCGCGGGGTCGCCGAGGCGATCCGTCGTGCGCGCTCCGAGGGGCGCAGAACGGCCCCGCCGACGGCGCCCGACCTCGAGCACTACGCTCGCCTCCGCGCCGCAGTCGAGCTCGCAGGCGAGGAGCACGAGGACGAGGCGCTCTCGCGGGAGGGCGTCACGCGATTCGACTGGGACGAACTGCGGATCGACTGGGCCGAGCGCCTGCAGCGGGATCCCGAGCTGTCGCGGCGCGTGCGCAAGTCCGTCGGCAAGGCGCGACGGGCAATCCTCGCCGCGCGCGAGACCGCCACGGACGCCGTCTCGGCTTGACGCCGCGCAACTCTCGAGGCGGACCGCTCCGCGACACCCACGCGGTGATCAGCGCCAGCCGCCGACGCGCAAGGAGCCCTCCGCGATGCCCGCTTCCACGCTGGCGCGGCAGCGCCCCAGCAGGCGCCGCTGCGTCGCGACGAAAGCCTCGACGTTGACGCGCGGCGCGTCGAGCACGAGCGCGAGCTCCAGCGCGGACGCCCGCCGCACGTGCATCGGGACCTGGTCCTCCAAGAGCTCGTCGACGACCGCGAGCGCGGACCAGGGCTGTCCCCACCGCAGCCGCTGCGGGCGTGGCAGCTCCCGTCCGAACTCCCTCCACCAAGCGTCCCAGCTCACCGCGTCGTGCTTTGCCTCGTGCCGGCGACCCGGCTCGGTGAGGAGCGGCGCGCCGGTGATGCGCACGAGCGCCTGCGCTGCCGCAATTCGCTGTCGCTCGCCGAGCAAGAGCCCGTCTTGCGGCCTCGAGAGCGCGGCGTAGAGCAGCTCGGCAAGCGCTACGTGGCCGTGGTACCCGAGCGCGAGCGACTCGCCCGGGCTCCCTCGATACGCCGCAGCCAAGAGCGCGTGATCGCGCTCTTCACCCGCGACGGCGAGCAACATCAGCAAGCGCTGCCGGCCCTCCCCTCCGACCATCCCCGGCTCCTCGAGCTCCTCGTGAAGGCGCGCGCGGGCGTGCGGCACGGCGCGAGCGTCGCCGAGCAGGCACTGCGCCTCGACGGCCGCCACCCAGGCGAGCTCGCTGGCCTCGGTCTCGATGCAATCCTCGAGGAGATCCGCCGCAGCCGCGCGGTCGCTTGCGAGGCCGAGCAAGCCGTACGCCCGCGCGCGAACGCCGTCGTCGGCGTGCAGGACGAGCGGCGAGCCGGTGCCGATGGCGCCGTGACCCCGACCGTGAAGCGCCTCGAGCGCAGCCCGAAGCATGTCGACGTCGCGGTCCTCGGTGAGCGCGACGAGGGCGCCGTCGATCGCGGGATTTGGCGCGAGCGCGAGCGCCTTCACCTGGGCGGCGTGCGTGTACCGAGGCGACTGCTTCAGCGCGAGCAGCGCGGCGCGCACGGTGTCCTCGCCGCTCACCGAGCCCAGGACGAAGGTCCGCGCGAAGCCCCGCCCCGGATCCGATGTCACCGCTTCGCGACCGTAGACGAGCGCCTCCTCGAGCACGTCGAGCCCCGGGTGAACCGCACCGGCGGTGCCCGCCATGACGAACGGCGTCGCGAGCGCGAGCAGCGCGTCGAGCGCGTCGCACATCCGCTGCTCGAAGCGCTCCATCGCCGCGAAGTCGAAGGGCTCGTGCGGGGCCACCCGTCGAAGGTTCGCCGTCGCGCCGATGTCGTCGAGGCAGCTTCGCGCCATTCCTCGGAGCTGGGCGAGCTCACCGTCGAGCCCCGCCTCGCTCGCCGGATCTCCCGCCGGTCCGTCGAGGAGCAGCTCCAGGTGGCGACCCCGCTCGGTCGCCGCTTCCTCCGAGCCTTCGTCGGCTCGGGGTAGCGAGCGATCGAGCAGCGACTCGAGATCGTTGCCCTTGATCCATGACAAGACCTCGTCGTCGTCCTCACGGATTCTTCCAGTGAAATCACGCGGGATCGAGCGATCGATCCGCGTCTTCAGAGGCGCTCGGTCGAGGCTTGCGAGCCGCGGCTCTCCCACCGACGCGCGCCACGCCTCGGTCGTCTCGCCCGACACCGTCGCCGCACCTCCGCGCCGCTCGATCTCGAGCCGCTCCCCCTGCCCGCGCACCAGCGCCTCGAGCGCCGCCTGCCGCGCCCTCTCGAGCGATCGCTCGACTGCGCCGAGCCGCAGGCGGAGCGACTCGCCCTCCGCGACGTCGGCCGCCTCGACCGCGTCGACCGCCCGCGCCACCGCGACGCGCGCTGCCTCGTGACGCGCGAGGTGCTCGTCCTCGTCGGGGCGGCTTCGCTCGAGCACGTCGAGCGCGGTGCGCGCCGCTTCGAGCGCATCGAGCAAGATGACGCGGTAGGATCGACTGCCGAAACGCCCGAGCTCCAGCAGGATCGCGTCGACCACGTCCCGCGCGATTCGGGTCACCCCGGCGGACCCGCCAACGGGCGGGGCGGCATTGCCTTCATCAACCATGGTCACCCTCCAGCACCACGACGCCGCGCGCACCGAGCTCGGAGTGCAGCGCGAGCAAGGCTCGTCCGTCCGCCCGCGCGCCGAACGCGGAGAGCCTCGCGTAGATCGTCGCGAAGAGCGCGCCGGTCGCGGCCCCGACCTCCCCGGTGTGCCAGACCCAGGTCTCGCGGGCGACGAGGCGGAGCAAGCGCGCGGTGACGCGCTCCCACTCGAGCTGACGGTGAGCCTCCGCGTTCTCGTCGGTCAGCACGAGGCCGGGTGACCCACCGAGCTCGAGGGCGCGCAGGACGAGCGCCGTCATCGCTTCGCCCGTATTCGGGAGCGCCTCGTCGCGGGCGGACGGCTCGTCACCGAGCTCGGCCGCGAGGATCCGACCGAGGCGGCGGCCGCGGCCCCCTTCTCCCGGGTCACGCGAGAGGACGAGAAACGCCGCGGCCTCCGACGGGATGAAGCCGTTCTCGGAGTCGATGCCGTAGAGGCGGTACGTCGCGTCGAGCCAGCGCAGCACGCCCGCGTGGTAGTGGGAGTCGACGCCACCGACGACGACGTGCTCGACGCCCCCGTCGAGGAGCCCGCGAGCGCGGCGCAGGGCCTCGGCAAAGCCGGCGTGCCCCAGCCGCACGACGCTCGACCGCGCGAGATCGAGGCCGCGCCCGCTCGCCTTCACGAGCTCGTCGACGATCGCCCCTTCGAAGCGAGGGTCGTCGTCGGGGCGCCCCGGCTCGGGCAGGCACAGGACGAGCGGGACGTTCGTGCGCCTGGGATCGATGCCGGCCTCGAGGTGCGCCTCGACGAGCGGTGGCGCGGCCAACGCGACGTGGCGCTCGAACCCGGTGAGCCGCTCGCCGTGGCCTCCTGCCAACGCAAGGCCGATCTCGTGGCCATGCCGGTCGCGGAGCGCGACGCTTCGAGGCTCGAAGCGGCGGGCGCGAACGGAGGTGGCCACCTGCAGGCTCGAGAGGCCGAGCGGACCTCGCGCACCCATCCCTACGACGTTCGCGATCACGTTGCTTCTCCTCGCGCGTTCGCGTCGCGACGCGCCTCGTTTGCCAGCGCCTGCTCCACGAGAAGCTCGACGTCCGGGCTCGGCGGATCTGGAATCTCGCCGTCCTCGGGCACCTCCGCGCGTGCGTGACGAGCCCGAACGAGGTCGGACTCGACAGCGGCTCGCGACGGCGACACCTCGAGCTCCGCGAGCGACACCGCGAGGCGTACGCTCGGCGTCGCGAAGAGATCTTCCGGAGCTTGGCCACGCCACGTCAACGTGATCCCCTCGTCGTCGAGCTGCAGCGTGTCGAGCACCATCTCGAGGAAGTAGCGTCCCGCGGCGCCCGCGACGAACACGATGGGTCGGTGTCCCGGCAGTGCGAGCGCCCGCACCCCGCCGCCGGGCGTGAGCCCGTGAAGCTCGAGCACCTCGTCGCCACGCAGGAAGTCCGCGGTCACGAGCTGAGCCGCCGCAGAGGACACGCCGACGTCGAGCAGCGGCGTGACGAGCGGCAGCGCATCACGGGTCGGCAGCTTCGACTGCGCCGCCCCCCGCGGATCGCTCGACGCCGGGGCGTTGGCCGCGAGGCGGTCGTCCCCCTCGGCGCGCGACTGCGACGCCGCGAGCCACTCGAAGAGCGCGGCCATCGCGTCGGCCTGCTCCGCCGGCTCGAGCGCATCGAACTCGTCCGGCGGCCGCTCGACGTCGCGCGCGCGGATCGGGCCCACCGGCGGGAGCGGGCTCACGCCATCGGGGCCGCGCAGGTACTCCGCAGCGAGCGGCATCCGCTCGATCGGCGACGGGCCGACCACCGTGAACGCGAGATCGAGCACCTCTGCGACCCGCACGCGCGCGTCGATCCGGCTCGATGCCCGCGCGGCGTAAGCCGAACCCGAGAGGAGCACGTCGGTGCCGAGCTTCGCCGTCACGAAGTCGTCCGGCGCCGCGCGCTCGATGGACGACGAGCCGCGTCGCTCGCTCGCGGAGCCACGGCCGAGCCGGGGCGGGTGTTCGGCGAGGATGGCGCGCTCGAGCGCGGCGTAGCGCGCCTTGACGACGACCGAGGTGCGGCGCTCGGCCACACTCCAGGGGACGAGCCCGACCGCGAAGGGCATCACGTCGCGCGCCGTGATGGAGCGCGCGATCCGGCGCGAGACGATGGGAGGACGGAACCGCACGGCGCCTCACTCAGCCCGGGAGCGTCAGCGGCTCGAAGTAGTAGGCGCCGTCTTGGTTGTAGTAGTAGCTCAGGCCTGGGATCTCACCCGCCGACGCCTCGATCTCCCACCATCGGTCGGGGAACAGCACGACGCGGTAGTTCGCGGAAGTACGGAACGAACGCTTGCAGGCGATGATCGCGCCCTTGGACTTCGGCGGCTCGATGGAGAGCTTGGCCTCGGTCGGCGCCCAGATGGTGCCCTGGACGACGTCGATGCCCGCGCCGCCGACGACGAGGCCGATGGATGGGGTGAAGTTGACGCTCATATCGCCCTTGACCGTGAACTCGTCGTGCTGCGTCTTCGTGGCTCCGACCCCGAGTCCAACCTTGAACGCGATCGAGACGAACATGTCGACGCGGAAGATCCGCAAGCGCGACATCGCCTGCGCGAGCCCCGGGACGTAGAAGGTCGCGAACTGGAGGAGCGAGAAGTAGGCCTTCCAGCTGACGCCGAGCAACGTGCCGCAGGTGATGCTCGCGGTCCATTTCTGACCCATCGTCGCCGCGGTGTAGTACCGCCAGCCCCGCGCGCTCATCTTCTCCGCCGTGCGCTCGTAGCTGAACTCGAACTCGAGGGAGAGGTCCTTGCAGACCTCGGAGGTCAGCGGGACGCCCGCCACGGCGGAGATCTTGTGCAGGACGCCAAGCGAACTCTCCGTGTATTTCAGCGTGTTGAGGATGCTGTCGAGGGTCGCCTGCGCCTGGTTGAACTTGGCGAGCGCCGCCTCGGCCTTCGCGAACTCTTCGGCCGCCTTGTCGAACGCCTTGTCTGCCTTCTGCTCCTGCCGCGCGCGCCCCTTCTTCGCGGCGCCGGTCGTGCCCCCGATCGAGTCGGCCTTCTCGAGGTGCTCGAGGCCCTTCACGACCTGCGCATGGCCGCGCGCGTTCGCCGCGTCCTGCGCCCCTTGCGCCTGCGAGCGAGCCTGGTCCGCCGCCGCCTGCTGCGACTTGAGGTCGGCGAGGTTTTGCTGGGTTTTCTTCGCGTCGTAGACCGTCTGCCGATTTTTGGCGGCGCCCGGGAGCGGCCAGGTGAACTTGAACTTGGTCTTCTGGTTCGGGAACACCTTCAGCGTCGCGTCGAGGGCACCGCCGCACGAGGTCGCCGTCACCTTGATCTCGGGCGGCATGATCCACCACCACGCGAAGAACATCATCGCACGGGGATCGCCCTCGAACGTCGCACCGAAGACCTCGTCCCTTGAACCGCCGCGGATCGGCTCTTTTTTATTTTCGGGGGTGGGCTTCTTCGTGAGGCCCGGGATCGTCTTGCCGTCGAACCTCTCCCCGCCCGCGTACTGCGCGACAGGCGCCTGCGAGGAGCCACCGTAGTCCTGCCGGCCGAGGCCGCCGACGCGGCGGCGGTCTTCTTTATTGTCGGGGTCCGGCTCGCCTTCGCTGCGCTGGGCGCCGTAGTTCGTCATGAACTTCGACGCCATCTTGCCCATGGCGCCCGCCACGTCGCCGTTCATCATGTCGGCGAGCACCCCGGCCGCGGTGAACGCCTCCGTGACGAGGCTCGCCGGCACGTCGAAGGTCTCGACGCCAGAGGCCCGAGCCTCAGCGGTGCGCCCGTAAAACGGGAACACCTTGCCGTTCGCATACCAGATGGTATGCGAAGCAATTTCGCATTTCGGGTTCTCCTCGTGGGGGGTCTTGGTGATGTCGTGGCGCGTCGACTTGAACGTGACGATGTCGATGTCCCAGAGCTCGAGGTAGTTGGGCTGCCCGGTTTTGTCCTGCCCCGGGTAGCCGAGGGAAGCCTTGCCGTTCGAGCCCTCCCAGCGCGTGAGCTTGCAGCGCTTCTTCGCGCGCTCCTCGAGGCTCTCGTTCGACGGCACGACGGACTTGCCAACGACGCTCCCCGTCGAGTTGACCTTGTTCTGGCTCGTCGGATCCGACACGCGAGCGACCGGCACCCCCTCGGCACTCACGGTCTGCGAGCCGCTCGTCACGGCGCCGTAGTCCTTGGTCGCGCCGGACGTGAGGCCGACCTTGCCCTCGCTCTGGGAGGACTCCCACTTCGAGCCGACGAGGGCGATCGGGTTGTTCTCGATCTCGGTGCGTGTCGTCGCCCCGGCGCCGAGGGTCTTCGCCGGCGCCGCGTTCTCGTACGTGCCGTTCATGCAGGCGTCCGCCGGACCGAACGCCGTGAACTCCCCACCCTTGTGGACGATGTCCTTCTTCTCGTTGCTCGCGCTCATCGTGCCCTCCGCCTCAAGCGAACACCCGCCAGCGTCCGCCGTGTTGAATCAAGAGCAGATCGGTTCGGATCCGCCGCTTCGGATCCTTCCGACAGGCGACGTCGAGGACGTGCCGCTCGTCGTGCCGCGTGACGTGGGCGACCCGCCCGCCGCAGCGCGCCTCGAAGTGGAGCTGCGACAGGTCGAGCGGCGCGTCGGGGCGCGGATCGTAGGGGAACAGCTCGTCACGCCACTTCTGCATCCGCGGTCCCGCGCGCATGCCATCCTCGTCGGGGTAGGCCCGCTCGTCGCACTCGAACCGCAGCGAGAGCTCGTCGAGAAAGCCCTCGTGATCGCCGCGCTCGAGCGCCCCGTGGATGCGCTGGACGGCGTCGCGAAGGTCGGGGGTCCCCTCGCAACCGAACGAGGCCGGCTCCGCGTGGAAGTACAGCGGCGTGGGGAGCGGCTCCTCGATCCGGAAGGTCTGGCGGTGGTGCAAGGGCTCGCGCTGGAACTCGGGGCGGGCGTCCTCGAAGATCTTCGGATAGCGCACGTCGCAGAGCAGGGTGCGGTCGAGCTTCTCGGTCGCCGGAGCGTCGAGGTTGTTCACGATGTAGAGCTCGAACACGAAGGCGTCCGGCACGCGGTCGTACCCGGGCTGCTTGCCGGCTCGCAGCAGCTCGACCGTGACCTCGTTCTCGCCCTGGCGAAGCAAGTGGTTCAAGGGGCCGCTGCGCGAGTCGGGGCCGATGTGAGGCGCGCGGTAGACGGGGACGTCGTTGACGTAGACGCGCGCCCAGGCACGCGGCTGCAGGCAGACGAAATGGCTCACGACAGGCGGCATCGCATCCTCAGATCTGGCTCGACTTGGAGGCGCCCTGTGCGGCGGAGCTGGTGGCCTCGATGGTGACGTCTCCGGTGGTCCGGAGCGTGATGGTCCCCTTGCTCATCACGACCGACGACTCCTGGCCCGTCCCGTCCGACACGACGAGCGTGAGGTCATCCGTGGCTTCCCAGGTTCCCGTCCTCGAGAGCTGACGGTGCTCCTCGGCGCCGGTGAGCGCGAGCAAGCGCCCGCTCCGCGCCTCGAGCGAGCCCTTCACGGTCGTCTTTCGCTCGGTGAAGCAGCGCAGCTGCAGCTCGGTCTCGGCCGTGATCGCGTGGCTGCCGGTGATCTTCTCCGTGCGGTTGCGCGTCGTCTGCTCGGATTTGGAGCCCTTCGCCCGCTGCGTGAGCTCGCCCTCGATCGTGAACTCCATCGCCCCGCCGACCTGCGTCGTGTGCTTCTCCTTGAACTCCTCGAGGAGCTGTCCGCCGATGGTCTCCTTCAGCTCGTCGGCAGCGTAATTCACGTCGGAAAAGACCTTGAGCTCGTGGTCGGCCCCGATCTCGAGGTGATGATCGCCGCCGATGGAGTTCGCGTCGCCGAGGCCCACCTTCTTCGTGCGGTTGCCGCCGACGGACCAGGACTGGTTCGCGCCGATCGAGGGCGTGTGGTTCTCACCGATCTTCCAGGTCGAGTCGCCCCCGACCGACACGGTCTCGTCGTTCTCGACGACCGACGTCGCGGCGTTGCCGACCGACTGCCGCTGGTCGTTGCCGACGAACACGTTCATGTCCTTCGGCGCCCGAACGAAGAGCCGCTCGAGCCCGGCGGCGTCCTCGAAGCGGATGCCATTGCCGGTCTTGCGCCCGGGGCTCTCGAGCGACGTGAGGGCGGAGCGATCCTTGGCGTGCGGGAGCTTCTCGGGGAACACGTCGTCGCCGTTGTAGACGCGCCCGAGGACGACCGGTCGATCGGGATCGCCCTCGAGGAAATGCACGAGGACCTCCCAGTCTTTGCGCGGGATCGCCGACGAGCCGCCGGTGTTGTCCTGCAGCACCGGGATCCAGTGGGAGCAGTCGTCGTCATACGGTCGGAGGCGGTCCCAGTGAAAGTGCACCTTCACGCGACCGAAGTGATCGCAGTGAATGTCCTCGCCGTTCGTGCACACGATGCCGGTGAGCGGGTTCATGATCCGCGGGACGTAGGTCACCCGCGGCGGTCGGAAGGTGACGTCCCCGCGATCCGCCTCGAACGCGACCTCGAAGCCCGTCGTGTCACGGTGCCACTCGTGGCGCACCGACCGCACCACGAGCTCGCCCGGCTCGACGCCGAGCGGCGCCTCGTCGAGGACGAACGTGCGCCCCGGCGCGAGGCCCGCCGCGGTGCTTCGACCGACGAGCGCAGCCGCGGCCCGGTCGAACGCTTCGGCGTGGAGCCGCGCCTTGCGCTTGCCGTCATCGGGCTCCTCGTACTCGCCGGGAAAGTCGTACCACTCGGGCCCGAAGTCCACCGCCGTCGGGTGCGAGACGTCCATGTCGAGGTCCGGGTGCTCGGTGTTCCAGTCGCGCAGGGTGACCTTGCCGGGCGTCACCGCGGCGCGCTCGCCGAACGCATGGACGGCGTCCTCGTTCAGGTTGAGCCCGGCGGCGTCGCGGAAGGGCAGCGCGAGCCCGCTCGGCTCGTACGCGCTAGGGTGGTCGCCGAGGACGAGCGTGTCGTCGGCGCGGAAGAAGTAGAAGATCCCCTCGTCTTCGAGCAGGCGACTGACGTAAGCGAGATCGCTCTCGCGCCACTGCACCGAATAGGGCCGCTTCGCATAGCTCTCTCGGAGCCGCGTCTCGACCTTGACGCCGAGGGCCTCGACCACCTCGCGAACGATCTCGGGCACCGAGAGGTTCCGGTGGCTGCGGACGTCGCGGCGATGGCGCAGCAGCGCGAGGCGCGGCTCGAGCGTGAGCGTGACCTCCGGATGCCCCGACGCCGACGCCGCGAGCTCGACCTCGGTGACGATGCCGGTGAGGTGCCGCACGGTCGCATCGCCGCGACGCATCACGAGCACGGCGTCCGCCTTCACGATCCGGTCGGGGTCGAAGGCCTCGGGCTCGCCCCGCATCGTCTGCGGGTCGAGCGCGAACGCGAGGTCGAGCCGCCACGGCGTGGAGAGCGCCTCGACGCCGACGACGTCACGGACCTGGAAGCCGAAGCCGGCGACCTCGAGCTGGTGGACGAGAGGGTGTGGCATGGGAGGCTCTACGCTCAGACGTTGTGTTCGATGCGGAGGGTCTTGACGACGAGGCTGTCGGCATCGTCGAGCTCGTAGGCGCTCGCGCGGATCGCGATGCCCGACGGCTCGATCTCGACCACCGATGAGCCGACCTTCAGCAAGATCCGCTCCTTCGCCTGCACGTGCATCGAGGGGGTCTTGCCAACGATGGCCGCGTCGACCGTCCACGAAGAGACCTTGTCGGCGCCGTCCATGAAGTGCTCGTCGCTCCTCATGAAGAGGCTCCCCTCGATCGTCTCGGTGACCTCGCCGTTGACCTCGATCGAGTAGGCGTCCTTGCAGCGCTCGCTCTTGCCCGCGCCGACGGTCTTCTCGGCGTCGGTGGTGACGATCTCCGACAGCACGCCGTCGAGCTCCTGCAGCGTCGGCCCCTTGATCGTGACCTTCGCCGTGCTCGCCGAGACCTTGATGAGCCCCTCCTTCGCCTTCTCGGTCGCATCGCCCGAGACCTCGAGCGTGCGCTTCTTCCCGACGGTGTGCGCGACGTTCGACCCGACCTCGAGGCTGCGCCGGCCCGCGATCGTCTCGGTCTCGTCGCCACCGACGGACTTCGTGCGGTCCTGGGCGATCTCGAGCTCCTCGTCACCGCCGACCGTCACGTCCTGGTCGTTCTTGACGTCGTCGAGCATCGTCGCGCCGATCGAGACGTCCTGGTTGCCGCCGACGCTGCGCGTCTGGTCATGGGCAACGCCGAGACCGAAGTCGTTCTTGGCCTGGTAGTTCATGTCGCGGCTCGCGTTCACGAAGAACTCCTGGATCCCCAGCAAATCCTCGAAGCGAATCTCGTTCGCGCTCGCGCCACCCGGCGACGTCGCGGTCCGGAAGACCGTGCGCGTCTTGTTGGCGGGCAAGGGGTACGTCGGCGGATGCGCCGCGTCGTGGAGCCGCGACATCACGCTCGGGGCATCCACGTTGCCTTCCTCCATCAGCGCCGTGACGTTCCAGCCCGTACGCGGGTACGCCATCGACATCGCGACGCCGCGCTGCGCGATGCGCATCCACTTGCCGGCCTTGTCATCCCAAGCCCCCTCGCGATCCCAGTGGAGCTGGACGCGCACGCGGCCCCGCTCGTCCGTGTGGATCTCCTCGCCCGGCGGACCGACGACGCGGCCGGTCTGGATGCCCGCCTGCTGGCTCACGGGCGTCGCCTCGGGCGGACGAAACGCGACCGCCTCGCGGATCGCCTCGAAGTGGCAGCGGTATCCGCCGCCCTCGCCCGAGAACGCGCGCCGCTGCCGCGCCTCGTAGACGACCTCGGTGACGAGGTGCCGTCCCTCGTGGAGCGGGTGGCCGACGACCGCGACGACGCGCCCTGGATCGAGCCTCACGCTCGAGGCATTGCCGCTGACGCCCGCGCGGTGCGAGAGCGCGATCTCGAGGCGCTTCTTCGCCTGCGCGCGGCAGACCTCGGGGCTCTCGGGGCCGCCGCCGGGCGCCTCGTAGATCTCGTGGAAGCCCGAGCCCTCGGTCGCCGTGACCTTGAGGGCCGGGTTCCACGGATCGAACGAGGTGACCGTGAAGCGCGTCGCGGTCGCGTGGGCTTCGCTCGCGAGCTCGTGGATGTACTCGCGCCGACCGAGCATCCCGGTCTCGATGGCGAACTCGAGGGGCGCGCCTCCCGTGAGGTCGGGCGCCGCGGTCGAGTCGTCGGAGAAGACGAGCACGCTGTCGCCGCCTTCATGATCGAACCAGTAGTAAATTCCCTCGTCTTCGAGGAGCCGCGCGATGAACGTCCAGTCCTCCTCGCGGTACTGCGCGGTGTAGACGCGCGTGCGGTAGGTCTTCGTCAGCTCCCAGCGGTAAGGATGCTTGGTCGGGAGCTTCTCGAGGACGCGGTCGACGATCGCGGGGACCGTCAGGTCGTTGAAGACGCGGCTCGAGCGCGACAGCGTCAGCGGATGCTGGTTCGGTCGCACCGTCACGCGGAGCTCGACCGTCCCCTGATCACGGACGAACCGCTCGGCCTCGGTGAGCATGCCCTGGATCGAGCGGCGGACGCCGAAGCCGTCGTGCAACACGATCTCGCACGATCGCCCGAGCAGCGCGCGCGGCCCCGGAGCCGTCGCCACGTCGGCGCACAGCATGTCGAAGCGAAACAGCGTGCTCAGCTTCTCGTATCCGGCGAGCGTGAGCACCTCGTAGGGACGGCCGTCGATGGTGAGCGCGACGTGCTCCTCGGCGAGCGAGGCCGCGAGCTTCGCGAGGTTCTGCGGAGTGGGGAGGTCGGGTGCGGTCATGGTCGCGTGTGCTCGTCGGTCGCGAACGCTCAGCGGGTCAGGAGATTCTTGTTGCCGGAGACGCGCATCTTTCCGGAGGGCGCATCGACCAGCATCTTGCCAGCGATGGTGGTCTTGCCCGGCTCCAGCTTCAGCCCGACTTGCCCGGACTTGAGCTCGAGCGCCGACGTCGCCTCGAGGATGATCGCGTCACCATTGAGGGTGATCTTCTCGCCCGCCTCGAGCGTCGCCGAGCCCTGGACGGCGACCGTCGTCTCCTTCGCGGAGTAGCCCATCCGCTTGCCCACCTCGCGCTTGACGTTGGCGGTGACGGTGACGTCCCACTTGCCGCCGACGCGCAGGCTGATCCCGCCCTCGGCAACCTCGACGTTCTTCGCGGCACCGACGGATTCCTTCAGCGTGTCCTGGACCGTCAGCTCGACGTTGCCGGGGCCTTTCACGGTCCACGCGGCGGCCTCACGCTCGAGGCCCTGCTGGATCTGGCGCGTCACCGAGCCGCCCTGCTCGGCGGCCTCGACGCTGCGCGTGCCGCCGACCTTCTCGAGCTCGTCGCCGCCGACCGTGACCGAGTAGACCTTCGTCACCTTCACCGACTCCTCGCCCCCGACGGTCTTCGTCCGGTCGGTCTCGACCGCCAGGCCGTGGTCGTTGCCGACGTTGACCTTGAGGTTGCCGCCGATGGTCACCGACTGGTCGTTGCCGACCGTCGCTGCAAACGTCGCTCCCACCGAGCGCGTCTCGTTGCCGGCAATCGTCTCGGTTCGGTCGTGATCGACGCCGACGATGTGGTCCTTCTCGGCGTGCCACTCCATCTTCATCAGCCCCGCGAGGTCGTCCATCCGGAGCTCGTTGAAGCCGCCGCTCGCGCTCGGGTACGACGGTGACTTCATCGCGTGGCGGGTCTTGCCGGCGGGCTGGGCGTACTCGGGCGTCATGTGCCCGTTGATGTTCCGCGCGATGCCGACCGGCCGATCGGGATCTCCGTTCAAGTAGGCGACGGACTGCTCCCACCCGATGCGCGCGAGCCCCATGCCCGAGGCGGTCTCCTGCAGGTTGCGCAGCCAACGCGAGTCCTCGTCGCTGCCGTTCGCCTCGCGATCCCAGTGAAATTGCGCCCGAAAGCGCCCATGCGTGTCGGTGTGGATCTCCTCGCCCGCCGGCCCGCGCACCATCGCGGTGTGGGTGCCCGCGATGTGGGGCTCGGGAGTAACGAGCGGCGGACGAAACGGAACGTCCTTCGGGATGGCGTGGAAGCGATTCTCGTAGGTGATGCCGTCGCTCGACCCGCCCTCCGCCGTGTGCTCGAACTTGCTGCTCCGATAGTGATGGTCGACCCCGACGAGCAGGTACTCTCCCGCGAAGCGCAGGCTCGCGAGCGGACCGAAGGTGAAGCTGCGGCCCGGCGCGAAGGTGTGCGCGTTGCCGACGCCCTTCAGGTGACTCGCCTCCACGCGGTACGCCTCGAGCCGTCGCCTCGCGAGCAGCGACCCTTGGTCTTCGCGGCGGAAGCCGACGGGGTAGTCGTAGACCTCGAGCTCGCCGTCCTCCTTGGCCGAGGCAGAGGCGAGGAGCTTCACCCTGGGCTTCTTCCAGTTGAAGTCGCTCACGGTGGCGGTGCCGCTCGTGACCTTCCGACCCTTCTTCACCTCGCGGATGCCGATCGAGGTCCACTGCATCGCGCCCTGGACCTCCACGAGATCGAACACGCTCTGGCCAGGCACGGCCGCGGCGTCGGACGATCGATCGGCGAGCACCATCGTGCCGTCGTCTTCGAAGGCGTAGTGAATGCCCTCGAACTCGAGCAGGCGATGGACGAAGTCGAGGTTCGTCTCGCGGTACTGCACGCAGTATTTCCGCTGCTCGGTCGGACGCGCGAGCTCGAAGCGGTGCGCGACTTGATGCTCGCCCAGGATGGTGGAGACGATTTGCTCGGCGGACTGGTTGCGGAATTTGCGCTGGTTCTTCGTGAAGCGGAGCAGCCAGAACGCCGGAAAGAGCTGCACCGCGTACCGCAGCGAGCCGTCGACGATGCGGAGAAAATCGACGTGGCCGACGCGCAGCGTGAAGCGGCGAGGCGGTCCGCCCGGTGGAGCCACGGCGAGCGTCGCGTCCTTCTCGAGGACGTCGTCGAGGACGAGCGGGATGGTGCTCGCGACCTCGACGCGCGCCACCGTTGGAGTCGAGAGTCGCTCGGCGACGTGCGCCGCGACGACCGTCACGGGCTCCGGTGTTTCGAGGGTGAGCGTGAGCTCGCCGTCCATCGTCATGCGCGGTTCTCCTTCTCTCGTCGTCGCTCGTCGAGCCTTCTCCGGAGCGCGGGATAGAAGCCCTCCGGGAGCTCGGTTCCGTTCGTCACGCAAATGCGCTCGAGGCGCTCGCTCTTGCGCGGGATGGGTACGGCGGCGCGCCACGTGAGCTCGACGACCCGCGCGGCCGGGTCGGTGAGGTCGACGAGGTAGGTGTCGAGGTGCGTCGGCCAGCGTCGCTCCTCTCCGTCCTGCGTGACGTCGAAGCGTGGCTCGTAGCGCGGGAGGCGAAAGCGGAATACGCGCTCGGGGACAGCGTTCACGATCTCCACCGGCTCGTCGCCGCGCAGCGGTTCGGGGCTCCAGAGATCAGGGTGGGCGAAGCTCGCGAAGCGCACGTCGTAATCGGTCGGCGCGACGGGATGGCGGTGCCGGAAGTAGCGCTCGTCCGTCGTGCCGTAGAGCGCGCTCCGACGCGGCCACTGCGGCGCGATCGGCCCGAAGCCCGCGGGCGCAGTGCCGCCGAGCGGTTCGATGCGGTACGCCTCGGCGTCGGCGAGGCGGGCCGGATCGCCGTACCCGGAACCGGCGGGGTTGTCCGGGTGCTTGCGCTTCGACGGGTCGGCGTCGGGATCGACCCCTCCCTCCGCGAGCTCGTAGACGAGGGGCACCGGCTCGAGGAGCGGCGCCGCGGGACCGGGCTCGACGCCGCGCAGCGTTCTCATGAACACACGCCGCCCGAAGACGCGCACCGCTTTGGCGAGCGTGCGGTGACCGGCCTCGAGGCGGAAGCTCACGTCGATGGCGGTCGGGAGCGACGCGCCGGGCCGTCGTACCGGTGGATGCGCGTGACCGAGAAGGACGACGTCGGTCCCGGGCTTGTCGGTCGCGAGATCGCTCGCGAAGCGCATCGATGCGTTCGAGTGCCCATTCCAGCTCGTCGGAATCCGCACCGGCCGCGGCTCGAGCGCGACCGAAGCCACGCCGTCGGGGGTGATCGACCAGGTCAAGCGCGCGACGACCACGGCCATCCTGCGACCGGAGGGCGCGTCGAGCGTGAAGCACTCGGCGTGCGCGAGGGCGTTGTTCTCGAGGATGCGCTCGGGTCGAAGGGTCATGGCGAGTGGCGGAGGAGGCGGCGTTCGGGGAGCGGCCGTGGGGGCTCAGTTCAACTTCAGCATCCGGCCGACGATCCGAAAAAGTCCGCGCGACACCGCGCTCACACGCGAGCCGACGAGCTCGACCTCGCCGTCCTCGCGGAGGCGGATCCCAGCCCGGCCGGTGCGGAGCAGGATCTCGCGCGCCGCGTTGAGCTCGATGCGCTCACCGGTGACGACGACCTCGGCGCTGCGCCGCGTCTGGAGCAGACCGACCACGATCGGGACTTCGCCGTGCGCGAACTCGACCAGGACGGGCTGTTTTGCGAAGAATGCCTCGCGCAAGAGGGCAGGCTCGACGTCGTGGGCGACGAGCGCGCGGAGACGCTCGTCGGAGCCGCGCCACGCGATCACGGCGTCGAGGCCGACGAGCTCGACGAGCCTCGCGGTGCGGAGCGCCGGCACCGGGTGCACCACGTCCCTCGCGGAGGTCGCTTCGGCCACTTCGTCGAGCACGCCGCGCGGACGAAGCTCGCCGTCCGCTTGCTCGACCGCGACGCCGTTGGCCGCCCCCGTGCGCTCTCGCTCGCCGCCCATCTGTGTCACGCTAGCAAGGTGTCGCGAAGCGCGTCGACCACCTCGGAGAAGGATCGTGCTTCCCCGGCGGAGCGACGGCGCGCTACACTCGGACCATGATCGTGGCAAAGATGGGGTTCACGCTCCCGCTTGTCGCCGCGCTCGTTCTGGCCTGCTCCGACTCAGAGCGCCCTGGGCCGAGCAGCGTGGTGGGCGCGCAGGCGAGCAGCGGGGGCACGAGCGGGTCGTCGACGCAGGCCGGAGGGGGCGACACGGTCGGGAGCGGCGGCGCCGGGACGACCGGCGGGATGGGAGGCACGACGACGTCCGGCAGCGCGAGCGACGCAGCCAGCGTGGCGGTCGCCTCCTCGAGCGGGTCCGGCGGGATGAGCCAGGGAGTCTCCATCGGCTGGCAGGCCACCGATTTCAGCTTGATGGACGTCAACCCGAGCTCGCCGAGGTTCAACCAGGCCGTGTCGCCGAAGGACTACCTGAAACAGGTCTCGGGTTGGTACTTCGGCCACGCCACGTGAGGCTACTGCAGTGGCCAGTTTGGCCACCTCGACACCCTGCAAGGCGAGCTCGCGACGGCCGGCACGAAAGTGCCGATCCAAATCCTCGGAATGAACGACGTCGGCTTTGAGGCCGGCAACGCGAGCATTTCGTCGAACCGCACGCTGCCGTGGCTTCAGGCGACGGCGATGATGGATGTCTGGGAGCAGTGGAAACCCACCTTCCGAGATGTCGTTCTGCTCGATGGAGACGGTCGCGTCGTCGCGATCTACAACCTATCGGCGAACAACCTGTCGGACCCTGCAAACTACCAGGCGCTGAAGACGCTCTTCCTCGACGCCGCCAACAAGAACTGAAGACGGCAGCACCTCTGGCCGGGCGCGCACACCGTACCGGCGCGACGCTCAGTACGAGACGAGGAACAGCGCCTGCGGGATCGAGGCGAGCCCGGGCACCATCGCCTGGAAGCGCACGACTTGCTTCTCGCCGGGCGCGAGCGTCACTTCCTTCAGCAGGGTCGTCGCGGACTTCGGGGTGTGGGTGAGGATCACCTCCTTGCCGTCGACGAGGCCGACCCCGTCCCAGTAGCGCGAGATGTCCGCAGTGACGAGGCTCGCGAAGACGACGCCGACCTTGCGAGGCATCGAGCCCTCGCCGTCGTGGGCGAGCTCGACGTCGAGATCGTAGACGTTGCCGTACATGCCCACGGCCTCGGCGGCGCTGTCCGAGTAGTGGGTGAGCGCCTTGAAGGCTTGCACCTGGGGGAAGCCGAGGCCCGTCGCGGTGTTGACGGCGAAGCCGACGTGGTGCCCCGCCGGTGGCACCTCGGCGCGGATCACCCCGCGCCACGTGTCGTGCGCGTAGACGCCGGCCTCGCGACCGAACGGCGGTGGCGGGTTGCCCGACTTCGCGATGATCCCCGGTGCGTCGGTCTTGTAGACCGCGATCGCCTGGTTGAGGTCGGTCGAGTCGGTGACGACGAGGTACGCGAACACCGGGCCCGACGCGTGCACCACGAAGCGCCCGTCGATCTCGGCGTTGTTCTTCACCTGCTTCTGCCAGATCGCCAGCGGCTTCATCGGCGGCAGGTTCGTCGGCGGAACGAGCATCGACGGCGTGCCCGTGATCCACTCCTTGGACACGAAGAAATCCGGGCTCGAGTTGAGCGCGAGGCCGCCCGTCTCGGTCTGGTTGTACCCCGAGCCCTCGGCGCTGACGGTGACGGCCGCGGCGTTCGGGTTCGTCACCATCAAGGTCGCGACCTTGGTCGCCCCCGACTGGTTCAGGTGGTGGAGGTAGACGCCGAAATCGCCCGACATCGGGAACGACTTCCCACCGCGCGTCGGTGAGGGGTGGCCCGTACCGTAGAGCAACCCGTTGCCTTTGAAGACCTCCGGGTTGTTGCTGGTGAACACGGGCTCGCCGATCCCCCCGCCCGGCAGCGGCAACAGCGTCCCCTTCGCGGGGAGCGGCGACGGGAGTGGCCCCTCGGACCACTGCGACGACGTCACGAGCTCGGCCGCGCCGCCGCCGACGCCGACGTTCTGCGACGCGCCGCCCGCTCCACTGGTGCTCGCGGCTTCGCTCGCGCTCGCGACGGACGCCGCGTTGGAGGTGACGCTGCCGCCGACGCCGGCCGTCACGGAGGTGCCGGGCGTCGCCGACTCCTCACTCGAAGGCGAGCCCGCCGCGCAGGCCGCGAGGAGACAGGACAGGACGAGGTGCTGGGCGACGGAGGGGCGCATCACGAGGGCGGAGCCTAGCGCAACGACGTCGACATGCGACTCCGCATGCGAACGCACGACGACGGTGTCAGACCGGCTCCTGCATCAGCTCGCGCCAGTGCTCGCTCACCAAAACGCGCGCCGGGACCGGCCCGGCGTAGCCCTTCGTGCCGGCGCCGCCGATCGCGAGCCAGGTGCGCTTCGGCAGGAGATCGCGGACCATCTGAATGTACGCCTCGAGATCGCTCGACGCGACCGGCATCACGAGCGAGGTGCACACCCAGTCGGGGCGGAGCGTACGCCCGGTCTTGTGCAGCTCGGTCGCCGGGAGGTTCGGCCCGAGGTAGGTGATGCGCCAGCCCGAGAGCGCGAGCAGCACCGACACCCCGAGGATCCCGAGCTCGTGGAGATCGCCGGGGTAGGTCGTGCACACCGCGTGCGGTCCGCTGCCGCGCGCGCCGCCGATCTGCATCAGCATCGCGAGGAAGCGCTCGCGGCAGAACGAGGTGACGAAGTGTTCCTGCGCGATCGACACGCGGCCCTCGGCCCACCCTTCCCCGACCGAGCGGAGCATCGGGTAATAGAGCTCCTCGATCAGGCGGGCGTAAGGCAGTGTCCCGTAGCGCTGCAAGAGGACCTCTGCGCGCTGGGCGTCGAAATCGAGCAGCACCGGGAGCAGCTCAGCGCGTGCCCGTTCGAGCGAGTCGAAGTCGGCGCTGTTCGTGTTCGCGACGCGCGCCACCTCGGGCTGCCGCTCGGGGTGCCGCAAGAGCTCGACCGCCTCGCTGATCTTGTAGCCCTCCTCGATCAGCCGCTTGATCCGCTTGAGCAGCGCGACGTCCTTGTCGGAGTAGCTGCGGTAGCGGTTGCCGTGTCGGTCGGGCTCGATGAGGCCATAGCGGCGCTCCCACGCGATGAGCGTGTTTTTCGGAATCCCCGTCAGCTCGGAAACCGTTTTGATGCGATAGCCCATCGTGGACTCGACTGCTCAGCCCGGTGAGGCTCCGGGTAACCCCTGCAGGTGAATGTGAAGCGCGCCCCGATGCGACCGTCGACCCGGTCGCACAAACATCGACATCATGATCCAGACCGCGACGGACGCCAGCACTCCGACGCATCTTTCGAACAAGTTCGTGCGCGTGCGCCCATGCATCGGGTTCGCCGCGTGTTTTCGACGCAGGCGAACGCCAATCCCTCTGTACAGGCGGCTCGCGACGAGGATGGCGAGCCGGGAGCGCGCGGGGATGAACGGCATGCCGTCCTCGGCGCTCCGATAGTATGAATCCGCCAGCGCGAGAAGCTCGCCGACGACGCGTGCGATGCGGGAGGGGTCGGCGCGGCCCGCGACGAGATCGGCCTTCGAGATGCCCTCGGCCTCGAGGCGTGACGCGGGCAGGTACACGCGGTCCCGGCCGGCGTCTTCGAGGACATCGCGGCAGATGTTCGTGAGCTGCATCGCGACGCCGAGATCGATCGCGTGAGGGAGCGCCCGCGGGTCGTCGACCCCGAGCACCCCGCACATCATGAGCCCGACACTCCCCGCGACCTGGTAGCAGTAGCGAAGCAGCGCCCGGTCGTCGGCGATGCGCACGGCACCGAGGTCGGCCCGCATCCCGGCGACGAGGTGGCCGGCAATGCCGGGATCGAATCCCCGCCGCGCCGCGACCTCGCGGTAGGCGCTCGCGACCTCGCTCCGCTCGGCGAGGGCGATGCGGTGCTTCGCGGCCTCGAGGCTCGGCGCCTCGTCGACCGCGTCATCGAGCTCGCGGCAGTACGCGTACACGAGCGCCGCGTCGTCCCGGCTCGCGGTAGGCAAGAACACCGACGCCACGCGAAACGATCGCGCGTGGCGGATGAGGGTCTCCCGACCGTGAAGGACGAGCTCGGCCGACGTGGTCATGGGCGTGGTGGTCTCACTCGGCGGCGAGCTTCGAAGATCCGAGCGAGCGGGTGGGCTGGAGCAAGCTCTTCGCCTCCTCCGCTGACCCCCGCGGCACGACGCGCTCGAGCACGCGCGCCGACGAGAGGACTCCGGGCATCCCTGCGCCGGGGTGCGTACCCGCGCCCACGAAGTAGAGGCCACCCACGTCCTCCGACACGTTGTGATAGCGGAAGTACGCGGACTGCGTGAGCCGCGGCTCCGGACCGAACGCTGCTCCCGAGTGCGAGCGGAGGTCGTTCTCGAAGTAGCGCGGGTCGACGCTGAAGTGCGTCGTCAGGTTGTCCTTGAGCCCGGGCAAGCAGCGCTCGTCGAGGTGCGTGAGGATCCGATCCATGTAGCGCGGCGCCTCCTTCTCCCAGTCGAGCCCGCTCTTCTGGTTCGGCACCGGCGACAGCACGTAGAACGACTCATGACCCGGTGGGGCGAGCGTCTCGTCGGTCCGCGTCGGCGCGTGGAGGTAGAGCGAGAAGTCGTCGGAGAGGGTCTTGTTCTCGAAGATGTCGTGGAGCAGTCCCTTGTAGCGCGGGCCGAGGACGATGGTGTGATGCGCGAGGTCGGGGAAGGTCTTCTTCGTCCCGAAGTAGGCGACGAACAGGCTCATCGACTGACGCTTGCGCGCGACCGCGCGATCGGTGTGGCGGCTGCGGTGCTCGGGAGCGAGCATCCGCGTGTAGACCATCGACGGATCGCCGTTCGAGACGACGAACTTCGCGGGGATCCGCTGGCCGTCCGCGGTCTCGACCGCGACGACGTTGCCGTCACGCACCTCGAGTCGCTCGACCGGCGTGTTGAGGCGAACCTCGACGCCGAGATCGCCGAGCAGGCGCACGAGGCCGTGGACGATCGAGCGCGTGCCGCCCTTCGCGAAGTGCACACCCCACTTTCGCTCGAGCCAGTGGATCAGCAGGTAAATCGCGGGCGTGTGGAACGGGTTTCCGCCGACGAGCAGCGGCTGGAACGTGAAGACCTGGCGGAGCCGCTCGTCCTTCAAGTACTTCGCCACGAGCGAGTAGACGCTCCGGTACGCGGAGAGCCGAGCCATGTCGGGCATGATGCGCAGCATGTCGCTGACGCGTGAGAAGGGCTTGTCCGCGAGCTGGGTGTAGCCCACGTCGAAGATGCGCTGCGAGTGAGCGACCATGCGCCGGTAGCCATCGACGTCGGGCGGGCTCATGTCACCGATCTGCGCGAGCAGCCGCTCCTCGTCGCCGACGTAGTCGAAGTGACCGCCCTCCGAGAAGAGCACGCGGTAGAACGGGTCCACCGCGACGAGGTCGAAGTAGTCGCTCGAGTCGCGACCGACGAGCTCGAACAGCTCGTGCAGGAGGTAGGGCGCGGTGACCACGGTGGGCCCGGCGTCGAACGAGTAGCCGTCTCGATCGAACGAGCGCGCGCGGCCGCCGGGTTGATCCGCGGCGTCGAGCACGAGGACCTGGTGCCCGAGGGCACGCAGGCGCACGGCCGCGGCGAGACCGCCGAGACCGGCTCCGATGACGACTACGGGATCACGAGATTCAGCTGGCATGGGCGAACGCTCCTTGGAGTCGAGGTGTTGTCTTCGTCGACGGCGCGCAGGGCCGTGAGATGGAGGATGGGCTTCTGAGCCATGCGACACAGCTGCATCGCCGTGGCGTGAAGCTCGGGCTCGGCGGCGAGCACCGAGGAGTGGACCGTCTCGCGCTCGACCGCGGCGATGTGGTCGAGGACGTCGGCGAGCGCGCCACCGAGCCGCATGCGCTCGACCGCGGCACGGACCTCTTCGGGGGACGTCGCGTAGCGCGGGGCCGCGAGCAGGTCGCGCAGCCAGACCGTCTCCTCGGGGTGACGTTCGAGGTGGGCGACGACGAGGGCGCTGACCTTGCCCTCGTAGATGTCGCTCGCCTGCTCCGCGCGCCCTTTGTCGCCGTAGAGGTCGAGCACGTCGTCTTGCATCTGGAACAGCTCGCCGAGCGGGAGAAAGCACGCCGCGAGCTGCGCCGCGTGCTCGGGGGTTCGTCCGGCGAGGAGCGCGCTGCCCTCGACGGCCATCGACAGGAGGGCACCGGTCTTGCCGCGGACCGCGTGGAGGTAGCGAGCCCAGGGCACCTCGCCGAGCGACTTCAACTGGAGCTCGAAGACCTGCCCCCGCACGCAGTCGATCGCGGAGCGCGCGAGCAACCGCATGAGCCGCGCCTTCACCGCCGGATCGCAGCGGAGCTCGGACACCGCGACGTACGGGAGCATCAGCATGAAGTCGCCGGCGTTGATCGCCTGCTCGATGCCATGACGCGCCCAGACCGTCGCCTTGCCGCGACGCACGGTGTCGCCGTCCTGGATGTCGTCGTGGACGAGGGTCGCGTTGTGCAGCAGCTCGACCGCAGCCGCCCAGCCGATCGCCGCGTCTGCCTCGGCGCCGAGCGCGCGAGCGGCCTCGAGCGACAGGCGCGCTCGGAAGCGCTTGCCACCCGTCTCGAGGTGCTCGAGCACCATCGCGCTCGTCAAGTCGGCAGCACCGTCGACGGCGAGGCGACGCATGCAGAGCTCGACGGCCTCGATCGGATCCGGGCCACCCGTCGCCTCGGCGACGGAGGGGGTTCGCGCCGGGGCCTGCGCGCGCAACGCGACGTAAGACTGACTCATGCGATTCCTCCGAGACTGGCGGCGCGCCAGAGCTCCGCGCGCCCACTACCCATTCCGTGCCGGATCAGCTGCCACTGCGTCGTGAGCGGCGCGCCCCAGAAGAGCCGCGCCATGATCGAGGCGAGCTCGGCCGGGCTCGCGCTCGCATCGAGGTACCGACGACGGTCCTTCGCATCGAGCGCAAAGAAAGCCTCGAAGAAAAGCCGCGTGCGCGCGAGATCAAACCCGCAGAGCGCCGCCATGCCGAACCGGTAGAGTGACCACAGCCGCGCGCGGGGCGCGGGCCACACGGCGTCCCAGGCCGCCCGGGCGGCCGTGGCCGGCGTGCCAATCGCGAGCCCCCGGGCGATCGCTCCCGCGACCTCGGGTGCACGCTCGAGCGCCGCGGCGAGCTGGTAACCGGTAGCGGGGTGGACCATCGACGCGGCGGCACCGAACCCCACGGTGCGTTGCGCCGTCGACGGCAGCTCGAGGCCCATCGCGATCGAGCAGCGCTCCACCTCGTGGATCGCCACGACGCGGAGCCCCATCGCGGCGAGCCGCTCGGCGAGGCGAGCCTCGAGGACCTCGAGCGGCATCGCGGGCGCGCGGACCAGCGCCGTCTCCTCGAGGAAGACATGATTTCCGTCAACCGGAAGCGCATAGAGGAACGACGGCGCGGCGCGCTCATCCCCGCCCGGCGCGTGACGGAAATCCATGAAGGACATCTCGCCGCTCGCGTAAGGGTGCTCGGCGACCTCGGCGAGCACGCCGTAGGCGGTCTGGTGAGCGTCGAGGGCGTCACCGGAGCGCTCGAGCCAGCGCGAGCCCGCGCCCGACGCGTCGACGACGACCGCCGAGCGGACCGTGACTCCCGCCGAGGTTCGGACGAGTGAGCCGACCTCGTCGTGCGCGAGCGAGCTCACCTCCGACTCGACGAAGCGGACGCCGGCGGCCTCGGCCCGCCCGTGCATCGAGCGGTGCAGCCGGAAGGTGCTGAGCTTGACGTAGGCGTCCGGCAAGGTGAGGGCGTCGTCGGTACCGAGCCACACGCGCGGCGTCGCGTAGCGGGCGGCGATCACGTCCTCGTCGACGAGCGACGCCTGGTGTGACCAGAGGCCGTAGTTCGGCGTCCAGCTGCGCCACGGATCGGGCGCGATGCAGACGACGTCGAGCCCGAGGGCCGCGCACGACGTGGCGACAGCGAGCCCCGCGGGGCCGCTCCCGATCACCGCCACGTCGCATCGCACCATCATGGACTTCCCGCCAAAACCGTGTTCAAACCTATTGCAAGAGCTAGCGCATGTGCGTATGCTTTGCAACAGGTTTGCGCATTGTTTCGTCGTCGGAGGCTCTAACCGTTGGGAATCTTGAGCGTTTGTAAGCCCGCCGCGCTCCAGGAGAAGCTCGCGCTCGAGGCCCCGGGAGGCTTTGCGTGGTGGTACTGCGACCTCGTGACGCCCGCGGGCGACGGCGCGGTGCTGATCGGCTTCCTCGGGCTCCCGTTCCTCCCCGGGTATCAGGCCCAGCGCGGCATCCCGCGGGAGCACCCGGGCCTGAACGTCGCCGTCTACCGACGCGGCAAGCCCGTCTTTTATTTGCTGCAGGAGTACGAAGAGAGCGCGATCGAGCTGGGCGACGGCGCGTGGCGGATGCAGCTCGGGGCGTCGACCTTGCGCCTGTCGTGGCGCGGCACCGAGGTCTGCCTCGAGGGCGAGCTCGACCTCGCCATCCCGGGCTCACGGCGACGCGCGAAGGGTCGGCTCTCGGTTCGAGGTCCGGCGAGCGGCGTCGCAGCGGTGGAGGGGGATCCGCGCCACGTGTGGTGTCCGATCGCGCCGAGCGCCGAGGGACGGCTCGAGCTCGACGACGGCGAGGAGCCGCTCGAGCCCCTCGTCGGGCGCGCCTACATCGACGCGAACGCGAGCCGCGTCGCACTCCCCGAGCTCGGCATGACCTCGTGGCGCTGGGGCCGCGTGGCCTTCCCCGAGCGCGAACTGGTCTACTACGGCGTCACCGGCGCCGACGGTGTCGAGGAGCCGCTCGTGCTGTCGATCCCGCGGGGCGCGCCGGCCCTCGCGAACACCGCGGCGCCCATGCGCTGGGGCACGCCGCGGCGCAGCGTCTACGGGCTCGACTGGCACGAGCGCGGCGAACTCACCTGCCCGGACGGGCACGCCGTGACGCTGCACGCGCGGCACCTGGTCGAGGACGGACCGTTCTACCTGCGCTGGCTCCTCGAGGCTCGCTGCGCGGCGACCGGCGAGGCCGGGTTCGGCGTGAGCGAGCTCGTCGATGTCCCGAGGATCGAGCGCGTCTGGCAGACGCCGTTCGTACGCATGCGGCGTCACCTCGACGCCGGCAGCAACTCGATGTGGGTGCCGCTCTTCAGCGGTGCCCGGCGCGGACGGGCGGGGCGGCTGCTGCGGCACTGGCTCAGCGGCGACAGCGGAGGCGCGAGCGCACCATGAGCGAACTGCCCTGGGCCCTCTTCGGGCCCGCCTGCCTCCCGCTTGGGATGACTTTGGTCAATCTCGCCACCTGGCCCCGCGGCCGCGACGAGGCCGCTGGCGCGCGCGTCAGCGTGCTCGTCCCGGCCCGCAACGAGGAGTCGAACATCGAGGGGTGCGTTCGCGCCGCGCTCGCCGACACCGCGAGCGTGGTCGAAGTGGTGGTGTACGACGACCAGTCGACCGACCGCACGCCGGACCTCGTGCGCGCGCTCGGGGCGGAGGATCCGCGGGTGCGGCTCGTTCAAGGCGAGCCGCTGCCACCCGGCTGGATCGGCAAGCCTCACGCCTGCCACCGGCTCGCGCGCGAGGCCAGCGGCGAGGTGCTCTTGTTCGTCGACGCCGACACGGTCCTCGAGCCCGGGGGCGTCACCCGCATCCTCTCGCTGATGGGCGAGCGCGGCGCGCGGGCCAGCGCGGTGACGGCCGTGCCACGGCAGGAGGTCGAGAGCCCGTTCGAGCGGCTGATCGTCCCGCTGCTCGTGTTGACCTACACGAGCTGGTTCCCGCT